>NZ_JAFMZG010000022.1:0-61078 GCF_049132125.1 Pseudomonas sp. NFX5
AATTTCTTGACGACCATAGAGCATTGGAACCACCTGATCCCATCCCGAACTCAGCAGTGAAACGATGCATCGCCGATGGTAGTGTGGGGTTTCCCCATGTGAGAGTAGGTCATCGTCAAGATTAAATCCCAGAACCCCTGTCTGCTCATGCAGACAGGGGTTTTGTCGTTTAGAGGGTTTATGAACTCTGTAAGCGAGCAGCAACTACGCCTACCCAACTCCAAAATCAGGTTCATGGCACTGACCTGCTTTAAGAGCACGACGCAGGTAATAGGGAAGAATTTTTACTTCTAAATCTTGTACGACAACCTTTGGTCGGTTTCCTACGTAAAAGGACGATTCATCCCACAATTCCCTAAGCTTTCCTCCAGCTTGGCCGAAAGCCTGATGAGCCATGCGTGCACCGAAATAGAGCGGCCCGAGACGCCGCCTATACCGTACATGGAATGTTCCTCTCGGCACGCTCACCCCCATTTGGCAAAAAGAAGTCGATGAAATGAATCTCAAATTCAGTCATAAAATTCTGTTGGCCGCGTCAGGCGTTGTGGTTCTGGCCTTCGCGTTATTCACGCTTTACAACGATTACCTGCAGCGCAGCACCATCAAACAGAATCTGGAGTCGTCTATCCAGCAGTCCGGTGAGCTCACCGCGAGTAGTGTGCAGAACTGGCTTAGCGGTCGAATACTGGTGCTCGAAAGTCTGACGCAAAACGTTGCCCATCAGGGTAGTGCTGCTGATCTTCCAGGGTTGGTTGATCAACCGGCGTTCACCTCGAACTTCCAGTTCACCTACGTTGGCCAAACCAACGGTGTGTTCACCCAGCGCCCGGACGCAAAAATGCCTGACGGCTACGACCCTCGTCAGCGTCCCTGGTACAAGCAAGCCGTGGCTGCCGATAAACCCATGCTCACGCCGCCCTATATGGCCGCCGTGGGTGGGCAGATCGTAACTATCGCTATGCCGGTGAAAAAGAACGGCGAGTTGCTCGGCGTGGTCGGCGGAGACCTGAGCCTGCAAACCCTGGTGAAAATCATCAATTCGGTGGACTTCGGCGGCATCGGCCATGCGTTTCTGGTCAGCGGCGACGGCCAAGTCATCGTAAGTCCTGACGAAGACCAGGTGATGAAAAACCTCAAGGACATCTACCCGGGCACTAACGTCCGTATTGAGAAAGTTAATCAGGACGTAGTTCTCAAGGGCCAGGATCGCATCCTGTCGTTCACACCTATCAGTGGCTTGCCCGGTGCAGATTGGTATATCGGCCTGTCGATTGATAAAGACAAAGCCTACGCACCGTTGGGCAAATTCCGTACGTCTGCATTGATCGCCATGCTGATCGCCGTAGTCGCGATTGCTGTGCTCTTGAGCCTGCTGATTCAAGTGTTACTGCGGCCCCTGACCACCATGGGTATTGCCATGCAGGACATTGCCCAAGGTGAGGGCGACCTGACTCGCCGCTTGACGGTCACCAGTAAAGACGAGTTCGGTGAAGTGGGCAGCGCGTTCAACCGGTTCGTAGAGCGTATCCACGCCTCGATTTCCGAAGTGTCTTCTGCAACACGTCAGGTGCATGACCTGTCTCAGCGTGTGATGGCGTCATCCAACGCCTCGATCATCGGCTCTGATGAGCAAAGCGCACGCACCAACAGCGTGGCCGCCGCAATCAACGAACTGGGGGCTGCCACCCAGGAAATCGCGCGTAACGCCGCCGATGCTTCACAGCACGCCAGCGGTGCCAGCGAGCAGGCTGATGATGGGCGTAAAGTGGTCGAGCAAACCATCCTGGCAATGTCGGAGCTGTCGCAGAAAATCAGCCTGTCCTGCACTCAGATCGAAACCCTGAACGCCAGCACCGACAATATCGGCCACATCCTTGATGTGATCAAAGGCATCTCCCAGCAAACCAACTTGCTGGCACTGAACGCTGCGATTGAAGCAGCACGTGCCGGGGAAGCCGGACGCGGGTTTGCCGTGGTCGCCGACGAGGTGCGTAACCTGGCTCACCGTACCCAGGAGTCGGCTGAGGAGATTCATAAAATGATCACTTCGCTGCAAGTGGGGTCGCGTGAAGCAGTGACCACCATGAATGCCAGCCAGACCTCCAGTGAGGAAAGTGTCCAGGTGGCCAACCAGGCCGGTGAGCGCCTGGTCAGCGTAACGCAGCGAATTGTCGAGATCGACGGCATGAACCAGTCCGTCGCTGCGGCCACCGAGGAACAAACTGCCGTGGTGGAAACCCTCAACGTCGATATCAACCAGATCAACCTGCTGAACCAGCAGGGCGTGACCAACCTCAACGAAACCCTGAAAGACTGCGATGCGTTGTCGCAACAGGCCAATCGGTTGAAGCAGCTGGTCGACAGCTTCAAGATCTGAGCCGCTGAGTGTACGAGTAGGAGCGAGCCGGTTCGCTCCTACTGCTTACCCAGCAAGCGGCGAACATTGTCCAGCGCGCTGTCTGCGAAGCCTTGTACAAACTGTTCAAATCCTTCCTGCGCCGTCTCCAGGGGGTCGGCAATGATGGTCCAGGTTACCTTGGAGCAGTGTGCTCCAAGCGCTTCCACTTTGATTGCGGCCCACAACCTGGCCACGCCCAGGGTGTTGTAGATCGTGGTCCAGGTCATGTGCATCGCTTGCTCATCCCGGCTATTGAGCTGTTCTACGACGCGGTTGCCATCGCGGAAAAATTTCGTGCGTAAAGCGCCCACTCCGGTGCCGGTCATTTCGATATGCGTCAAGGAAGGGATGAACGCATCGAAGCCTGCAAACTGCCCCACTATGTTCCATAGACGGTTGGCATGGCAGTCGATCACCACAGAGGACACTATCGGGTGGCCGCTCGGGTTATGAATTAGCGTATCGGGTTGCAGCGGTTTCATGAAGTTGTCCTGAAGCTATTCAAAGAAAGCCGATGGCCTTGAGGTAGTTGCAGCCTTTACTCAGCAGTGCCGGGTCTTTTTCGGGGTATTGCTCACCCATCTGCTGAACGCCGCGTTGCGCGTTGTCATGGAGGATCATCGAGGTGTCACCGATATCTTCATCCAGTCGATCAAGGTAAAACCCGAGTACACCAAACATCGCATTGTCCTGGCTTACCGTTCGCAGCGCCTGCTGCCAATGCGCAGTACTGACCCGCTCGAACCGGTGGCCCGCCCGGTTGAATGCATCCAGGTAGTGCTCCCAGCTCAGTGGTTGTGGGTTATGCAGGTTGAATACGCTTCTATCGGCTTGAAAGCGATTGCAGTGGAACGCAATGAAGCGAGCCAGAAAGTCCACGGGCATCAGGTCGAAATTCAGGTCCAACCTCGGCAGCATGCCCAACTGCAGCGATCCCTTGAGCATCAACATCAGGCGATTCTTCTGTGGTTGGCAGATACCGTTATGGCTGTTGAAGCTGATATTTCCAGGGCGATGGATGTTCACCCAGGCCCCTTGCTCGATTGCACGCCCCAGGATCCGCTCGGCGACCCACTTGGACAGGTTGTAGCCATTTCGGATGTACAGCGGCAGGGTGGTTGCCGCCGGAGCTTCGAGCACATGCCCCGTCGTGCTGATGCTGCTGGCGGCCGACAATGTCGAGACAAAGTTGAAGACTTTCTTGCAGCGGGTTTCGCACAGGCGCAGGCATTCGAATATGGGGTCGACGTTGTCCCTGGCCAGTGAGGCGTAGTCCAGCACGTGGTTGACCCGTGCTGCGTTGTGCACCAGCGTGCCAAAGTCTGCGGCGAGTGCGTCATACGCGTCACAGGCCAAACCCAACCGCGGAAGGCTGACATCGGCGGCGAATACTCGCACCCTGCTCAAGTCCAGATGTTCCAGTTGGTAGTCACGCAACGCCTGGGTAAAACGAGCCATCGCAGGACTCCCCGGCAAGTCACGCACCAGGCACGCCACCTCGGTGGCCCCGGCGTTCAACAACGCCTCGACAATATGGACGCCGACGAAGCTGTTGGCCCCTGTCACGATCACCTTGTGCGGATTGCCTGCGCGGTCCCCTTGCAACGGATTGATTTCCCACTCCCGTTGAGCGTCCACGGCTGCTCGGGCAGAGGATGCGTCTGGCAGTTCACCTTCCTCCATCAGCGTTGCGAGCGTACGAATAGTCGGTACTTCAATGAAATGGCTTAACGCGAAACTACGGCCAAATTGCTCGCGAACGCGCAACAACAGCGTCGACAGCAAAATCGAATGGCCGCCCAGTGCAAAGAAGCTTTCATCGATGGGCAACTGGCTGGTGGGCAAGCCCAGCAGCTCACCCCAAAGGTCGCTCAATCGCGCTTGAAGCGGCGTGTGCGCGGCGCCGGGAGTGGCCTGCAAAATGGGGAGGAAGGGGCGCGACAGCAGCCCCTTGCGGTCGACCTTGCCGTTGTCGCTGTGCGGAATGGCTGGCAGTTCCACCCAGAAACCAGGTTGCATGTAGTCCGGTAGCCACTGGCGCGTATGCTGCTGCAAGGCCACCAGCGTAGCATTGGGTTCGGGCTGGGCGACAAAGGCGCAGATCCTGCTTTCATGGTCGATCACCACGGCCAGCTCGCGATACAGCCTGCTGCTGCGCAGGCATTGTTCAATCTCCCGGGGGTCGACCCGAAAACCGCGGATCTTTACCTGGTCGTCGCGACGCCCACCCAGCACAATCCCTGCGGCGCTCCACTGCGCCAAGTCGCCGCTGCGGTAGGCCCGCAGCCTTTGGCCGCCCGGCACCAGCAGTTCGACGAACGGGCTGTCAGCCTGCCGCGGCGCATTCACATACCCCAGGCTCACTCCGGGCCCGACGATGTACAACTCGCCCATCACCTGTTCATCCACCGGTTGCAGATCGTCATCGAGGATCAGCACCTGGCTATTGGCGATGGGGTAGCCGACATTACGATTATTGTCATCGGGGGCGAACGTCCGGTGCGTAATCAGTACCGTGGTTTCGGTGGGGCCATAGAGGTTGTGCAACTGGCACCGTCCCGCCAGCCGCTCGATTACATGGGGTTCGCAGGCATCGCCACCGGTGAGCAGATGCGTCACGCCCAGGGGGGGATCCGGCGGCAGGATATTGAGCAGCGCAGGCGGCAGGAAGGCATGAGTGACACGCTGTCGGCGGAGCAATTCCAACAGTTGCCCAGGGTCGCGTCGCTGTTCCTCACTGGGTACGATCAACTCGGCGCCGGCAATCAGGGCGGGGAAGATTTCGATCAATGACGAGTCGAAACCCAAGGGCGAAAACTGCAGGACGCGGCTCCGTTCATCCTGCGTCATGCAGGACCCGAACCAAGCGGTGAAATGCGCCAGGTTAGCTTGGCTGAGCAGCACACCCTTGGGCTGGCCCGTACTGCCCGATGTATAGAGCACCATGCACGGCATATCCGAACAGGGGCGATCGTGCATCAGCGAGGATGCGGAATTGGCGTTGTGCGCCTCGACTGTGCTGACATCCAGTGAAATGAAACGCTCCCGCAATGGATGTTGGCCGGCGTCCAGCAATACGCGGGCCCCGGCGTTTTCGAGCATGGCCCGATGGCGTTTTGTGGGTTGATCAGGTCCCAGTGGCAGGTACACCGCGCCACTGCCCAGTACGGCAAGAATGCTGGCATACAATTCCACGGATTTTTCCAGGCATACACCGATCACCGGTGGCGCCTCAAGCGCCTCCAGCAGCGGGCGCAATCGCAGCTGAATCGCCATGGCCTGTAGGTGCAGTTGGCGGTAGGTCACGGTGTGCCCCGCAATGTTCAGCGCCTGCCGGTCGGCGAACAGGACAAGGCTGGCCTGCACCCGTTCGATCACCGGTACCTGGGCTTCCTGGATCAGGGCAGGGTTTGCCGTACGATTGAATCGATGCATAAATGCCAACGGCTCAAGCCCGTGCAGGCCGTGGTCGGGCCAGTCAGTGGCAATCGCGCGTGTAGAGAGAGACTCGGGGTCACGTGAGAAGCCACTGACCAGCAGTGCGACCCAATCCACCAGCGCGGTTGTTGCCTGCCGACGCAATCGCTGGCCGTTGCCACTGGGCTCCTCGGCGATGTCCAGTACGGCGAACAAGCGTCGGCCATGGCCATAGGCGCGCACTTGCAGCGCAGGCAACCCACCGTCGCTCAACGGGCCTATCCCCAGGCGCAGACTTATACAGGTGGTTTCGCCCACGTCATCCGGCAACGGCAGGCTGCCGTCTTCAATCCACAGGTCGGCGGCCTCATCCCCTGAAACATGGCCGTACTGTTCCAGCATTGGCCTGATTTCGCCCAGTGCCTTGCTTGTGCCGCACCAGCCGATGGTCAGGCACCTCATGGTGACACCGACAGGTAGTCGTTCAGCACTTGTCCCACGCTCGGCGTTTGCAGCACGCCGCTGTGTTGCAGGAAGCCCATGATATTGGCCATCAACGGGTGCTGGCGGGTGATGGGGAACGCAAGCGCTGATATTTCATCGCGCAGCACACCGCGCAGGCGCTCGCTGATGTCCAGGTGTTCGATCAGGCGCAGGTCGAAGTTTTTCTGCAGGTCGTTGGTCAGGTAATGTGCCAGGAATGTCGGCAGTACGTGAGCGATGCTGTCACGGTCATCCGGGCTCGCGGCTTGCCAGTAGATGCGCACCAGCCGCGTCCAGAACTGCGCGTGGCGACCTTCGTCAAACAGGTGGTCGTCCATCAAGCCCCGTATGGAGGCCTTGACACTGCGGTCCTTGGAAAACGCTGCGACATCGTGGGTCACGGTGTTTTCGGCGATGGCTACGCCAATCAGCTCCACAGCATCGCTCAGGTGTTCCGGAGCCTGCGCCTGCGCCGCCGGCAGCGCGCGACTCAGTTCGATATGCCCGGGCAGGTCAATCGGCTGTATGCCCGTCATTGCGACAGTCTGTTGCATGAAATCCAAGGCCACCAAGGCGTGATAGTCCTCGTCCACCACAACCGTCATCGCATCAACGCGACAGGCAAGCGGGAAGGGCAGCGAGAAGCGATTCTTGGCAATGCTGCGCGCGGTCTTGTCGACGATTTCGGTTTCGAAAATCACCACATCGTGGATGAACTTATAGAAGCTTTGCACCAGCACGAAGTCGCGCCATTGCGAGCAATGTTCCATGAAGGTCGCGTTGAGTACCAAGGGCTGACGGCACAGTGGGTAGATCAGCTTGTTGTCGTCTTCCAGCAGGCGACGAGGGCGGGTTCGGATGGTGGCGCGGCGTTCCCAGTCGTCGGCGATGGTGGTGTAGCCGGCGGTATTCATGGGTGCACCTCGTGCAGCGCGGCGCGCACCTCGTCCCAGAACGTGATACGGCTTTCTACGGCGGCAAGGGCTGCGTCATGGGCCTGTTGCGGATAAGCCGGGTCTGCACCCACCAGGCGTTCGAGCAGCTCCTCAGCTGCTGGCCCGTGATGTTCAGTATCCAACTCGATGTGGCGCCTGAAATAGCCACACAGGGACGGTGCCTGGCGATGGATGAGCGTATCGGGCTGCAGGAGGTGTTCGAACATACTTGGTATGACACGCTCACGCCCATGAAGGAATGCGGCGGCTACGCAATGGGTAGGGGCTTGCAGCGCAATGTGCAGCGTGTCGCTGACGAAGCGCGCGGCCCCAGCAGGAACATCGGCCATGCGCAGGGCCGTGCTTGCTTCCACGCCCTGGTGCAGCAGTGCAATGAAACGGTGTATCGCCGAGGTGCTGGCGCCGACTTCGACCATGGCTTCCAGGTACCACTCGAAGTGGCTGCAATGGCCTTGCCTGGGGCGTGAGTCTGATTCTTCGCCCAGCACAATCTCATTGATCAAGCGTGCTGCTTGCGGGTCGGCCGGTGGCAGCCAGGGTAGGCGAGTGCAGGTCAGGTCCTGCTGCAGGCGTTTGGTGAGCGTCATGAAGTCCCAGACAGCGAATACATGGTTTTCCATGAACAGTCGTAACTTTTCCAGCGAAGTTATTTCCAGAAATAACGGATGGCTGCACAACAGCCGTTTTCTTTGTTCCAGTAAAGGTGGGTACATAGTTGATGCCTATAAATTATTGCGTCGTCGCTAAAACAACGTTGGACTTTTGTATGCCGCAAAAAAGATAAGAAAGATGTAAACCAGGCTTTGCGCGCACGCGCGCTCACGCAAGTGGGGCTGCACGGTCGAATTAAGTGGCTGGTTTAGTAATGAAAGATAATAAGCGGGTTAAACAAGTTGGCCAGTATATGAATGCATTAGATGTTTTTCTAAATAATATAAGCTGTCGGTAACTTACTTTATAAGAGTGGGAAGTTTCTTCTGCGCGGGGCGCTACTTGGCCAGGTAGGGAACCCCGCAGTGCTCGACGGGCAAGCCGAGCGACCTTACGCCATGTTAGAGCGTCTTCTTTGCGGCGGCGTCGAGGTTATCGAGATAGGTTGTGATCACGTCCATCCCGCGCATCAGGTGATTACGCAGCGTCAGGATGCTTTCCTCGACCTTCTTTTGTGTCACCAGGTTCAGCAGTTCACGATGGTCTTCCTGGGAAGTTTCGCCCAGCCCCATCGCCTCGAGGTTGAAACGCAGGAAGCGCTCCTCCTCATTCAGCCCGTGCTCCACCAGCTTGAGCAGCCGCTGGTTGGGGGCCTTGCCATACAGGGTCATGTGGAACAGGCGATTGAGACGGCCAATCTCGGTGTAGTCTTTTTCCTGTTCCAGGGCACAGATGAGCGTGTCTGCCTCGGCGATATCGGCTTCGGTCAGCAAGGGAATCGACAAACGCAGGGCTTCAGACTCCAGCAACATTCGCAGCTCATAGGTCTCAGCCGAATTGTCTTCGATCAACGGTGCAACCACGGCGCCCTTGTGGGTGACCACATGCAGCAGTGACTGCGCCTCCAACTGACGCAAGGCTTCACGCACCGGCATGCGGCTGACCCCGAACAGGCTGGCCAGCTCCTGCTGACGCATGGCGGTACCGCAGGGCAAGCGGCCATCAAGGATGGCATTGCGCAAGGTTTCTTCAATCACGGAGCGAGCAAGATGGGCGGGAATAGGGCCGGTGATCTTGATGCTGTTCAACGGGTTCGGCTTCTGCGTCACGGTTACGCTATCCTCCTTATTAAAATAGGGTGGCTAATTGGATCCAATGCACACTAGAGGCTGCCCATAGGCTTGTCAAACGGGCACGGTTTCGGCTTGTAAGCGTTTCAACGCTCGACTCCGGCGGCCCACGCGCGGGTTTTGCCAGGTCTGACACGCCGCTGGTGTATTGCGACATTACCGCATATATATATTCTCTAACGGTATTTAAATTACCGTTCTTATGCCTATAAAGTCACTCTCCTGTCTGACCGGGAGTGAACTCATGTCCGCCACCTCTACTGTTCCAACAGCGACCCTTGCCACTCAAACGTTCGAGATTCGACCACTGCCCGGCAGCGTCGGTGCCGAGATTGTCGGCCTGGATTTGTCCCGGCCAGTCAACGACCAGGATTTCGCCCGCATTCATCGCGCGCACCTGGATCACCACGTGGTGGTGTTCCGCGATCAACGCATCACGCCCGAACAACAGATCGCTTTCAGCCGCCGCTTTGGCGTCCTGCAGATCCACGTGCTCAAGCAGTTCCTGCTGGCCAACCACCCGGAAATCCTGATCGTCTCCAACATCATCGAAAACGGCCAATCCATCGGCCTGGGTGACGCAGGCAAATTCTGGCACTCGGACCTGTCCTATAAAGAGCTGCCGAGCCTGGGCTCGATGCTCCACGCCCAGGAGCTGCCGTCCGAAGGCGGCGATACCCTGTTTGCCGACATGCACAAAGCCTGGGACCAACTGCCCGAGCACCTGCGCAAAGCCGTGGAAGGCCGCAGTGCCGCACACTCTTATACCGCGCGCTACAGCGAAACCAAATTCGAAGGCAACTGGCGCCCGACGTTGACGCCCGAGCAGCTTGCCCAAGTCGCGGAAGTGGTTCACCCCATCGTGCGCACCCATCCGGAAAACGGCCGCAGGGCGCTGTTCGTCAGCGAAGGCTTCACCACCCGCATCGTCGGCCTGCCGGAAGATGAAAGCCGCGAACTGCTGGCCCAGCTCTACGCCCACAGTGTGCTGCCGCATAACATCTACCGCCACCAATGGCAGCCCCACGACCTGGTGTTCTGGGACAACCGCTCGCTGATCCACCTGGCCGCCGGTTGCCCGAGCCATCTGCGCCGCAAGCTGTTTCGCACCACCATCCAGGGCGACGCGCCTTTCTGATTCGGAGCATGACCATGTCCAGGAAAACCCCATTTGCACGGCTGGCCACGACCGTCGGCCTCGGTATGAGCCTGTTGGCCGGCAGCCTGCTGGCTCCGGTGGCTGCGCAGGCCGAAGGCGAGATCCGCATCGCCGAACAGTTCGGTATCGTCTACCTGCTGCTTAACGTAGTGCGCGACCAGAACCTGATCGAAAAATACGGCAAGCAGGAAGGTCTCGACATCAAGGTCGATTGGACCCAGCTGTCCGGCGGCGCAGCGGTCAACGACGCACTGCTCTCCGGCTCGATCGATATCGCCGGTGCCGGCGTCGGCCCGCTGTTGACCATCTGGGACCGCACCCATGGCAAGCAGAACGTCAAGGCCGTGGCCTCCCTGGGCAACTTCCCCTACTACCTGGTCAGTAACAATCCCAAGGTCAAGACCATTGCCGATTTCACCGACAAGGACCGTATCGCCGTGCCCGCGGTGGGCGTGTCGGTGCAGTCGCGCTTCCTGCAATACGCCGCCGCCAAGCAATGGGGCGACAAGGAGTTCAATCGCCTCGACAAGTACACCGTCGCCGTCCCGCACCCGGATGCCACCGCCGCCCTGATCGCCGGCGGCACTGAACTGACCGGGCACTTCTCCAACCCGCCGTTCCAGGATCAGGCCTTGGCCAACCCGAACGTGCATGTGGTGCTGAACACCTACGACCTGCTGGGGCCGAACTCGCCAACGGTGCTGTTCGCCACCGAGAAATTCCGCAACGACAACCCGAAAACCTACAAGGCATTTGTCGAGGCGTTGACCGAAGCCGCGCAATTCGCCCAGAACGATAAAGGCGCGGCGGCCGACACTTACATCCGCGTCACCAAGGCCAAGATCGACCGCGCCGAATTGCTGAAAATCATCGACAACCCTCAGTTCGAATTCAGCGTCACGCCAAAAAACACCTACCCGCTGGCGGAATTCCTCTACCGCGTCGGCGCCATCAAAAACAAGCCTGAATCGTGGAAGGACTACTTCTTCCAGGATGCCAAGCCCCTGCAAGGAAGTTGAGATGAACGCGCCCTTGCAAGGCCACACGGCCAGCAACCTGCACACCGCCGCACCATTGCTGGCGGTGGATAACGTCAGCCTGGAATACCGCACCCCCGAGCGCGTGGTGCGCGCCACTCACCAAGTCAGCTTCGAGATCGACCCGGCGGATCGCTACGTGTTGCTCGGCCCATCGGGTTGCGGCAAATCCACACTGCTCAAGTCCATTGCCGGGTTTATCAAACCCTGCGAAGGCGAGATCCGCCTGCTGGGGCAAAAGGTCGAACAGCCGGGCCCGGACCGCATCGTGGTGTTCCAGGAGTTCGACCAGCTGCCGCCGTGGAAAACCGTCAAGCAGAACGTGATGTTTCCGCTGCTGGCGTCGAAGACCTTAGCGCGTCGCGAAGCCGAAGAACGGGCGCTGCACTACCTCGACAAAGTCGGCCTCAGCGCCTTTGCCGACGCTTACCCGCACACGCTGTCCGGCGGCATGAAAGCCCGCGTGGCCATCGCCCGCGCCCTGGCCATGCAGCCGAAAATCCTGCTGATGGACGAACCCTTCGCCGCCCTCGACGCCCTGACCCGGCGCAAGATGCAGGAGGAATTGCTGCTGCTCTGGGAAGAAGTGCGCTTCACCCTGCTGTTCGTCACCCACTCCATCGAAGAAGCGCTGGTGGTGGGCAATCGCATCCTGCTGCTGTCGCCGCATCCGGGGCGTGTGCGCGCGGAAATCCACAGCCATCAATACGACCTGCACAGCCTCGGTGGCGTGGAGTTCCAGGCGTCGGCGCGGCGGATTCATCGCCTGTTGTTCGATGAAGCGCCCGAGGCCGAACGTGAGTTGGGTTTCGCCGACATCCGCATCGCTTACTAAGGGGACAACCCAATGCGCCAGGAATACGAAATCAACCTTGAGCCGCTGCTCAGCGTCCCCGTGGAACGCGAACTGCCCCTGCGCCAACGCCTGTGGCAGCAAGGCTGGCTACGCAAGGGCCTGATCCTGATCGTGCTCGCGATCCTTTGGGAAGCCGTCGCGCGCTACCAGAACAACGACCTGCTGCTGCCGAGTTTCCTGCAGACCTTTCACGCGCTCTATGACGGCCTGCTCAGTGGCGAACTGCTGGGCAAGGTGAGCATCTCGCTGGTGGTGCTGGTCAAGGGCTACCTGATCGGCATCGTGCTGGCGTTTGCCCTGACCACCCTGGCGGTGTCGACGCAACTGGGCCGTGACCTGCTGAGCACCCTGACCTCGATGTTCAACCCACTGCCGGCCATTGCGTTATTGCCGCTGGCGCTGCTGTGGTTCGGCCTGGGCCAGAACAGCCTGATTTTCGTGCTGGTGCATTCGGTGTTGTGGGCGCTGGCGCTCAACACCTATTCCGGGTTTCTCGGTGTGTCCGAAACCCTGCGCATGGCCGGTCGCAACTATGGCCTCAAGGGCATGCGTTTCGTGTTGTTCATCCTGATCCCGGCGGCACTGCCGTCGATCCTCGCCGGGCTGAAAATCGGCTGGGCCTTCGCCTGGCGCACCCTGATCGCCGCCGAGCTGGTATTCGGTGCGACCAGCGGCAAGGGCGGCCTGGGCTGGTACATCTTCCAGAACCGCAACGAGCTGTACACCGACAAGGTATTCGCCGGCCTGGCGGTGGTGATCCTGATCGGCCTGCTGGTGGAAAACCTGGTGTTCGACACCTTCGAGCGCCTCACCGTGAAACGGTGGGGCATGCAGCGCTGATACCCCCAGCCTGCTACGATTGCGGCCAGCTCACTCCCGACTGACCACGAGTGCTTGGCATGCAACTACCCGACATGAACCTGTTGGTCGCCCTCGACGCCTTGCTCGACGAGGGCAGCGTGGTGGGCGCCGCGCGGCGGATGAACCTCAGTCCGGCGGCCATGAGCCGTACCCTCACACGTATTCGCGAAGCGGTGGGCGATCCGATCCTGGTGCGCGCCGGTCGCGGCCTGGTGCCGACGCCCAAGGCCTTGCAGTTGCAAGGCCAGGTGCGCAACGTGGTGGAGCAGGCGGCGTTGCTGTTTCGCTCGGCGGATCAGGTTGATTTGAGCACCTTGCGCCGTCGCTTCAGTGTGCGCGCCAATGACTTTTTCATCGGCGTGTATGGCGGTCGGCTGTTCGACACCATGGAGCGCATGGCGCCACTGTGCGAGCTGTGTTTCGTGCCTGAAGGCGACACCGATGATGAAGCCCTGCGCGAAGGGCGGCTGGACCTGCGCGTGAGCAACACCATGCCGGTCACTCCGGAAGTGAAGGTGCAGAACCTGTTTTCCACCACCTTCGTGGGCCTCGCGCGGGAGGACCATCCGTTGTTTGACGACGAGATCACCGCCGCGCGCTTCGCCAGCTATTCCCATATCAGCATCTCGCGACGTGGCATCGCCCGTGGCCCGATCGACACTGCACTGAATGCCCAGGGCCTGGAGCGGCGGGTGGCGATGATTGCGCCGGGTTTTCACGGTGCGATGTTCATGTTGCCCGATTCCGACCTGATTCTGCCGGTGCCCAAGGAAGCCCTGTTGAGCGCCAACCGCTTGAAGCTGCCACTGCGCGCGTTTGCGTTGCCGATCTCGCTGCCGACGTTGGTATTGGCCCAATCCTGGCACCCGCGCTTCGACAAAGACCCGGCTCATAAGTGGCTGCGCGAAACCATGCGCGAAAGTTGCCACGCCACCTGGCTGGAAGCCCAACCCACCTGATCTACAAGCCATGCGCGGTCAAAATGTGGGAGGGGGCTTGCTCCCGATTGCTGTGTGCCAGACCCAGATTTTCTATCTAATCCAGCGCAATCGGGAGCAAGCCCCCTCCCACAAGGGTTCTATAGTGAATCCAGGATTGCGCCTGGCGCACTTATATCCTGCCAACATGTAACTTTTTGTCATGGATGTGCCTGATTAAACTGCTCGGGTATTTCTAATCCCGAGCTGCCTGTTCATGACTTCCCTCGCTGCCCCCACCCTTGCGGCCGCAGCCAGACCCACCGCCATCACCCCGCCTGTATTCGGCCCGCGCATCATCATCGGCCTGGTCGGCGTGTTGCTCGCGGTGCTGGTGTCCGGCCTCAACGAGATGGTCACCAAGGTGGCCCTCGCGGATATTCGCGGTGCGCTGTACATCGGCTTTGACGAAGGCACCTGGCTGGTGGCCGCGTACACGGCCACTTCCGTGTCGGCCATGGCCTTTGCGCCCTGGTGTTCGGTGACGTTTTCCCTGCGGCGCTTCACCCTGTGCGCCATTGGCCTGTTCACCGTGCTCGGGATCCTGTGCCCGTTTGCGCCGAACTACCAAAGCCTGCTGCTGCTGCGTACCGTCCAGGGCCTGGCGGGCGGTGCCTTGCCGCCGATGCTGATGACCGTGGCGCTGCGCTTCCTGCCGGCCAACGTCAAGCTGTATGGTCTGGCTGGCTACGCACTTACCGCCACGTTCGGGCCGAGCCTCGGCACGCCGTTGGCGGCACTGTGGACCGAATACGTCGGTTGGCAGTGGGCGTTCTGGCAGATCGTCGGGCCGTGCCTGCTGGCCATGGCCGCCGTGGCCTACGGTTTGCCGCAAGACCCGCTGCGCCTGGAGCGCTTCAAGCAGTTCAACTGGCGCGGACTGCTGCTGGGGTTTCCGGCGATCTGCATGCTGGTGATCGGCATTCTGCAGGGCAATCGCCTGGACTGGTTCGAGTCGGGCCTGATCACCTTCCTGCTGTGCGGCGGCAGCGTGCTGCTGGTGCTGTTCATGTTCAATGAATGGTCGCACCCGATGCCGTTTTTCAAATTGCAGATGCTAGGCCTGCGCAACCTGGCGTTTGCCCTGATCGTGCTGGCAGGCGTGCTGATGGTGCTGACCTCGGTGATCATCATCCCCTCGAGTTTCCTCGCCCAGGTCCAGGGTTATCGCCCATTGCAAACCGCGCCGGTGATGCTGCTGATGGCGCTGCCGCAATTGATCGCGCTGCCGCTGGTGGCGGCGTTGTGCAACCTGCGCTGGGTCGATTGCCGCTGGGTCCTGGGGATCGGGCTGGGGATGTTGGTGCTGTGTTGCGTGGGCAGTGCGCACCTGACCTCGGCATGGATTCGCGACGATTTCTACGGCCTGTACCTGCTGCAAATCTTCGGGCAGCCCATGGCGGTGTTGCCGCTGCTGATGCTCTCCACCGGCAGCATTCAACCGGCGGATGGGCCGTTCGCCTCGGCCTGGTTCAACACCGTCAAAGGCCTGGCTGCCGTGATTGCCACCGGCGTGCTGGATGCGTTGACCACCCAGCGCCTGCACTTTCACTCGACCATGCTGGTGGACCGCCTGGGTAACTCGCCGCTGGCCGACGGCGATGCACCGGGCCTGGCCCAGCGCCTGCACGAGCAGGCCGTGGTGCTGACTTCTTCGGACCTCTATTACGTCATGGCCGCTGTCGCGGTGGCGTTGATCCTGCTGATTTTCTGGATGCCCACGCGGATTTTTCCGCCTCGCGCACCGACCTAGCCACAAGGACTTCCCATGAAACGCAAAGACAAAATCGCCGTCTCCGTTATCGCCGTGTTTGCCGTCGGCGTGCTGGTCTACCTGGTCGCGCCCGGCCTGTTGGGCAACAAGCGCCAGGCCACCAACGACGCCTTCGTCGCCGCCGATTTCACCCTGGTGGCGCCACGTGTGGCGGGCTTTATCAAGGAAGTGCTGGTGGAAGACAACCAGCGCGTCAAGGCCGGGCAACTGCTGGCGCTGATCGACGACCGCGATTTTCGCGCCGCCGCCCAGGCCGCCGACGCCGACACCCTGGTCGCCCAGGCCCAGCTGAAGAACGCCACCGCGACCCTGGAGCGCCAAACCTCGGTGATCGCCCAGGCCCAGGCCACCGTGGCGGCAGACCGCGCCGAAGTGGCCTTCGCCGAACATGAACTGAACCGCTACAACCACCTCGCCGGCGTGGGCGCGGGCACCGTGCAGAACGCCCAGCAAGCCAAGACCCGCATCGACCAGGCCACCGCGCGCCTGGCTAACGCCACGGCGGTGCTGGCGGCCGAGCGCAAGCAGGTGGAAATCCTCACGGCCCAGCGCGATGCCGCCGAAGGTGGGCTCAAGCGTGCCCAGGCCGCGTTGGAAATGGCCAGCTATCAGCTGTCCTACACGCGCATCGTCGCGCCGGTGGATGGCATGGTCGGTGAGCGCGCGGTGCGGGTCGGTGCCTATGTGACCCCGGGCAGCAAGATCCTCGCGGTGGTGCCGTTGGCCGAGGCCTACGTGGTCGCCAACTTCCAGGAAACCCAGCTGTCCCATATGCACGCCGGCCAGGCCGTGCAGGTGCGGGTCGACAGCCTCGACGGGGAGCTGCTCAACGGCCACCTGGAGAGCCTCGCACCCGCCACGGGTGTGACCTTCGCATCGGTCAAGCCGGACAACGCGACCGGCAACTTCACCAAGGTGGTGCAGCGCATCCCGGTGAAAATCGTCCTCGAACCCAACCAACCGCTGACCGAGCGCCTGCGGGTCGGCATGTCGGTCGAGGCCAGCGTCGACACCCAGCCGGTCGCGCCGCAGCGTGAGGTGGCCCAGCAATGAGACACCTTGCCTGGCTCACCCTGAGTGTTATCAGCCTGAGTGCCTGCACTGTCGGGCCGGATTTTCAGCGCCCGCACACGCCGCAAGCCACGCGGTGGAGCGAACCTCAAGGGCGACAAGCCGCCAGCCGAGCAGTGAGTGATCCGCTGCAAGAGCGCTGGTGGGACGTGTTCCACGACGAGCAACTGTCGGCCCTCACGCGCCGCGCGCTGACCGATAACCTCGACCTGAAACTGGCCAGCAGCCGCCTGCAACAAAGCCGTGCGGTGCGCCAGGTGACCACCGCCGAGCGTTATCCCACTGTCGACGCCACGGGCGCCTACCAGCGCAAACGCAACAGCGGCAAAGGCTTGAACGACCCCTCCGGCGAAAACGGGCGTTCCGCGTTCAACCAGTGGGACGCGGGCTTCTCGGCGTCGTGGGAGCTGGACTTCTGGGGACGGGTCAAACGCGAAACCGAAGCCGCCGACGCCACCCTGCAAGTGGCGGAAAACGACCGCCGCGCCGTGCTGTTGTCGGTACTGGCCGAGACCGCCCAGGACTACATCCAGCTGCGTGGCGTACAGAACACCCGCGCGGTGACCGAGCAAAACCTCGACGTCGCCCGCCACAGCCTCAAGCTCTCGCAGTTGCGCCTGGCCGACGGCGTGGCCACCGATCTGGATGTCGCCGAAGCGGCCGCCCAGGTCGCCGCCATCGAAGCGCGGCTGCCGGATCTGCAGCAACGCCAGGACCAGTTGATCAACGCCCTCAGCCTGTTGATGGGCGAGCCACCCCAGGCCCTGCACGCGCAATTGTCCAAGGACGCCGCCGTACCGCAGACCCAACGCCAGGTCGCCATCGGCCTGCCGTCGGAACTCGCCGAACGCCGTCCGGATATCCGCCAGGCCGAGGCGCGCCTGCACGCCGCCACCGCCAGCATCGGCGTGGCCAAGGGCGATTTTTACCCGCGCATCACCTTGTCCGGCAGCCTCGGCTCCCAGGCCATGCAACTGTCGGATTTCGGCTCCTGGGGCTCCCGCGCGTTTGCCTTCGGCCCGCAAGTGAGCCTGCCACTGTTCAACGGCGGCCGCCTGCAAGGCATGCTGGACCTGCGCGAAGCCCAGCAACAGGAAGCGGCCCTGGCCTACCAGCAAACGGTGCTGCGTGCCTGGCATGAAATCGACGACCAACTGACCCGCTACAACGCCAGCCAACTGCGTCGCGACAGCCTCGCCGAAGCCGTGCGCCAGAACCAGATCGCCCTGACCACCGCGCAGCACCAATACGTTGAAGGCGTGGTGGATTTCGTCAACGTGCTCACCGTGCAGAGCGCGCTGCTGGCCACGCAGGAGCAGTGGGTGGAGAGTTCTACCGGCGTGTCGTTGGCCATGGTCGGCCTGTACAAGGCGTTGGGCGGAGGGTGGGAATCGGTGTATCCGCTGCAAACCGCCGAGCGCTGAACCACAAAGAGTTTTGCCAGCCGCGAAACAAGGTGTAATGATAATTGCTCTCAATAATGTATCTGAGCTTTTCATGGACACCGCGACTGACGGCCAGCAACAGCTTCACCTCCTGTACCGCGACCATCACGGCTGGCTGCAAGGCTGGCTGCGCAAGCGCCTGGGCGACCGCGAACACGCCGCCGATGTGGCGCAGGACACCTTCCTGCGCCTGCTGGTCTCCGGTCGCTACCCCGGTGACAAGGAAAGCCGCAGCTACCTGGTGCAGATCGCGCGCAACCTGGTGATCGACCAATGGCGCCGCCTGCGTATCGAGCGTGCCTACCTGGAAAGCATCGCGCATTTACCCGAGCCCGAGTCGCCGAGCCTGGAAACCCGTGCGCTGATTCTCGAAACCCTGATGCAGATCGACGCCATGCTCGACCGCATGCCCGACAATGTACGCCGCGCGTTCCTGCTCTCGCAGTTCGAAGGCCTGAGCTACGCGCAGATCGCCGAGCGCCTGGGCGTCACGGTCAGTTCGGTGCAGAAGTACATGACCCGCGCGATCGTCGCCTGTTACCAGGTGGCGTACGCAGAATGAGGCCCGACGCCCCCATCGCCCCGGCCATTGTCGAGCAAGCCAGCGAATGGCTGATGCTGCATTGGAGCGGCGAGCTGCAAGGCGAGCAACGCCAGGCGTTTGTGCAATGGCAGGCGGCGGATCCGGAACACCGTCGCGCCTGGCAACGTCTGCAGCACCTGCAACAAACCCTTGGCAGCGTGCCCATCGACAGCGCCCGTGCGGTGTTGCGCGACACCCCGGACACCCAGCGCCGCGCCGCGTTGAAACTGCTCGGCCTGCTGCTGGTGGCGGGTGGCAGCGGCTACCTGGTGCAGCGCAGCGAACCCTGGCAGGCAGCCTTTGCCGACTACCGCACCACCACCGGCGAGATTCGCCACGTGACCCTCAGCGACGGCACGCGCCTGGACCTCAACAGCGACAGTGCAGTGGACCTGCGTTTCAGCGCCAGCGAGCGGCGCATTCGCCTGATCCGTGGCGAGATCCTGTTGACCAGCGGCCACGACCCGGTGCGCCCTTTGATCGTCGAAACCCCGGCCGGTGACGTGCAGGCGCTGGGCACCCGTTTTGCCGTGTGCGAACTGCCCGATGGCAGCCGCGTCGACCTGTATGAAGGCCGCGTGCGGGTCACCCCGTTGCAGGGTCCTGCGGTGCAGATGAATGCCGGCGACAGCCTGTGGTTCAACTCGCGCCAAAGCTCGGCGTTGCCTGCGGTAAGTGCCAATGCCAGCAGTTGGACCGCGCATCGGCTGATCGCCGAGCGCCAGCCATTGGGCGAGTTTGTCGCGCAACTGAGCCGCTATCGTCCAGGCCTGTTGCGTTGTGATCAGGCGGTGTCTGGCCTGCTGCTGACGGGGGTGTTCCCGTTGAACGATACCGACGCGATCCTCGCGGCCCTGGAGCGTTCGCTGCCGGTGCAGGTGCAGTCGGTGACGCGCTACTGGGTGACCATCAAGGCACGGGCCTGAAATTTTTTTTATCGATGCTTGTCGGTTTGCGCGCCCCGTTCGGGATACCTCTTGAAAGCCAATCAAGAAGCGTTCTCACGGGGAGTCCTGCAATGCCGCACCACCCAATCCAACCCTTGGCCCGCGCCTTGCGCCGTGGCCTGTTTGTCAGCCTGCTGGCGACGGTGCCGATGCTGCCGACCCAGGTACATGCCGAAGACAGCACCGAAGCGCTGCGTGCCTACAACATTCCGGCGGGCAGTCTCGATCAGGCCTTGAACCAGTTCGCCAGTGCGTCGGGCATCTTGTTGTCGGTCGATGCTTCCCTTACCCAAGGCAAGCGCACCACAGGCCTGCAGGGAAGTTACGGCGTCGGGTCCGGCCTGGAGCGGCTGCTGGCAGGCAGCGGCCTGGTGGCGGTGCAGGCCCAGGGCGGTTGGTCGTTGCAGGCGATGCCATCCGCCGGGCCGTTGCAGCTCGGCGCGACTCAGATCAGCGCCCAGCAGGCCGAGGAAAGCGCCTCGGGCCCGGTGGACGGCCTTGTCGCCACGCGCAGTGCGTCCGGCAGCAAGACCGATTCGGCATTGGTGGAAATCCCCCAGACCATCAACGTGATCACCGCCGCCGAGATCAAGGCTCGCGGCGCCCAGAGCGTCACCCAGGCGTTGCTCTACACCCCGGGCATGACCGCCGGTGGCTTTGCCGACCGGGTCAAGTTATTCGACGAACCTACCTCGCGCGGCTTCACCCCCACGCCCTTGTACCTTGACGGTTTGCACCTGCCCTACGGCGGCGGCAGCACGGGTGGCGCGCTGCAGATCGAGCCCTACTCCCTGGAGCGCATCGAAGTGCTCAAGGGCCCGGCCTCGGTGCTGTATGGGCAAAACCAGCCTGGCGGTATCGTCAATATGGTCAGCAAGCGCCCCAGCGAAACCCCGGTGCACCAGGTGGTGCTGGAAGCCGGCACCTACGAGCACAAGAGTGCGGCCATCGACCTCAGCGGCCCGCTGGATGAACAGGGGCAATTCCTCTACCGCCTCACCGGCCTGGCCAACGACGGTCAGGACGAGATCAACTACGTCGAGAACAAACGCCAGTTCATCGCCCCCAGCCTCACCTGGCGCCCCAACGACGACACCCGTGTGACGCTGTTCGCCCAATACCAGAAGGACAAGGGCGTGCCCGAGGCCCAAGGGTTGCCGGCGTCCGGCACCTTGTGGGCCAACCCCAACGGCAAGATCAAGCGCGATGTGTTTATCGGCGAGCCCGGCGTCAACCAGTACAACCGCGAGCAGTACGTGCTGGGCTACGAGATTTCCCATCGCCTCAACGATACCTGGACCCTCAAGCAGAACGCGCGCTACGCCGAGGTGGACGACCGCTACACCGCACCGCTGCACGGCTACCGCTTCGTCGCCAACCCGGCCACCGGTGTGCAGGACCAACGCTACCTGCAGCGCTTCGGCGTGGACTGGGCGCAAAACAACAAAGTGTTTGGCGTGGACAGCATCGCCCAGGCCGAATTCGACACCGGTGCGCTGTCCCATACGTTGATCGTCGGCCTGGATTACTACCACTCCGGCTCGCTGTTCCATGGCCTGTATGACCGCAACCCGCCAGTGATCGACCTGTTCAAGCCGGTCTACGGCCAGCGCCTGAATTTCGGCCAACCGTACCGCTGGGACCGCACCCTGAGCCAGACCGGCCTGTATGTGCAGGACCAGATCAAACTGGATAAGTGGGCCCTGGTGCTCGGTGGGCGTTATGACTGGGCCAGCGTGGTGAACAAGGAGCCGCTGCAAGGCACCCGCTTTGCCAGCAAGGACGAAGCCTTCACCGGCCGCGCCGGCCTGGTGTACCTGTTCGATAACGGCCTGGCGCCTTTTGTCAGCTATTCCGAATCGTTCCTGCCGCTGACCGGCACCGACGCCCAGCGCAAACCGTTCGACCCCTCCACCGGCAAGCAATACGAAGTGGGCATGAAGTACCAGCCGCCGGGCCAGAAGAGTTTTGTGCAGGTCGCGGTCTATCAGCTCGACCAGGAAAACGTGCTCACCACCAACCCCAACGACACCTTCAGTACCCAGAGCGGCGCCATGCGTTCCCGCGGCGTAGAACTGGAAGCCAAGGCCGCCCTCAGCGACGCCTGGGAGATCATCGCCTCGGCCGCGCGCAACGACATCAAGTACACCAAGGACGAAGAAGGTCGCCAAGGCCGCCACCCCGCTGGCATCTCGCCGCTCACGGCGTCGATGTGGGTCAACTACACCGTACTGGGCGACACCCCGCTCGCCGGCCTCGGTGCCGGCCTGGGCGTCCGCTACGCGCGCCAAAGCCTGGGCGATTACTACGAAGGCGCGTTCAGCGTGCCGTCGTACAGCGTCTACGACGCCAGCCTGAACTACGACCTGGGCGCCTCGCCGCTCAAGCTCAAAGGCGTGAAACTGGCGATGAACGTGCAGAACCTCACCAACAAGACCTATGTCTCGCAGTGCACCAGCGACCTGGATTGCTACTACGGGGAGGGGCGTACGGTGGTGTCCAGCCTGACCTATGACTGGTAACCACCTTCCAATGTAGGAGCGAGCTTGCTCGCGAAAAACGTTAACGATGACGCGGGTCTTTCTGAATGCTCGCGGCAATCTCAGGTTTTCGCGAGCAAGCATCCATCAAGGATTGCGTAAAAACACCACATACCCCCGAAACCACTCACTCCCCTGCAAATACCCCGGCTCCTCCCACTCTCCACCCTGAATCAAACCGATCTTGAACGGCAGCCCCATCCGGTTCATCCGTGGCAAATACGCCGCGTAATCCGGGATGCTCTGGCGCCCTTGATAGGTCTGCACCACCACCTCATCCACCACGTCTTTGAGCTGGGCGATGGCGGTGGGGTCGGCGTTGCTGCTCCAGTCCATCAGGCCGGTGATACTCAGTTTCAGATCGGCCGGCAGGCGCTGGCGCAGGTCGCGCAGGAAGTCGGCGTATTCGTGCAGGTATTGGGTGCGGGCGTCGAAGTCGATCTGGATGCCGACCACCGGGTTGCCTGCGTCGCGCCAGCGTTGTACCTGGCCGAGCAGTTGGGTGTAGACCTGTTCGGGCCAGCGCAGGGTGTGGGCGCGGTAGACCACCCAGACGTCGCCGCGGGTGAGGCGCGGTACGCTGATGCCTTGGGCGATCAGCTGCACACCGCGCTGGGGCGCGCGGCGGGTGGCGTTGATCTGGCCCTGGAGGATGTACAGGGTCTTGGCCTGCTTGAGTACCGGCTGGGGCGTGACGCCGCTCCACAGCCAGAAGGCGTCGTAGTCGCGGGCATCGACGGCACCGAAGGCCGGGCTTGCCAGCAACAGCATGCCCAGCCACAGGTGCTTCACCAGTAGTACTGCAGCGATTTGCCCCACTGGGTGTCGGCGAAACCACTTTTCAGTTGGCGGAACCAGGCTTTGCGCACGCCGGGTTCGACGTCCTTGCCGCCGCAGCTGTTGTAGCCGGCCGGCGCGTAGCAGTTGATGGCGCGGAACAGGGCGTAGGCCTTGTCGTTTTTCGGTGCCTTGGCATTGCCGATGACCTGTTGGTAACCGTCGAGCCGCGAGAAGGTTTCACCCTTGAAATCCGAAGCGGTGCTGCCCAGGCTGCCGGCGGCGCGGGCCTGCTCCAGAGGCATGCCGTCCAGGTTGTTGCGCAGGATGAATTCGCCGAAGCAGTTCAAGGCCTGGGGGTTTTTCGCGTCGGTCTGCAAGGTCGCTGCGGTTTGCGCGATGCTCGGGCAGGCGTAGCCGGACTCGGCCTTGTCGCCGTTCCACTGGAACAGCTTAAGCGTCTGGCTGGCGCTGTAGACATAACCCAGGCTGGTGCCCAGCTTGTCCTCGGGGGCCTGGGCCGGCAGCTGCTTGAGGTCTTCGGCGAAGGTGGCGAACTGGCCGTGCAGCAGGTCTTTGTAGAGCAGCACGAATTGCGCGGTCTGGCGTTCCAGCGGATCGCTCGCCTGGGCGATCTGCTGGCGCAGCAGTTCAGGCCCGGCGATGTTGCGCAGCAGGATGTAGCGCACCTGTTTGGCGCTGATCGGCGAATCGCTGGCGAACACCTTGGCCAACTGGCCGCTGCGCTCGTAGTTCATGGCCAGGGCCAACTCCAGCTGGTCGCGTTGCAGCGGCAGTTTTGCCAGCGGCAACAGTTGCAGCCACAGCGCTTCGGCGCCTTTCCAGTCCTGCTTGGCTTCCAGGGCCAGGGCGCGCAGGGTCTGTTGGCTGAAGGCGAAGTAGTTGAGGTTTGTCGGCACGCTTTGCGGCAACTGCTTCAGGGCAGCATCCGGTTGATGTTCGATGTACAGCGCACACACGGCCAGCAAGTACTCATAGAGCTCCGGCTCGCTGGCGAACGCGGCCTTTTGCTTCTCAAGGTCGGCGCGGCTGAGGGCCGGCTGGTTGCCGCCGCGCATCACCATCAGGTCGCTGACGAGTTGGATCATCGGGGTCTTGACGGTATCGCTGTTGACCATCAACAGCTTGAGGTCAGCTTCTTCTACCAGCTCATCCTCAGACACATTGCGCTGCTCGTCGGTGGCCGTCAGTGCCCAGGCGAACGCGTCGGCGAGCTGGGTGTTGTCGTCGGCCAGCCAGTACACCCGGCGCAGCAGGCCGTGGGCCGAGGCCGCGTATTCGCCCTGTGGATAAGTCTTCAGGTAGGCGTTGAAGCCCTGCTCGGCCGTGGCCAATGCGGGTTTATCCACACGGTCCAGGTGCGGTACGCCGTCTTCGTCATAGGTATCGGCCTGGGCCTGGTTGAGCGCTGTGCGGGCGGTCATGTACAGCGCGGTTTCCTTCAGCCACGGCGACTGTGCACTGCCGACGCCGGCAAAGCCTTGCGCGGCCTCGGCGAAGCGGCCGCTGTAGAAATCCGCGGCGGCTTGCAGGTAGGTGCGAAACAGTTGGCCGTCGGCTGACTGGATCTGCTGCGGCTCGGCGATCACCGGGCCATCCCAGGTGCAGGTGGTGAGCAGTTGCAGTCGCGCCTTTGCCAGCAGCGCGCGCTCGGCCGCCGGCATGTCGGCCTTGACCACCTGGCGGATAAACGCCGTGGCGCTGTCATCGTCGTTGCTGCGGCAGCGGCTGCCTTCGCCATTGAGGAAGGCTTCGCCAGCGGTCTTGTACGCCTCGCGCTTGATGCCCAGGGGCGTCAGCAGGGTGTCCAGCTCAGCGGTAGGCGAATCGTCCGAGTCGGGCTCGGTCTCTGCACTGGAGGCAGCGGCCAGGCGATACACCGGGAACGGCACCGGGCCGAAACCCTGGGCCAGGTCATCTTCGCTCAACGCCCTGGGCGCCAACGGCGCGGCCTTTTTGTCCGCCAGCAACAGGCGCAGGTTGGCCCGGCTGTCATTGCCCGGGCTCAGGAACGGCACGTTGTTGCAAGGGTCGAGGCTGTCACGCGAGACACGCCAATCGGGGTAGCACGAATCGTCGGAACTGGCCTGGGCCTGCTGGGAAATACCGGCCAGCAGGGCCAGTGCCAGGGGGGAGAGAAAACCGATACGCATGACGTGTCCTTGATCCTGGGTCCTTGGAGGGCGGCAATCATAGCGTGTTCCTGCGGGCGCTTCGGTGAAGCCCTACACAAATTGCTGATTTGTCCGATTCCAGAAGCGAACCGGGGGCTTTTGTCCTAGAGTGGCGGTGTTTGCGCTGAGGCACTCAAGGCAACAGCGGGGGAATCGAGGTGCGCCGGTCTGTGGTAGAGCAAAACGAAAAGGTCGGGGCGTTGCCCGCATTCAATCGTCTTACGTGGGAACGCGTCGGTTGGCTGAGCCGACTGTGGTGGGTGCCGATCCTGGGACTGGCCATGGCCCTGCGGTTTTACCGCCTGACATCGGCGGCGATCTGGGGCGACGAGGGCTCCAGCCTGCTGCTCAGTGAATACGCCGCTGCCGACCTGTGGTTTCACGCCGCTCACGATGTGCACCCGCCGTTGTACTTCTTCATGCTGCGCGGCTGGATCGAGCTGTTCGGCGACAGTATCTGGTCGATTCGTGGCATGAGTGCCATCCCCGGCGTGGTTGCGGTGGGCCTGGGTGTCTGGCTGACACGGCAACTGTCTACCCGGCGTGCTGCCGTGCTGGCGGGGATCCTGCTGGCGCTGCTGCCCACGGCGGTGCGCTACAGCCAGGAAGTGCGCATGTATTCGCTGCTGGGCGTGTGGCTGCTGGGGGCCACGCTGGCGCTGGTGTACTGGGTACGCCAGCCCGAGCGGCTGCGCTACCTGGCCATGTATGTGGCGTTGATGAGCGCCGGGTTCTACACCCATTACTTCACCGCCCTGTGCGTGCTGGTGCATTGGGCTTACCTGGGGGTGCTGTGGCAGGCGCAGCCGCGAGGCCGACGGCTGATCGCACGCCCGGCCTGGTGGGTAGCCAATGCCGCGATTGTGCTGTTGTACGTACCGTGGCTGCCGAACCTGCTGGACCTGGTGCAGCACGTCGAACAACTCAAGGTAGGCGGGGACATAGGCTGGGAAGAACCGGTCAGCCTGTTTTCCCTGCCTTCGATGATCTGGCAGTTCGTGTTACAGGATGAAGGTATCGGCTTCTGGCCACCGCTGTTCTGGTTTGTCCCGCTGTTACTGATGGCCGTGGTCGTGATGACGGCCGCGCGAGACCGCGAACGCCATCGGCCCGCTTGCCTGCTGGCGCTGTTTTTCCTGCTGCCGCTGTTGCTGGTCTACGGGGTATCGTTTATCTCCCCGGTGTTTATCGAGCGCTACCTTACGGTGTACGCCTTGGGTTTGCCGATCCTTGTCGCCATGGCGATCGACCGCCTGCCTGCGCGCTTGTCGCTGCTGGGTGCGGCGCTGTTCGTGCTGTTTGTCGGCGTGGAGCTGGTGGGCCTCAAAAACAACTTCACGGTGGATGAGCACGACCAATTCAATGTGCCGGTGGAGTTCGTCAATCGCAATTACCAGGAAGACGATCGCATCGTCCTCAGCGACATGATGTGGTACCTCAGCTATGTGTATTACGACCAGACCGACGCCCAACTGCAGCTCTACACCCCGCCCAAGCCCGATGGCACGCCGACCCGGCCCAACGCCTACGGCTTCGGCACCCTGGTGGACCAGGACGGCGGGCGCATTTACCTCGACCGCCTGTCGGCACTGCCCGCCGACACCCGCCGCGTATGGCTGATCAGCAGCAACGAAGTGCTGGACGATTTCGCGCCACTGCCCCAGGGCTGGCGCGAACTCAGTCGCCAGGACGGTGGTGGTGCCAGGGTGCGTTTGTTCGTGTTGTGCAACGTGCCGCCACCACAACCCGAGGGCTGCCGCTAGACTCGGTTAAATACCTTTTTTCAGGAGTCCGTCATGGAATCGCCCGTGCACAGCTTGCCGTCACTGTTCAAACAGCTTGGGCTGCCGGATGACCCGGTCGGTATTGATCAGTTTGTGACCGCCCACTCGCCACTCAAGCCGGATTTGAAGTTGGCTGAGGCGTTTTTCTGGACAGACAGCCAGAAAGCATTTTTGCGTGAGGAAATCTTGGACGATGCGGATTGGGCGGAGGTGGTGGATGAGTTGAATCTGATGTTGCGGGGTGGGCGAGGGGTGTAAAAAAATCTTTTGAAAATTGTGTTTTTGTAAAAAAAAAAGGTGAGCAGTAAAAAAATCTGGGCTTTAATCGCCTGGGTTATTTTTTCTTGGGGGATTCACCTTGGCAACAGTCGGATATGCCCATCTATGTGAAGTCCTGGACCTAAAGATTATTGCGCCCTCCCGTGTTGCGATGATTAAACCCGTGACCAGAATCACTCGAATCGGCACTTGTCTGGCTGTGCCGGCCGCTGTGGCGCCCGCGCATGCTGCGTTATTTGAGCATGTGCTATTTGCTCTCAAGCATGAAGGCGTGAACCTGGCCGTGCTCGCCCAGGCTTTTGAACGGCTTGGTCCTGAGCCGTTTTTGGTTGCCTTGGCGGATTCGCCCAATGGTGCGTTCATTCGCAAAGCTTGTTTTCTATGGGAGGGATTTACCGGGCAGGCCCTGGATTATTCAAAGCCCGTTCGAGGCCGCGTCGTTGCCTTATTCGATCCCGAGCGCTACGTAACCGGACCCAGCATCCGCAACAGCCGCTGGCGCGTGGATTTCAACGGCTTGGGTTCTTTGCATTACTGCGCCACCGTGGAGCGAACGCCTGAGCTGGACGCGTTGTTGGCGCTCAATGTGCTGGCCCGCGCCAAATCCTTCATGGCCACCCTCCCACCCGAAATGATGGACCGTGCCATCCAGTGGGCCTACCTCCACGAAACCCGTGATTCGTTTGCCATCGAAAAAGAACAACCCAGCGAAGAAAAATCCCGCCGCTTCGTTCAACTGTTACGCCAGGCCCACGAAGGCCGCTTGCTGACCGAGGACTACCTGGTAGATCTGCAGAACAGCACCGTCTCCAACCCCTTCGACAAAGCTGTCGCGTTTCGCCATGAGCAGAATCATCTGCACAACGGCCTGCGCGGCGCGGCGGGCGTCAGCTATGTTCCTCCAGCCCCTGAACTTTGCCAGGAACTGATGGAAGAGCTGATGGCCTTCGCCAATCAGCCAGTACGTGAAGTCGACCCCCTGGTAGCGGCGGCAGTCACTGCCTTCGGCTTCGTATTCCTGCACCCGTTTATGGACGGCAACGGGCGATTGTCGCGCTTCCTGATCCATCAGACGCTCTGCCATTACGGTGCACTGGAAAACGGCCTGCTGCTACCGGTGTCCGTCGCAATGAAGCACGAAGAGCAAGCTTATCTGGCCGCTCTCAAAGCCTTTTCCCAGCCGACGCGGGAATTCTGGAACGTCACGTGGCTGGACGGCGATCAAATGGCCTTCGACTTCATCGGCCACCCCTCGATCTACCGCTACTGGGACGCCACCCACTGCGTCGAATTCACCCTGCAAATGGCCCGCCGCGCGTTGGAAGTGGAACTGCGCGAAGAAACCGAATTTCTCGACCGCTACGACCGCGTGATCAAGGCCGTGAACCAGCGCTTTGATGTGCGCGGCAGTGATCTATCAAAGCTGGTGATGATGTGCCTGGATAACGAGGGCAAGGTTTCCAAGAACCGACGCAAGCAGTTTCAGTACAGCGTATCGGAGGAGGTGTTTGAGTTTATTGAGGAGGAGGTGGGGCGTGCTCTGCGCGAAGTAGGGGAACGTTCTATCGACTAAACGGAAGTGGACGATAGTGGCCGGTGGGAGGAGCTCGCTATTAACAGGCGCTAACTCCCTGCTCTGGACACAACATGAAACGGCTGGTTTTTTGGTTTTGGGGAGTCATGGATGCCCTTTATCTGATTCGGTATGCAGTGGCCAGCGCAATAGAGGGAAGGATTCCTTATTTAAGCGATTTTGAAAGTGCTTTATGGGTGCTGCGTGATCATAGTGTTGTGCAGTTATACATGTTCGGCTTTGCCATGCTGCTGCAAGCTTCCATCGTAATCTCGTGCTTACTGTTCTTTCTTGGACGTGAACAGGTGAGGTGGGTTACTTACCTTCAAACACCCTTGCGATTGGCTTTTATTGTGCCTTCTGTTTCGCTGTTGCTGGTAGGTGCTCAGTTTTTTCCTAACTACAACTTGGTGTTAATGGCTGCGTTAGTCGTTGCGTCCGAGGCAGTGAAAATCTGGAGCGTCTGGCGGTGGAGCAAAAGGTGCTGACGTTTTCCAGCAGGGCCGCTTAGGAGGCTGAGCGGGCAATAAGCCGGTTGCACAGACCCAACCATCCCCTTGGTCACGGCCACACGGATCCCCCTTCGCGAGGTGATGGGCCAAAACAAGCGCCACCTGGATGGCGAGGCCGCACAGCAATCCTGAAGCCGACACCGATCCAAATGTGGGAGGGGGCTTGCCCCCGATGGCGGTGGATCATCTAACGAATCTGTTCACTGACACTCCGCTATCGGGGGCCAGCCCCCTCCCACATTCGGCCTGCGGCGTTGCCACTGAATCGCTCCACCCCTCCGCTAAATTGTTTCAAAACTTGACGCAATTCGATCCCTCGGCCATATTGATAGTTAGCAAACTAACTGTATGCGAACTATCCAGTGCATCAATCCCTCGAACAACTCCAGATGAACCTCAGCAGCAGCATGGTGGTGGGCGCCCGTAACTGGCGCAAAATCTGCCAGAGCACGCTGGTCAGCTATGGCATCTCCGAAGCCTGCGCCGTGCCGCTGTTGATGATCGGCCGCCTGGGCGACGGGGTGCACCAGGTCAAAGTGGCCCAGGCCTCCGGGATGGAAAGCCCGTCGCTGGTGCGCCTGCTCGACCGGCTGTGCCATGACGGCTATGTGTGCCGTACCGAAGACATCCACGACCGCCGCGCCAAGGCCCTGAGCCTCACCGAGCGTGGTCGCGAGTTGGTGCAGGCGGTGGAGGTGCAATTGGTGCGCCTGCGCCGCGAAGTGCTGGCGGACCTTCCGACCGCCGACATGGAAGCCGCACTGCGCGTACTGCGGGCCTTTGAGGCGGCGACGCTTTGAACGGATTTTTTACCGGCTTTCCGCCCGCCCGTGACTGGTTCTATGGGGTTCGTACCTTCGCCGCGTCGATGATCGCGTTGTATATCGCCATGCTGATGCAAATGCCGCGTCCGTACTGGGCGATGGCCACGGTGTATATCGTCTCCAGCCCGTTTGTCGGCCCTACCAGTTCCAAGGCGTTGTACCGCGCCATCGGCACCTTGATGGGGGCGGCGGCGGCGGTGTTTTTTGTGCCGATGTTCGTGCAATCGCCGTACATCCTGGTGGTGGTGATCGCACTGTGGACGGGCACCTTGCTGTTCCTCTCCATGCACCTGCGCACCGCCAACAACTACGCCTTGATGCTCGCCGGCTACACCTTGCCGCTGATCGCCCTGCCGGTGGTGGATAACCCGCTGGCGGTGTGGGATGTGGCCGAGGCGCGGACCGAGGAAATCTTCCTCGGCATTGCGGTCGCGGCGGTGGTGGGCGCGATGTTCTGGCCACGGCGGCTGATGCCGGTGTTCGATGGCGCGGTGGCCAAGTGGTTTGGCGACGCCCAGGTCTACAGCCAGCGTTTTCTTTCTCGCAATGTGCAACCGGAAGAAGTCAGCGCCCTGCGCGGCGGCATGGTCGCCACCTTCAATACCCTTGAATTGATGATCGGCCAGTTGCCCCACGAAGGCGCGCGGCCGCAGACGGTGCGCAATACCAAGGAATTGCGCGGGCGCATGATCCACCTGCTGCCGTTGGTGGAGGAACTCGACGATGCGCTGTATGCCGTCGAACAGCGTGCGCCGCAGTTTCTCGAGCAACTGACGCCGCTGCTGGAAGCTACCCGGCAGTGGCTGGAAAACACCACCGAAAGCGCACCGCTGGAACGCTGGCGCGCCCTGCGTGACCAGGTCGACACCCTGCAACCCCAAGGCGAAGCGCTGGACGAGCGCCCCACGCTGTTGTTCTCCAACGCCCTTTACCGCCTGGGCGAGTGGATCGACCTGTGGCAGGACTGCCGCAGCCTGCAAGCCGCCATCCAGTGCGAAAGCCAGGACACCTGGCGCGCCGTGTACCGTCACTGGCGCCTGGGCCGGCTCACACCGTTCCTCGACCATGACCTGATGCTTTATTCGGCGTTTTCCACCGTCACCGCGATCATCGTCGCGTCGGTGCTGTGGATCCTGCTGGGCTGGACCGATGGCGGCAGCGCGGTGATCCTGGCAGCCGTGGCCTGCAGCTTTTTCGCTTCTATGGACGACCCGGCGCCGCAGATCTATCGGTTCTTTTTCTGGACCGCCATGTCGGTGCTGTTCGCCAGCCTCTACCTATTCCTGGTCCTGCCCAACCTGCACGATTTCCCGATGCTGGTACTGGCGTTCGCGGTGCCGTTCATCTGCATCGGCACGCTGACCGTGCAGCCGCGTTTTTACCTGGGCATGCTGCTGACGCTGGTGAACACCTCGTCGTTCATCAGCATCCAGGGCGCCTACGACGCGGACTTCCTCAACTTCGCCAACGTCAACCTGGCCGGGCCGGTGGGCCTGCTGTTCGCCTTTGTGTGGACGTTGATCGCCCGGCCCTTCGGCGCCGAACTGGCGGCCAAGCGCCTGACCCGTTTCAGCTGGCGCGACATCGTCGGCCTGACCGAGCCCGCCACCCTGAACGAACACCGGCACCTCGCCGCACAGATGCTCGACCGCCTGATGCAACACCTGCCGCGCCTGGCGATGATCGGCCAGGACACCGGCATCGCCCTGCGCGACCTGCGCGTAGCGCTCAACCTGCTCGACCTGCTGGCCTATTCGCCGCGCATCCTGGGTGTGCCGCGGGTGCTGCTCAACCAGGTGGTGGAAGGCGTGGGCGGTTACTTCAAGGCCTGCCTCAAGGCGGGTGAACGCTTGCCTGCGCCCAGCGGTCTGCTGATGACCCTCGACCGCACACGCCGCGCCCTCAATGGCCAGGGCCTGCAAGACGAAGACGACACCCGCCTGCACCTGCTGCACGCGCTGGCCGGCCTGCGCCTGGCACTGCTGCCGGGTGTGGAATTCATTGGCGGCACGGAGATGGAAGCGCCGCTACCCGATGGAGCGCCTTTATGATCGGTGATCTGGATATCAGCGGGGTGTTCCTGCCCACGCTGCTGGTGCTGATGGGCATTACGTACGTGTTATTCCTGGTGGTGCACGGGCTGTTGACCCGCGTCCACTTCTATCGCCTGGTCTGGCACCGGGCATTGTTCAATGTGGGGCTCTACGCGCTGTTGCTGGGCGCGGTGGACTCACTCAGTCGATACCTGATGACATGAAAAAACCTTTTTTGACCATCGGCCGTGTAGTCCTGACGTTGTTGATCGTGAGCTTCGCGGTCGTCGTTGTGTGGCGCATGGTCATGTACTACATGTTTGCGCCCTGGACCCGTGACGGTCACATCCGTGCCGACATCGTGCAGATCGCGCCGGACGTGTCCGGGCTGATCCAGCGCGTCGATGTGCACGACAACCAGCTGGTGACCAAGGGCCAGGTACTGTTTGCCGTCGACCAGGACCGCTTCAAGCTGGCCCTGCGCCAAGCCCAGGCCGCCGTGGCCGACCGCCAGGAAACCCTGGCCCAGGCAAGTCGCGAGTACAAGCGTAACCGTGGCCTCGGCAACCTGGTGCCCAGCGAGCAGCTGGAAGAAAGCCAGTCCCGTGTTGCCCGCGCCCAATCGGCCCTGGCCGAAGCGCAAGTGACGGTGGACTCGGCCCAACTCAACCTCGACCGCTCGGTGATCCGCAGCCCGGTGGACGGCTACGTCAACGACCGCGCACCGCGTACCCAGGAGTTCGTCACCGCCGGGCGGCCGGTGCTGTCGGTGGTGGACAGCAATTCCTTCCATATCGACGGCTACTTCGAAGAGACCAAGCTCGACGGCATCCACGTCGGCATGGGCGTGGACATCCGTGTGATCGGCGACAACGCCCGCCTGCACGGGCATGTGCAGAGCATCGTCGCCGGTATCGAAGACCGCGACCGCAGCAGCGGCTCGAACCTGCTGCCCAACGTCAACCCGGCGTTCAGCTGGGTGCGCCTGGCCCAGCGGATTCCGGTGCGTATTGCCTTTGACGATGTCCCGGCGGACTTCCGCATGATCGCCGGGCGTACCGCCACCGTATCGATCATTGGCGACAAACCCAATGACGGAGCCAAGCCATGAAGCCGCTGTGGGCAACTGCTGCGCTGGGATTGTTGCTGTCGGCCTGCCAAGTGGTGGGGCCGGATTACCAGCTGCCGCAAACGTCTGCCGTCAACCGCGCTGACCTGCAAGGGCAACTGGCGGGCAAGGGCAACGACGTGGTGTCGGCGCCGGTGCCGGCCGACTGGTGGAAGCTGTACAAAGACCCGCGCCTGGACGAGCTGGTACGCCAGGCCATGGCCTCCAACACCGACCTGCGCGTAGCCGCAGCCAACCTGCAGCGCGCCCGTTATCAGACCCAACAGGCTGAATCCGCCGGCGGCTGGAGTGCCGGCGCCAAGGCCGAGGTGCAGCGCCTGCAGGAATCCGGCGAAGCGTTTTTGCAGGCGGACAAAGTGCCGGTGGATAACATCGGCAGCGTCGGCATTACCACCTCGTATCAATTCGACCTGTTCGGCACCTTGCAACGTGGCATCGAAAGCGCCCAGGCCAGCGCCGATGCGGCCCAGGCTGCCGCTGATACCGCACGCATCACCCTGGTGGCCGATGTGGTGCGCTCCTACACCCAGGTGTGCGCGGCCAACGAAGAACTGGCGATTGCCAACGAGTCCCTCGACCTGCAAGCCCAGAGCACCAAACTGACCCAACGCCTGCGTGACGCGGGCCGTGGCGATGAAACCCAGGTCACCCGCTCGCAAACCCAATACAAATCCCTGCGCGCCGACATGCCGCGCTACGAAGCGGCGCGCCAGGCCGGGCTGTTCCGCCTGTCGATGCTGCTGGCCAAGCCCGTGGACCAACTGCCGGCGGGCACCGGCACCTGCGCCGAGCTGCCGCACATCGCCCAGCTGTTGCCGGTGGGCGATGGTGCGGCGCTGCTGAAACGTCGCCCCGACGTGCGCCAGGCCGAGCGCCAACTGGCCGCCGCCACCGCGCGTATCGGCGTGGCCACCGGCGCCTTGTACCCGGACATCGCCATCGGCGCCACGGTGGGCACCGTGGGCCTGCTCGACAACCTCGGCCAGCCGGCGACCAACCGCTGGGGCTTCGGCCCGATGATCAGTTGGACGGTGCCGACCAACGGCGCCCGTGCGCGCATCCACGAGGCCGAAGCCGCGACTCAGGGCGCCCTGGCGCATTTCGACGGGGTGGTCCTCAACGCCATCCGCGAAACCCAGACCGGCCTGGCGCAATACACCGCCGTGCTGCAACGGCGCGAGGCGCTGGCGGACGCCGAGCGCTCGGCCCAAGAGGCGGCGGACCAGACCCACCGCTTCTTCCAGGCCGGCCGCGAATCGTTCCTCGCCGACCTGCAAGCCACCCGCACCTACACCGCGATGCGCGCGCAACTGGCGGCGGCCAATACCCAGGTTGCCATGAGCCAGATCGATCTGTTCCTGGCCCTGGGCGGCGGCTGGGAAAGCGGACGAACGCAAGCGTCACAGCCCGGCAAACCCTGAGCGAATAGCTATGCTTGGACAGGCGGGTCGCCGTGACGACTCGCCTGACACTGCTCGCGTTTGCTCATGGGGATTCCAATAATGAAAAACCCTTATGCTCCCGCTTTCTGGTGCGTGCTCTTCGCACTGGTGTTGTTATCGGCCGCGTATTTCTACGGCGTCATGCTCGCCCATCAACTCGACAAGGCCATGGTGTTTCTCGACAGCGCCTGCCTGGTGATCGGCTCCCTGTCCATCGGCGTGGTGGCCTGGGCGTCCTACCAGAACCAGCGCGTGAAGAAAAAACTCCTCGAACAAGGCAAGACCCGCGTCGCGATCTGGGACACCAAGGTCGCTCTGCGTCGGGTCGAAACCGTGTTCGACCGCTATTTCTGGGGCAGCTATTGGCAGCCGGGGCGCACCTTCCAGGAAGTCATGGGCGACCTTACCGGCACGCCCCTGGAAAAAAGCCTCGAAGTCCTGAAAAAACAGTGCGTGGCCCTCGATCGGCAGGTCGCCGATGGCCGGCATTGGCTGAATAACGCGCGGGAATTGTCCGACGTCGCCACGCAGATGGCCCGGGAGCGCTACCAGCTGGACTTCTGCGACCCCAAGTCCGACACCCCCGGCAATGCGGTGATACACCGCGAGTTTGAGGTGCTGGTGTACACCTGGACGGCGCGCCTGAAGAGTTTTGACCACCAGCTCGACGAGATCGAGTTGGAGTATTCGTGAACCAACTGCACGCCTGACCCCTCTGAGAAAGCTGGGCCGTTTGCGGCCGCCAGTGCTAATCTTCCCCCGTTTTCGGCGGGCTTGAGCCAACCCTTTCGGGGTTCAAGGAAGACAGCCCACTTCTCACAGGATTTGATCAGGTCACTTCATGAATAAGCCAGCAGTCGTTCTTTTGGGTTTAGTTGTCGCCGTAGGCGTCGTCAGTGCAGGCGGCGCCTGGTACACCGGTAAACAACTGGAACCGGTGCTGCAAACCGCGATCCAGAACGCCAACAAGGAACTGCAGACTTCCATGGCCGGCGTCGACGGCACCGTGGCCCTGGAGCTGGTGTCCCTGGAGCGTGGCGTGTTCAGCAGCACCGCGCACTACCGCCTGAAGGGCCAAGGCTCGGTGTTCGGCGAAGAAAACCCCAATCCCGAATTGCTCTTCGTCGACCATATCGAGCACGGCCCGCTGCCGTTCTCGCGCCTGGTGACGCTCAAATGGCTGCCGGTCATGGCCACCAGTCACTACGAACTGGAAAAGAACCCCACCACCGAGAAGTGGTTCGCCGCCGCCAAAGACGTGTCGCCGCTCAAGGGCGTGGCCAATATCGGCTACAGCCGCTCGGTCAACGGCAACATCGAATTGCTGCCCTTGACGTTCAAGGACGACACGTCTTCGGTGAACTTCTCCGGCGCCAACCTGAATTTCGACAGCACCGCCGAAGGCCAGAAGGTCAAGGCCGACGGCTTCATGAACAGCCTCAAGATCGCAGCGGTAGATGCCAAGGGCGACGCCTTCGAGGCCGAACTGGCTGGCCTGACCATCGCCAGCAACCTGGAAAAATCCACCTTTGGCTTCTACACCGGGCAAAACACCGTTGAGCTGACCGACAGCACGTTCACCTTCGGCCCGCAGAAAGCCGTGCTGACGGTCAAAGGCTTCGAGCAGAAAGACTCCAGCGAAACCAAGGACAACAACCTGGCCGGCCGTGTCGACTACAAGATCGACGAGATCGGTTACCAGGGCAAACCCGTGGGTTCGGCGGCCATGGCCCTGAGCATGAAGAACGTCGACATCCCGGCCATGCTGGTGTTGACCAAGCTGTACCAGGACAAGATGCAGCCGGTGCAAGCCGCTGCCGCAGCGGGCCAGCCCGCGCCTGAGCTGCAACTGACCGAAGCCGAGCAGGCCCTGGCCGAAGCCAACGTCAACCAGGTATTGGCCGCCAAGCCGCAGATCGCCGTGGAAAACCTGTCGCTGAAAACCACCCATGGCGAAAGCAAGTTCAACCTGCTGGTGGACCTGGCCAAGCCGGCCTCCATGGAGTTGCCGCCGGTTGAGCTGGGCAAGCAGATGATTGCATTGCTGGATGCCAACCTGACCCTGTCCAAGCCGATGATCGGTGACGTGGCTGCCCTGCAGGCGCAACTCGGTGGCGTGACCGATCCGAAAGCCATCGAGCAGCAGTCCCAGATGGCCGCCGAGATGGTCAGCGGCATGGCGGTCGGTACTCAGTTGGCGACCCTGGTCGGCAGCGATGTGGTGTCCAAGTTGCACTACGCCAACAATGAAGTGACCTTCAACGGCCAGAAGATGACCGTCGAGCAGTTCATTGGGTTTGTGATGGCCAAGTTCGGCGCGGTCAGCGGCGCGCAGTAAAGCGTTCGCCATCGCCCGGAAATAAATAATGTGGGAGCGGGAGTGCCCGCGATAAGGGTCAAACAGTCGACGCACCTGTCGGCCGGCACCCCGTTATCGCAGGCAAGTCCGCTCCCGCATTCACATTTCAGGCGGGCCGCGCAATTCTGAACAATTGTTCCGGATTGGTCTTTTTCCTACTTTCCTGAGAGATAGTTCACACAGGAAAGCTAGGCCGGGTCATTGGACGCCGGCACCCTGCGGCAATTCGCTCAGGACCACCTATCGTTACAGCTTTCCGTGTGTAAGGAAGCTCACGATATGTTGCGAAACCTACCACTCAGTGCATCAGGCCGGTTGCGACTGCTCGTCGGGGCCGCCTTATGCAGCCAATTACTGATCCCCGCCTTCGCCATGGCCGATCCGGCCTATGACGCGCTGATCATTCAGGCGCGCAACGGCAACTTCACCCCCGCCCTGACTCAATTGCGCCAACTGTCCGCCGAGCGCCAGACGCCAGGCCAGGTCAGCGATCATGTGGTGATCGCCGGTTGGGCCGGCCAGGACGCCGAAGTGCTGAAGGTGTACGAGGCCCAGGGTAAACATCGCAACCTCAGCACCCAGGCGCTCGCCACTGTCGCGCGGACCTATCGCAACCAGAAGCAATGGGCCCAGGCCGAGGCGGTCTATCGCCAGGCGTTGCTGCGTGAACCGAATAACGTCGACCTGCAACTGGGCCTGGCCCTGACCCAGGCCGACGGCGGCAAGGCGGACGAAGCGGTACAACGTACCCGCGCATTGGTCGCCGCCAAGCCCGATGACCCCAACCGCCGCATGGCCCTGGGTTATGCACTGACCCGCGCCGGCTTGAACTACGACGCGCTGTTCGAGTTCGACCAGGCGTTTATCCGCGCCGGCGACAAGCCTGACGTCGCCCGCGAATACATCGTCGCCCTGCAAAAGGCCCGCCTGCCGGAAGCCGCGTTGCGCCTGTCGGCCCAGCGTCCTGGCCTGCTGGACCCGGTGACCCAGCGCCGCCTGGAAGGCGATCTCGCTGCCGAGCGTGTGCGCATGGCCGAGTTCGCCACACGCAGCGAAAAAGAACGCTACGTGATTGCCGACCGCGCCCTGGCGGATTACGACAAACTGCTCGCCCGTTGGACCCCGGACGCCAGCGCCCATGACGATGTGGTGCGCTGGCGCATCGACCGTCTCGGTGCACTCAAGGCTCGGGCGCGTACCGCCGAGGTGATCCGCGAATACGAGACGCTTAAGGCCGAAGGCGTGCAACTGCCGACCTACGCCGTGCGTTGGGTGGCCGCGGCCTACCTGGACCAGCGCCAGCCGGAAAAAGCCGAGCCGCTGTATCGCCAGGCCCTGAGCGCCACCGACGCCGAGCCCGATGATCGGGTCGAAGACACCACTGCGCTGTTCTACGCCTTGCAGGAAAGCGATAAAGCGGAGGACGCCAACGAGGTCGCCAAGGGCCTCGCCAACAGCCAGAACCCGCGGGTCGAGCTCAAGGGCTTGCCCATCGGCAACCCCAACGACGCGTGGATGGACGCCCAGCAACTGTCGGCCCAGGCCGGCGTCTACGGCGGCGACCTGCCGGGCAGCGAAGCCGGCCTCGAAGCGCTGGTGGCGAAAGCCCCGGGCAACGTCGGCCTGCGCCTGGCCCAGGCTGACATGTACCGCGCCCGCGACCTGCCACGGCGTGCCGAAGGCATCCTGAAGGAAACCGAAGCCCAGGCCCCACGGGATATGGGCCTGGAAGTGAGCCAGGCCTACACCGCCATGGACCTGCAGGAGTGGCGCCAGCTCGACGTGCTCACCGACGATGTGCTCGCCCGCAACCCGGACAATCGCCAGGTGCAGCGCCTGAGCCGCCTGCGCGACGTGCATGACATGGCCGAACTGCGTGTCGAGGCGTATACCGGCAAAAGCTTTGGCGGCGGCAATGACAGTGACGCGGGCGCCGTCGCGGGTAGCCGCGACTGGGGCATTGAGAGTCGGATCTACACGCCGCCCATCGACGAAGACTGGCGTGTATTCGCCGGCGCCGGGTACGCCAAGGCCGATTTCAGCGAAGGCACGGGCCAGCATCGCTGGCAGGTCGTGGGCGTGGAGCGGCGTACCCGCGACATGACCATTGAAGCCGAGGTGTCCAACCACTCCTACGGCGATGGCGCCAAACAAGGCGCCGCGGTGTCGATTGCCCGTGACATCAACGACAACTGGCAATACGGCGGCAGCCTGGGCTACCTCCTGAGCACCACGCCGCTGCGGGCCTTGAATGACGGTGTCACGGCCAACGGTGGCAGCGGCTTTATCCGCTGGCGCGCCAACGAAAGCCGCGAATGGAAACTGACCCTCAGCCCCTCCCATTTCAGCGATGGCAACGACCGCTTCGAAGCCTTGCTCAGCGGCCGCGAAGGCCTCTACAGCTCGCCGAAGGTGCAAGTGGACCTGGGCCTGGAAGTCGGCGCCAGCCGCAACAGCAAGGAAGACACGGTGTACTTCAACCCGAAGTCGGATTTCACCGTGCTGCCCGTCCTCAACATCAACCATGTGCTCTATCACCGCTACGAGACCCAGTGGAGTCAGCAGTTCCAGGTCGGTGCGGGTACCTATAGCCAGCGGGATTATTCCACCGGTGGCATCGGTCTGGTGGGCTACGGCCAACGCTTTCGCTGGAATGACGTGCTGGACGCCGGCGCCAACCTGAGCCTGATCAGCCGACCTTATGACGGGGATCGCGAACGCGATCTGCGTCTGCTCGTCGACCTCACTTACCGTTTCTAAAAGAGCCTGACCATGACCTTCCTCAGCCGTTGCTTGTTGGTTCTGGGCGTATTGCTGGCCAGTGCCTGCGCCCAGCAACCCGCGCCTTTCACTCCACCCGCCGAGCGGCCGACACCGGCCAACGAAACGGCGTGGCCGAAAAACCATTTCCTGGGCATTGCCTACCATGACGTGTCGGACCGTGACCCCGACCAGGCCGTGGTGGCGGTACGCACCGAGCGATTGATCGAACAGTTGGCCTGGCTGCGGGAGAACGGCTACCAGGCGGTCAGCGTTGACCAGATCCTGGCTGCCCGCCGTGGCGGCCCCGCGTTGCCGCCCAAAGCCATCATGCTCAGCTTCGATGACGGCTATTCGAGCTTCTATACCCGCGTGATGCCGATCCTGCGTGCCTATCGCTGGCCGGCCTTGCTGGCGCCGGTGGGCTACTGGATCGACACGCCGATGAACAAACCGGTGGACTTCGCCGGCTCGCCACGGCCGCGCGGCGAGTTCCTCACCTGGCAGCAGATCCGCGAAGTGTCTCAGTCCGGCCTCGTGGAAATCGCCGCACACACCGATGCCAGCCACACCGGGATCCTCGCCAACCCCCAGGGCAACCTCGAGCCGGCGGCGACCTCGCTGCGCTATGACCCGGCCACGGGCCGCTATGAAAGCCAGGCCCAGTTCCAGGCGCGGATGCGGGCGGATGTCTCGGCGATCTCCAACAAGATCCAAACCGTGACCGGTAAGAAACCACGGGTATGGGTGTGGCCGTACGGCGCCGCCAAGGGCACCTCGCTGGCGATCGTCAGCGAGCAGGGCTACCAGATGGCCCTGACCCTGGAAGACGGCCTCGACAGCTCCAGTGACCTGATGAACAGCCCCCGCTTCCTGGTGGCCTCCGACCCGGACGGCGAGCATTTCGCCAACAGCATCGTCGCCGTGCAAACCCCGGCACCGCTGCGGGTGCTGCATGTGGACCTGGACAACGTCTACGACCCGGACCCGGCCCAGCAGGCGCGCAACCTCGACCAACTGGTGCAGCGCGTGGTGGACATGGGCGCCGGTACGGTGTTCCTGCAAGCCTTCGCCGACCCCAAGGGTGATGGCCTGGTGCACGAACTGTACTTCCCCAACCGTCACTTGCCGGTGCGCGCCGACCTGTTCAACCGCGTTTCCTGGCAGTTGCACACCCGTGCCCATGCCGCCGTGTATGCGTGGATGCCGGTGTTGAGTTTTGCCCTCGATCCCAAGCTGCCCCGCGTGACGCGTTGGGACCCGGAAACCGGCCAGGTCGGCACCGACCCTGACCAATACAAACGCCTGTCGCCGTTCGACCCGCAGGTGCGCAGGATCATTGGCGAGATCTATGAAGACCTGGCGCGTAACAATGCCATCGACGGCGTGCTGTACCACGACGACGCAGTGCTCTCGGACTTCGAAGACGCCAGCCCTGCCGCGCTCAAGGCCTATGCCGCCAACGGCCTGCCGGGCAGCATCCAGGCCCTGCGCGCCGACCCTGCCGTGATGCAACGCTGGACGCGCTTCAAGAGCCGCTACCTGATCGACTTCACCAAAGAGCTGACCGCCAAGGTCCACGCCATCGGTGGGCCGCAGGTGCAGACCGCGCGCAATATCTTCGCCGAGCCGATGCTCAACCCGGCGAGCGAGGCCTGGTTCGCCCAGAACCTCGATGATTTCCTCCAGACCTATGACTGGACCGCGCCGATGGCCATGCCGCTGATGGAAGGGCAGGAGTACAAGACCTCCAATGCCTGGCTGGAGAAGCTGGTGGCGACGGTCAAGGCGCGTCCCGGCGCGATGGAACGCACCGTATTCGAACTGCAGGCCAAAGACTGGCGCACCAAGGCCGCGCCGGATATCGACGCTGTGCAGATGGCTGAATGGATGGGTGTGCTCAAGCGCCAGGGTGTCACGAGTTTTGGCTACTACCCGGACAACTTCCTGGAAAATTCCCCGGACCTGAAGACTGTGCGTCCGGCCCTTTCCAACCAATGGAATCCTTGACCATGTTCGACAGAATCCTGGCGTTATTCGTGCTGGCACTGGTATTAGGCGTGCCCCTGGGCCTGATCTTCCTGGTCACCGGGCAGTTCCTGATGGACTTCGTGTTTTTCTACCCGCTGTTCATGTCGGCGCTGTGGATCGCCGGTGGCTTGTACTTCTGGCTGCATTGGGAGCGCCACTGGCCCTGGGAGGAAGACACTCCGGCACCGACCCTGGCCGGCAACCCGCTGATCTCGATCATCATCCCTTGCTACAACGAGGGCGATAACGCCGCCGACACCATTCATGCGGCGCTGGGCCAGCTGTACCCGAACATCGAAGTGATCGCGGTCAACGACGGCTCCAAGGACAACACCGCCGCCGTCCTCGATGCCCTGGCACTGGAGCATCCGCGCCTGCGCGTGTTGCACCTGGCGCAGAACCAGGGCAAGGCCGTGGCCTTGCGCATGGGCGCCGTGGCCTCGCGCAGCGAATACCTGGTGTGCATCGACGGCGATGCGCTGCTGGATAAAAACGCGGCGGCCTATATGGTCGCGCCGATGCTCGACAACCCGCGCCTGGGCGCCGTGACCGGCAACCCACGCATCCGCACACGCTCGACCTTGATCGGCCGCGTGCAGGTGGGCGAGTTCTCCTCGATCATCGGCTTGATCAAGCGCACCCAGCGCGTGTTCGGGCGGATCTTCACGGTGTCGGGTGTGGTGGTGGCGTTCCGTAAAAAGGCGCTAGACCGCATCGACTACTGGAGCACCGACATGATCACCGAGGACATCGATGTCAGTTGGAAGCTGCAGCTCGATCACTGGAGCATCTTCTACGAGCCGCGCGCGCTGTGCTGGATCCTGATGCCCGAAACCGTCGGTGGCCTGTGGAAACAGCGCCTGCGCTGGGCCCAGGGCGGTGCCGAAGTGCTGTTCAAGAATATCCGTGGCATCTGGCAATGGCGCCATCGCTACCTGTGGCCGCTGCTGTTCGAATACTGCCTGTCCACCGGTTGGGCCTTCACCTTCCTGCTCTCGGTGATTTTCTGGGGCCTGGGCAAATTCATCGTGCTGCCGCCGGCAATCACGGTGGACTCCCTGGTCCCGCCGGCCTTTACCGGCCTGGTGCTGGCGATGGTGTGCCTGGTGCAATTCGCGGTGAGCATCCTGATCGACCGCCGCTACGAGAAAGACCTGTGGAAAACCCTGTTCTGGACCGTGTGGTACCCGATGGTGTTCTGGCTGGTCAGCCTGTTCACCACCCTGGTCAGTTTCCCCAAGGTGCTGTTCAACCAGCACCAGAAGCGCGCGCGCTGGGTCAGCCCGGATCGCGGTATCAAACCTGTTGAAGAGGAGGCGTGAGCATGAAACTGGTCAGAACTCGCCAAAGTACCGTGATGTGGATCATCGACGTGATCCTGACCTTGATGGCCTGGGCCGGACTGGTCTGGCTGCTGGCGCGCGGGATCACTTCGATGCTTGAAACCCACGGCGGCCCGCGTATCGAGGCGCCGATTTTCGCGGCGCTCAATACCTTGCAGATCTACCTGTGGATCGCACTGTTCAACGCCGTGATCCTGGTCACCTGGGCACGCTACCAGCAACGCAAGGGGCGCAAGTTCGCCCAGCGCCGCGCCGAAGCCAAGGCTCTCACCGACAAGAACCTGAGCGAGAGCTTCAGCCTCGCCGAGGGCGACCTGGAGCAACTGCGCCGCCCGGGCGTACTGGTGATCCACAACGACGAAGACGGCGGCGTGTCGGAAGTCAAAGCCCACGTCTCCCGCGACGTGGAAAAACCAGGCTTGACCCTCGTGCCTGGCGCGTCTCAGAACAAAGACGCCAGCTAGTGGTGTAAACCACAATCCAATGTGGGAGGGGGCTTGCCCCCGATTGCGGTCGATCAGCTAATGAATGCTTGGCTGACACCTCCCTATCGGGACTCTTACCCTGCCGATCCCGATTATTGGGATCCAATTCACAAAACTCCCGCGAACTTATCTGCTTTTTTCGGTACTAACTTATCTCGGAAAGAACTTGATGGCCAAGTAATGGCAACTTATAAGTTCTCCGACGAATCGCTATCAGAACAGCTGCCGCCTGTCGGAATAATATTTCCAGTTTCAGGTCGTGTATCTTTTTGATGATTTTTTATTGTTATTAATCAATGTGTTGCGTGAATAGCTAGCACGGGCATGCAACTGACTCTGTTTCTTGGGTTACTGCTAGTTCGATGTTAGTTTCGCGGCCCCTGATTTTCGACGGACCGAACATGTCTTTTTTATTGCCACGGACTCGGTACTTGCTATGCACTTTGCTGCTTGCTTATTTGAGCGGCAACAGTGCCTTGGCCGCCCCTACGCCGGGGGATCAGGACCTTATCCGCGACCGCCAGAACCGGCTTCTCGAAGAGCAGCGTCGGCGCCTGGAAGAGCTCCAGGACCTGCCCGGCAAGAGCAATCAGCCACAGGCCCCGGCACAGCCTGCTGACACCCGCTGCTTCCCCATCCAGGACATCGAACTCAAGGGCGCCGACAGCCTTTCCGCTGCCGACCGTAACCGCCTGCTCAAACCCTATATCGGCCAATGCCTGGGCGTTACGCAGCTCAATGAACTGCTCAAGGTCATCACCGATTACTACATTGCCAAGGGCCGCGTCACCAGCCGGGCCTACCTGCCGCAACAGGACCTTTCCAGCGGCCACCTGCAAGTGCTGGTGGTCGAAGGCAAACTCGAAGGCCTGAAGGGCGCCCAGGGCAGCACGGTCACCGACCGCGAGCTGGCCATGGCGTTTCCCGGCAAGGTCGGCGAGGCCCTCAACCTGCGTGAGGTCGAGCAACTGGTGGATCAACTGAGCCGCCTGCCGTCCAAACAGGCGCAAATGGAACTGACCCCCGGCACCCAGATCGGCGGCAGTGAAGTGCTGGTCAAAAACCAGCCGCAAAAACCCTGGCGCGCCAGCCTGTCGCGCAACAACGATGGCCAGAAAAGCACCGGCGAACAGCAGTGGGGCGCGGGCCTGGAATGGGACAGCCCGTTGGGCCTGGCCGACCAACTGATCCTGCGCGGCGGCCACGACGCCATCAGCGACCACCAGAAAACCTCGAAAAACAGCATGCTCTACTACAACGTGCCGTGGGGCTGGTGGAACTTCAGTTACACCTACAGTGAGAGCGATTACCGCACGCCGGGCAGCGTCGATGACTTCAAATACAAGCAATGGGGCGACAGCCAGAATCACCAGCTGCGCGCCGAGCGTGTGGTGCATCGCGATGACGTGAGCAAGACGTCGGTCAATGTCGGCCTCACTCATTTGCGCACCAACAACTACATCAACGACACACGCCTGGGCGTCAGCAGCAACCGCCTCAGCGAATTCCAGGTGGGTATCAGCCACGGGCGCCGTATTGGCAGCGCGTTCGTCAACCTTGATGTGGGCATGCAAAACGGTATCGGTGCCTTCGATGCGCAAAAGGATGAGCAGACCCGTATCCGCGGCAACCTCACGCCCACGCCGCGCTACCGCAAATACACCGCCACCCTGAGCTACCTGCAGCCGTTCACGCTGTGGGGCGAGTCATTGAGTTTTTCCAGCCTGGCCACCGGGCAGCGCAGTGAAGACGTGCTGTACGCGCCGCAACGCATGAGTCTTGGCGGCTCGTACTCGGTGCGGGGTTTCAAGGACCAGCAGTTGAACGGCGACAGCGGCGGCTACTGGCGCAACGAAGTGCGTTGGGCGCGCCCGGTGACCCTCGACTGGATGCGCCCGGCCTTCGCCGAGTACGGCGCCAGTGTCGGCTACGACCAGGGCGTGATTCGCAACGATCGCTACAACGATGACCAGCACGGCCGGGTGTCGAGTAACTCCCTGGAGCTGTTTGCCCGCGGCAAGCACGTCAGCACCAGCGTGACGTTCGCCCATTCGCTGGAAAGGCCTGGCGTCGTGACCGAGCGCGAAGCGCCGATCTATTTCCGCCTGGATTTCTTCCTGTAATTCAACACCGCTGCCTTGAGATTTTGAATATGGACGTTCGCCCTGTTACTGCCCTGAAAAGCCTGAGCCAACGCGGCCTGGCCCTGATCCTGGCCAACGCGCTGTTCTGGCAGCCGCTGCTGGCCCAGGCCGAGGGCATTGTGGTCAGCGGCCCCGGCACTACCCTCGGGCAGGCGGGCAACGGCGTGCCGGTGGTGAACATCGCCACGCCCAATGGCAGCGGGCTGTCCCATAACCAGTTCAAGGACTATAACGTCGGTCCCAACGGCGTGATCCTCAACAACGCCACGGGCATGGTGCAGAGCACGCAGCTGGGCGGGATCATCGTCGGCAACCCGAACCTCAAGGGCGGCGCTGCGAATGTCATCCTCAACGAAGTCAACGGCGGCAGCCCCAGCCAGTTGCGCGGCTACACCGAAGTGGCGGGGCAGTCCGCCAAGGTCATCGTGGCCAACCCGTATGGGGTGAGCTGTAACGGTTGCGGCTTTATCAATACCCCCAACGTCACCCTGACCACCGGCAAGCCGATTCTTGACCAGGCCGGGCGCCTGGACCGCTACCAGGTGGACGGCGGTGCGGTGACCATCGACGGCCAGGGCTTGAACGCCAGCAACGTCGACCGCTTCGAGATCATTACCCGTTCGGCCAAGATCAACGCCAAGATCAATGCGCGCCAGCTCACCGTGATTGCCGGACGCAATGACGTCGACGCCCAAAGCCTGAAAACCACCGCGCGCGCCGACGACGGCAGCACCAAGCCGGAACTGGCCATCGACTCGTCGGCCCTGGGCGGCATGTATGCCGGTGCGATCAAACTGGTGGGCACCGAAGCCGGCGTGGGCGTGAAGCTCGACGGCACGCTCGCTGCCAGTGGTGGCGATATTCAGCTCGACGCCAACGGCCACCTGAGCATGGCCCAGGCCGCCGCCAGCGGTGCGGTGGACATCAAGGCCGCGAGCCTGGAGACCAAGGGCGCCGTGTACGCGGGCACCACCCTCAAGGCACAGACCAAGGGCACCCTGAAAAACAGCAAGACCCTCGCCGCCCGCGACAGCATCACACTGACCAGCAACGGCCAACTGACCAACAGCGGCATCGTCGAGGCCGGGGTCAACGCCGATAACACGCGCAACACCGTCGGCGACGTCAAGCTCGAGGCCCGGCACATCAGCAATACCGGCACGGTGATCGCCAATCGCGAGCTCGGCGCCACCGCCAATACCCTGGACAACCAGGGCGGTACCATGAACGCCAGGCAGGTACTGAACGTCACCGCCGCCAGCGTCGACAACCGCAACAACGGTCGCCTGCTCAGCGACGGCACGCAGACCCTCACCGTCAGCGGCCTGCTGGACAACAGCCAGGGCGGCATCATCGACAGCACCGGTGCCTTCACCCTGCACGGCGATACCCTGGACAACAGCGCCGGCAGCCTCACCGGTGGCGGCGCAATCACCCTGGACCTGATCGGCGACCTGATCAATCGCAACGGCAAGCTGGCGAGTGCCGGCCCGTTGCTGATCCAGCGCGCCGCCCACGTTGACAACCAGGGAGGCAAGCTCGCCAGCCAAGGTTTGCTGACCCTGTTCGCCAACAGCATCGACAACCGCAACAACGGTACCCTGGCCGCCAACGATGGCCTGACCCTGACCACCAGCGGCCTGCTGCAAAACGGCGGCAACGGCCTGATCCACAGTGAAAAGTCCGGCGTGACCCTCACCGCCGGCACCCTCGACAACGACGGTGGCCGCATCGCCGCCAAAGCCGGTGATGCGCAGATCGACGCCACGGATTTCAACAACGGCAGCGGCGCGCTGTTTGCTCGGGATCGCGTGCACCTGACCGGTATGAATGTGGATAGCGGCGGCGAGATCGCCGGCAACCGGATCGACGTCAGCCTGACCGGGGCCCTGGTTAACCGTGGCCTGATCGAGAGCGCCACCGCCCTCGACGTCGACACTGCCAGCCTCACCAACAGCGGCCAGATGCGCGCCCTCGGCACCACCGGCAAGACCCGCTACGCCATCGGCGGCCTGCTCAACAACAGCGGTAGCCTCGAGACCGCCAACGACCAATTGAGCCTCGCCGCCACCCGCTTCCAGAACACCGGCGGCAAGGTATTGCACGTGGGCACGGGTGCACTCGACCTCAGCGGCATCAGCCTCGACGATGTCGGCGGCAGCCTGGTGACCAATGGCGACCTGATCCTCGATAAAGCCAACTGGACCAACAGCACCGCGATCCAGGCCGGGCGCCTGACCGTCAACGTCGATAACCTGCAACAGACCGCCACCGGCAAACTGCTCGGCACCCGCGCCCTGGTCGGCAGCGGCAAGGACTGGACCGTGGGCGGCAGCGTCGCCAGCCAGGGCAGCCTGGATCTTTCGGTGGACAACCTGCTCAACGACCACGGCCTGATCTTCAGCGGCGGCGACATGAACCTCAAGGTCGACCGCCTGAAAAACCTCGGCGCCGCGATCTACGCCATGGGCAACCTGCGTGTCGACCGCGACGGCCAGGGCGGCCTGGCCACCAGCATCATCAACAGCTCGGGGACGATCGAGAGTGAGCGCAACCTGATCCTGGCGGCCAGCACGCTCCAGAACATCCGTACTGTGCTCACCACCGAGTCCGGCATCTACAGCGCCTCCATCACGCCCATCGCCTGTATCGACGGAGTGACCGGTGGCGACTGCGAAGGCGGCAAGCAGAACCGGCCGTTCCAGATTACCCAGCGTGATCACTTCATCGTCAGCGATGCCACGGCAGCGTCCAGCATTACCTCGGGCGGCAACATGCTGCTCACCGGCGGCGAGCTGCTCAACAGCAGCAGTAGCATCGCCGCCGGCGGCAACCTCACGGCCATCGTCAACCAACTCACTAACGTCGGCGTCGTGACCCACGATACCCAGTATGACCGCGTCTTTACCTCAGCCCGCGAGCGCAAGCCCGGAGGCTGGTACCGTGAAGCCGCGGCCTTCACTCAACGCTATTCGGCAGGCCAGGACATGACCGGCGTCGAAGCCGGCCTGGCGTCGTTCATTGGCAAAATGGAGAGCGAAAAGACCGACTTGCGCAAAACCACCCAACTGATGGTGCCCGACCAGAGCTACGCCGCCGTCATCCAGGCCGGCGGCAGCGTAGACGTGAAGGCCCAGGCCGGCATCGACAACAGCGTCGTGCAAGGTGGCTACACCTACGTCGGCAGCGGCGCCAACACCAAGGCGCCGGGCTACTCGACCCTGGTCAGCCTCAACGCGCAACTGCCACCGGACGTAGCCCAGCAACAGGTCAACCCGCTGGGCCTGCCCGGCTTCGACCTGCCCACCGGCCAGAACGGCCTGTTCCACCTCAACGACCGCGATGGCGCAACCGGGCTGCCCACCAGCCAGTTCGCGGCCAGCCCGCATAAGTACCTGATCGAAACCAACCCGCTGCTCACCGACATGCGCCAGTTCATGAGCTCGGACTACATGCTGACCAAGCTCGGCTACGACCCCGACACTGCGCAACGTCGCCTGGGCGACGGCTTCTATGAGCAACGCCTGATCCAGCAAGCCGTGCTCGCCCGCACCGGCCAGCGCTTCATCGATGGCCAGACCAGCGACGCCGACCTGTTCAAGCACCTGATGGACAACGCCATCGGCAGCAAAACCGCGCTTAACCTGTCGGTGGGCATAAGCCTCACCGCCGAACAAGTCGCCGCCCTGACCCACGACATCGTGTGGCTGGAAAACGCCACCGTCGCCGGGCAACAAGTGCTGGTGCCGGTGCTGTACCTGGCCCAGGCCAATAACCGCCTGGCACCCAACGGTGCATTGATTTCCGGCACCGACGTCAACCTGATCACCGGCAGCCACCTCAACAACGCCGGCACCTTGCGCGCCACCGGCAACCTGCTGGCGAACGTCGGCAGCAACCTCACCAACAGTGGGTTGATGGAAGCCGGTGGTCGCCTCGACCTGCTCAGCGGCAACAACCTGACCAACCGCGCAGGCGGTGTGATCAGCGCGGGCAACGTCAACCTCGCCGCCGGCGCCGACCTGCTCAACGAACGCAGCGTCACCACCCACGAAAGCGCCAGCAGCTACCGCACCGAACGCAGCGACTTCGTCGACAGCGCCGCGCGCATCGAATCGGCCAACGATCTGGCCATGCAGGCTGGCGGCAACATCAACAACGTCGGCGGCGTGCTCAAGAGCGGTGCCGACACCACGGTCAAAGCCGTGGGCGACGTCAACATCACCGCCTCGAAAAGCCTCGACAGCGGCGCCATCGGCAACCGCTCCAGCTTCACCACCATCGCCCAGCAAGGCTCGGTGGTCGAGGCCGGCCGCGACCTGCATGTGATTGGCGGGCGCGACATCAGCGCCGTGGCCAGCCAGGTCAATGCCAAACGCGACGTCAACCTGATTGCCACCCGCGACCTCAACGCCATTGCGGCGGCCAACGAGCAGCACTCCACGACCAACACGAAAAAGGTCAAGAGCATCGAAGACCACGTGCAGCAAGTGTCCAGCGTGATCAAGGCCGGCGGCGACGCCACCCTGAGCGCCGGGCAGAACCTGCAACTGGTCGCCAGCCAGGTCAATGCCGGCAACGAGGCTTACCTGGTCTCGGGTAAAAACCTCGAGCTCAAAGCCGCGCAAGACCAGGACTACAGCTTCTACAGCAAGACCAAGAAAACCTCCCAGGGCAAGAAATTCCGCCTGGATGAAACCGACGTGGTGAACAACGTCGGCAGCCTGGTCAGCGCGGGGACGAACAGCACCGTCGTCGCCGGTGCAGACCTGCTGCTGGCCGGCAGTGCCGTCACTGCCGAAAAAGGCGCCACCCAACTGGTCGCCGGCCAGGACGTGAACATCCTCGCCGTCAGCAACGCCGACAGCGCCCGCCACGAACGCAAGGAAAGCAAAAGCAGTTGGGGCGGCCTGAAGTCGAGCAAAGTCCAGGACAAAGTCGACGAAAAACGCACCACCGCCATGGGCAGCATGGTCTCCGGCGAAACCGTCACGGTCGCCGCCAAGCGCGATGCCACGGTCACCGGCTCGTCCCTGGTCAGCACCGGCGACCTCGCCGTCCAGGCCGGCCGCGACCTGACCATCGACGCGGCGCAAAACACCTTCGCCCGCACCGACATGCACAAGGAAAAAAATCGCGACCTCACCGGCGTGCTGACCGGCAACAAGCTCGGTCTGGATGACATGACCGGCAACCAGAAGCTGTACATAAACAGCTCGAAGCACAACGGCACGGCCAATGAAATGACCTTGACCGGCAGCACTATTGGATCGAGTGCGGGCAATGTGTCGCTGACGGCAGGGCGTGAGTTGAAGGTGGTGGCCAGTGATCTGGTGAGCACCAAGAACATGGAGTTGGGTGGGGCGAATGTCACCGTTACTTCAGGGATGGAGACTGCCAGTCAGACCAGTAAGGACAGCTCAAGAAGCTTGGCGGTTGGGCGAGTGATTGCGGGCACCGTGGTCGACACCGCCAACAGCATCCGCGACGCAGCCGAGGCGGCGCGCAGCTCCGACGATCCGCGCCTCAAGGCCGTGAAGATCGCCCAGGCGGCGCTGTCGATGTACAACCTGAATAACCAGGCGGGCGATCTCGCTAAACAAAGTACCGGCTTCAAGGACAAGACCGGTGGCTCTGCCGGCAACGGGTCGCTGATCAAGATCGGTACCGAACTGGCCAACACCCGTACCAAAAGCAGCAGCGAATACACGGCGCAGACCGCTCACCAGAGCAACCTCAACGCCGGGGGCAAACTGTCGATCATCGCCGCGGGCGATGCGCCGGGCACTGTGGGTGACTTGACGATTACCGGCAGTACGTTGAAAGCCGACAGCACGTTGCTGTCCGCGAAAAACAACATCCTGATGCAAAGCGCACAGAACACCACCGACCGCAAAAACGACGGTTCACGCAACAGGACCGCTATCGGTGCCAGCTTCAACATAGGCGAGCAAAACGGTTTCACCATCGACCTCGGTGCACAAACCGCCAAGAACCTTGGCTCGGGTGGCTCGGTTACCCAGGTCAGCACCACTCTGGACACCGGCTCGCTGGTGCTGCGCAGCGGCCAGGACACCAGCCTGATCGGCGCGCAGGTACGCGCTGACCGTATCGATGCCAACATCGGCGGCAACCTCAACATCCTGTCGCGCCAAGACACCGAAACGTCCAAGAGCAAGCAGAACAGTGCGGGCTTCGGCGCGAGCATCTGCATTCCACCGATCTGTTATGGCTCCCCAGTAACCGCGTCCGCGAACCTGGCGGCGTCGAAGATGAACAGCGACTACCAGGCGGTGACCGACCAGAGCGGCTTCTTTGCCGGTAAGGGTGGCTACACCATCGATGTGGCGAAAAACACCACCCTGCAAGGTGCGGTGATTGCCAGTGAAGCCACGGCCGACAAAAACCTGCTGCTCACCGACCGACTGCTTGTCAGCGACATCAAGAATAAGAGCGAGATCAAGAGCCAATCGGCCGGCGTCAGCGTCTCCGGTTCCTACAGTGGCGGCGCGACTACCCTCACGCCGGGTGCCTTGTATGGAATGTCGCTGAACGATTCGGACCACAGCTACACGCGCAGTGCCGTCAGCGAAGGCACGATCGTGGTGCGCAACCCTGAAGGCGCGGGTGACCTGGTCGGCCTGAACCGCGACACCGCCAACGCCAACCAGCGTCTCGACAAGCCTGATGAAAAGGCCATGCAGGAACGCATGGACCTGATCAAAAGCTCGATGGAGCTGACCAAGGGCATTGGCGACGCGATTGCTGCGGCCAGGATCAGGGCCGCTGACGACCCTAACAGTGACGTCAACAAAGCCACGCGCCTGAAGTTGATTGATGAGGGTATCGCCAATCCGACACAGGCTCAGATCAGCCAGCGTGCCCAGCAGGATTATGGCGTTGGCAGCAGCTTCCAGAAGGCCAGCCAGGCGGTGACTGCCGTGGTGCAAGCGGCGATGGGTGGCAGCGTAGGTGGGGCGTTGGCGGGGGCGGCGGCGCCATATCTGGCAGAAACAATCAGGGACAGGACCAAGGGCGACCCTACAGCCAATCTGATGGCCCATGCGGTACTGGGTGCTGTGCTCGCCAAGGCTGGCGGTAACTCAGCACTCGCTGGTGCAGCCGGTGCTGTGGCGGCAGAGGAAACCGCACGTCTGATCAAAGAGAACCTGTATGGCGATGTCAGTAACGAGAACCTGACCCAGGCGCAAAAGCAGACGATCTCCAGCCTCGCGACTTTGGCGGGTGGCCTTTCAGGATCGTTGTCCGGCAAGGGCGCACTGGATGCGGTGGCAGCGGCTCAGGTTGGGAGGAATGCGGTTGAGAATAACTATCTCAGCGTGCCGGAAGCGACCCGTAAGTTTGTGCTTTCACGCAAGCAAATGCTGGGCACCATCACTGAAGATGAACAGGACGAACTCGCCTACATAGACGTTATCGATAAAAGTCGAGACGAAGCGATTCGGGGAGCGTGCACTGCCGGGAATTTATCCAGTACAGCGTGCGGCAACTTGATTGCCCCTGCTCAGAAAGCCCTCGCTGGATATGGGGAAAATGTCGCGTACAACTTACTTTATAAAGATGTTTACCGTGTTGATGCGGCGAATGCGGAAGCCGTTCTCCGGGGTTTGGACGCCGATAGCATTCTTCGCGATATCACGATAAACAACTTGGCAAAAGGCTCGGACAAGACGCGGGCGGAAGTCGAGGAACAGTATGATAACGTAATGTGGATGCATGCCATTACGGTAGCATTTGCCAGTGCATACGGCCTCAAGGGCGGGTTGACTTCAGTACCCAAGGGCGCGGTTACGGGGGCCGCAACTGCTGCTGAGAAGGCTGAGGCTGCAACCGGCCTGCTGAGTACTCAGTTAGCTAAAGATGCCAGAGCTTACCTATCGGATATTCAGACTTTAACAGGGCGGCAATTTACACCGCAGCAAATGGAACTGTTGAAGGCTGACCTGAGGGAAAATACCTATTCTCGGCTTTCCAAAGAGGCTGTTGATTTGAATCGGGCCGACTTCAGGAAAAAAGTACCTGTTTTGCGTCAGGAATGGGAGAAAAATACTGGTCAAAGCTGGCCGAAAGAGAGCTACACCGCCAGTAATGGGGAGACAAAATTTCGATATTATGATGCCCATCACGTGATAGAAAACAAGTTTGGTGGAAAATCTGAGTGGTGGAACATTACGCCTGCGTTGCGCGGATTGGAACATCAGGGCGGCATCCACAGAGCTCAAGGTCCTGCAGATAAAATATTTGGGAAATGATAATGGAAAACACACTTGAAATTCGTGATCTCATAAACCATATCACCTCCGCTGAACTATATGAGGGTGATTTCGGGAGTCGCCTGACTGATCGTGAAGCTATATTGAGTGGGGTCGATGCGGCGGACCGCGACGGCGTTCCCTCTGACTATCTAGCGTTTCTAGGTGTCTTTGGATTTGGCGATTTAGACAGCGCGCTTTATATCGAAGATGGTCCAGATAAATACGCCTCAGTCGCCGGATGTGAGGTGGATGCCTATAGTCGGATGTATGTTTTTGCGGGTACTTCAGATGGTGTGTTATATGCTTTTGATGCAGGCAATAATTGGTCGATAGTGGAGATTGATTCGGAGATCGATGAGGTGAGGGTGCTGGCCGATAACTTCTCAAGCTTCATCCTTAATCAACTGATTGAGGTGAAAGGTTATGTCGATTGGCGTGCGGAGCAATAAGGAGCACTCAAGCGGGTAGCTGAAAGCGTTTCCGCAGTAACCCCCGAGGCTACCGTGAACATGTACGAAAAATTAGAAGTCTTTAATGCGCTGGGATGTGCGCTATTAGAGCGGCTGACGCCTGTTTCTTCAGGTGAAATAAGTGTGATGCGGCAGCAGTGGCCGGCGGCTCCCGACGAGTACTTTGCTTTTATACAGGAACGGGGGCACGGTGAAATCAAGGAGGACGACCGCGCGCTGCCGCTTTTGACGATTCAACCGATGCTGCTTTCTGCTAAGGCTGACTACTTCGGTGATGATGGAATTTATAAAGACGGGCCCTATGAAGCGGGCGCGAAGGGCGAGGTGTGGCTGTTCGGCTGGGATAGTGTCGGGACTGCTTTCGGTTTTGACAGCGGAGACAACTGGCGATTTTTGGAAATCGACAATATGCGTTGGATAACGCGACTTGACTTGTCCTTTTGTCAGTTCGTCGAAGGGCTGTTGGTTTGTTACCCACAGCGGCCAGTGAGCTTTGCGAATGGAGTTTGGCGTGACTCGGAAGATGTTTCTTACAGCGCGCCGGCATGGGCACAACAGCCTGCCGGGCAGAACACGGTTACATTAATGGTGGTCTGACCACTATTTCCCCAAACACACGTGCGTGATGGAAGTTCTGAGAATTCTCCCTATTGGTCAGTTGTAGAAATTGATCCTGGGCTGAATGATGCAGAGGTCTTATCTGAAGACTTTTCAAACCTCATGCTTAGCCAGTTGATAGCCGCCAAAGGTTGCGTGGATTGACGAGCCAGGCAGTAGTATGTGCGCTGCCCGCGCTGACCTTATCAAGGACGATCAATGAAACCCGTAAAACTCTCCCTCCAAGCCTTCCTCATGTCCTGCCTGGTGGCTGGCTGGGGCCTGGTGTACGTCGATCGCATCAAATGGGGCGTCTGTGTCGCGGCACTGTTGTACGCCGGCGTTATCCTGATGGGCCTTTGCGGGCTGATCGCAACACCGGTCGGGCTGTATGTACTCTTGGGCTTCGTCATTACGGTGAAGCTGGCCTCGGCAATAACCTCTGCTGTTTTGGCACGCCGCTACACCGGCCCGCAGGGTATACCGCGTAAACGGTTCCATGCGCTCTACGTGGGCGTGCTGATCGTGATCACCTTGGTTCTGCTGGACGTGCTTCGGGTGCCGTTGCTGGGCTTTAAAACGTACTTTGTGCCGACGGGCTCGATGGCACCCACGGTGTCGGTCGGCGATTACATTGTGTCCGACCTCAAGGCCGGTGCGCCCGAGGTCGGCGATATCGTGGTGTACCGCTGGAATGGCACCGAAGCAATCAAGCGTGTGGCGGGCATCGGCGGCGATACGTTGGCCATCGTGAATGGCGAGTTGATCCGCAACGGCGAAAACCTCGGCTTGTTTCACGCCCCGGTGGACCGGGTCCAAAGCCCCGAGTCACTGACGCTTGCGCCGGTAAAAGTCGAACCGGGCCACGTGTACCTGCTGGGTGACAACCGCTACAACAGCAACGACAGCCGCTTCATGGGCCAGGTCGCGGTTGAGGATGTGGTGGGCAAGGTCACCGGCATCTGGTTCTCGAGTGAGCGGGGGCGCATCGGGACGACTTTCCCATGAGCCTTTCGAGCATCGCTGGCGCAGGTACTCCCGGCCAGCGGGCAGCACGGCAATACCATTGAGAGGCTGGGAGCCGATTTGCGCCCAGCCGAAACACACACCAACGCCATAAGTCTGGAGCAATACCGCATGGACGCAAACCACACCGCCAAACGCCCGACGATCCTGGCCAGCATCGGCCGGCGCCTGGCCGCGCGACTTATCGACTGCGCCATCGCAGTCCTGATCTTTTTCATCGTCAAATTCTGCGCCGGTGCATTGTCTGCCTACGTGCCGGCCGTGACGCCCAAGGCTGGTTTTCTCTCGGCGTTTTTTGCAGCCTTCGCCTACTTCCTGCTGGCCGATGCGTTGCCCAACGGCCAGAGCCTGGGTAAGCGTTTGTTGAGCATCGCCGTCGTCGACCGTAAAACTCGCAAAAGCTGCACGGTTTCCCAGGCGTTAACCCGCAATTCCGGAGCGCTGGTGGTGATCGATTGGGTGTGGATATTCATGGAGTCCAGAACGCGCCTGGGCGATATGTTCGCCAAGACCATCGTGGTTCAGACCGGCAACCTGACGAGCGTTCGCAGCCTTGCGGATATTTATGACAACGGTAGGGGATAAATACGTCATGAACGATTCGGTATCGGCTACGCAAACCTGGGACATCGCCAGCCCGTTCAGACGGTTGCTCGGCTATCTGATCGATATGGCGGTGGTATTTTTCCTGCTGTTTTTGAACAGAAACCTGGACTATGCCTATTTCTATCTGGGCTCGGCAGGAGGCCCGGCATTGTTTGATGGTCTCCACTATGTGCTGTGGTTTTCAGCCTTCGGGTACTACTTGTTTTGCGATGCCTTGCCCAATGGCCAGAGCCTGGGCAAGCGGGTGTGCCGCACGGCCGTGGTGGGTTACCCGTACCCCACGAACTGCACGCTGTTCCAGTCGTTCCTGCGCAATGTTCCGAAGATGGTGTTCAGTGTGCTGGACGGTCTTTTTGTACTGTTCGGCCTGCGTCGTCGCTTGGGCGATATGTTGGCCAGGACGATTGTCATCAATTCCTGAGCAGGGCGGCCTGGACGGGCCGCCCGGTTTAACTCAGGACGGGTTGGCGTTCAGCCTGCGATTGATCACATCCAATAAAACACCGTGAGTTGATGCCAACGGCATGATGCTCAAAGCCCTGTATGCGTGTTAACCGTTTTATCCCGTTACTGCAGAAGCAAACTTGCTCCCACCCACCCATTATTTGGACCCAAGGAAGCTGTCAATGAAACTGTATCGTCTGTTTATCTCACTCACTGCACTGGCGACCTGCACCAGCAGCTTCGCCGCGGCGCCTGCCCTGCAAAGTTTTCTCGCCTGCGACCAGAACTCCCTGGCGGTGGTAAGCCAGGCAGGGCTCAAGGAGCGTGTTGCCCATAAGCTGGAGAACGGCAAGATCACGCTCAGCGGCGGCACAAAGTCCGATATGGGCCAGCGCTGGATGTTCGACACGCCGCTGACGCTTGACGGTATGACCTTGACCGGCTTTTTCGCCGAAGACCAGGACCTGATGGGTTCGCGCATCATCAACTGGGGTTTCTACACCGAGCAGGCGCCCGACGCGCTTTACGCACAGCTGAGTAAAGTACCGGGTACGGCGTTGGAGAAAGCCAACGGTATCTACGCGCGTGCGCAGATCTGGTCGCACAAGCAATCAGCCTGGGTGCCGGAAGGCGGCGATGACAACGCGGGCAAGCTGGTCACCGATACGGCCGAACGCATCTTGATGGTCGAGCCCGCACCCGGTGACCTGGCCAAGACCAGCAAAGGTATGATCACCTGTTCGGTTCAGGGGGCGGTGAGCGCAGCGATGCTCAAGACCACTCGACCTGACCTGATCAAGTGAGCTGAGGCTGGCAACGATACCGCGGGCATGTTGAATGCCTGCGGTGTTCTCCGGTTTTTCGCGAGCAAGCTCGCTCCTACAGGGGCGGGGTTACAGCAACTTGCGCTGCACCGCTTCATCCAGCGTACTGCGCGTCAGCGCCTCGACCACTTCCCGCGTGTCTGCCTGGAACGGGATGCCCACGATCAGTACCAGGTGCATCCAGGTGCGTCAGCGTCAGTAGCGCGCGATGGCCCTTGAGGGCGGTCATGTTGAATTTGAGCGTGACGTCCTGCTCGCCCATAACTTGAGGGAATGTGCGTCACCGCACGGCATCCGACGAAACACCTTGAGAAGCGCTCTCAACTCCGTAAAATGCCGCGATTGTTTAAAGCACGATACTTTTCAGGGATGAATTCAGACATGCGCGCGTTTGCCGTATTCCTCTGCGTCTGCCTACTGGCGGGCTGCGCCTCCAAGCCGGAGTACTACATCTCGCCGGCACCGGTCACGATTCCGAAGACTGCTACTTACTGGCTCGACACCTTCAACGTTGACGTGAAGGGCAAGAGTAAGCACTTCATGTCGGATGACAAAGTTCGCCAGGAGCTCGGCGTCGATCTGGTAAACCGCTTGCTCAAAGCCAAGCGTTACGCAACCAGTAAAGACAGCGCCGATTATTTGCTGGATGTCGACGTCGTCTATGTGCGCCATATCATCGACTCCAATGGTGGGTTTTCGAACCTGTTGATTGACGACGGCACCATCCTGCAAAGCATCGATTTTGGCTACAAGGTCAAGGTCAAGAAAGCCGGTGCCGAGGTGCTGCACTTCGCCCAGAACCGCCCCAGCCTGGAGCCCAGCAACTGGCGAGGCCAGCCGCAACAATGGAGGACCCTTGCCGGCGTTGTAACCAACAGCGGTAACTCCAGTGTCGAGCGGTATTTCACTAGTGGGCTAAGCGACTACATCGTCGACGACCTGCGCGATATTCCGTCTCGCTAGCGTCAGCTGCCATACCCGATTCCCCCCATTTAGGAGCACCCCGTGAACACACTGTCCAAAATCCTGCTGTCCGGCCTCACCGCCGCAGCGCTGTTGACCGTGGCCGGTTGCGCCACGGAGAGCAACCGCGCCATGCCGGTGGAACAGGTCGCCAGCGCCAACGTCGCCTATTCCGGCGTGCGCGTGCCCATCGCCGTGGGCAAGTTCGACAACCGCTCCAGCTACATGCGCGGCATCTTCTCCGACGGCGTCGACCGCCTCGGTGGCCAGGCCAAGACCATCCTGATTACCCACCTGCAGCAGACCAACCGCTTCAGTGTGCTGGACCGCGACAACATGGGTGAAATCTCCCAGGAAGCCGCGATCAAAGGCACCGCGCAGAAGCTCAAGGGCGCTGACTACGTGGTGACCGGCGACGTGACCGAGTTCGGTCGCAAAGAGACCGGCGACCGCCAGTTGTTCGGCATCCTCGGCCGTGGCAAAACCCAGGTGGCCTACGCCAAGGTCGCACTGAACATCGTCAACATCAGCACCTCCGAAGTGGTGTATTCCACCCAGGGCGCCGGTGAATACGCGCTGTCCAACCGTGAAGTGGTCGGCTTCGGCGGTACCGCCAGCTACGACTCCACCCTCAATGGCAAGGTCCTCGACCTGGCCATGCGCGAAGCCATCAACCGCCTGGTCGACGGCATCAACGCCGGCGCCTGGAATCCGCGCAACTGATCAACCGCACTTCAAGGAGCAGTACACGGATGAGCAAGGCAGTGAAGTTGGCGCTGATGCTGACAGCAATCGCGGCGGTCGCCGGGTGCCACACGGCGCCCCAGCCCCTGTATCAATGGGAAAGCTACCAGCCGCAGGTTTACGAGTACTTCAAGGGCGAGCCCAAGGAAGCGCAGGTCGAGGCGTTGGAGCGTGATCTGCAAAAGATCAACGCCAGCGGCCGCAAGGCGCCGCCGGGCTACCACGCGCACCTGGGCATGCTGTACCTGAGCATGGGCAAGGATGACCAGATGGTGCAGGAGTTCCGCACCGAGAAGGCGCTGTTCCCCGAGTCTGCCTCGTACATGGACTTCCTGTTGAAAAACGCCAAGACCGGAGTGGCCACCAAATGAGCCTGCTAAAACTCACCGGCGCCCTGCTGGCCCTGGCTTTGCTCGGCGGTTGCGCAGCGCCCAAGACCATTGACTACACCGCGTACAAACAGGCGCGGCCCAAGTCGATCCTGGTACTGCCGCCGATCAACGAGTCGCCGGAAGTGCAGGCCTCGTACAGCCTGGTCTCGCAAGTGACCTACCCGCTGGCCGAAGCCGGCTACTACGTGCTGCCGATTGCCCTGGTGGACGAAACCTTCCGCCAGAACGGCCTGACCACCGCCAACGATATCCAGGGCGTGCCACCGGCCAAGCTGCATGACATCTTCGGCGCGGACGCGGCGCTGTACATCACTGTCAGCGAGTACGGCACCAAGTACATGCTGATCTCCAGCGACACCGCCGTGACAGCCTCGGCCAAACTGGTGGACCTGCGCACCGGCACCACCCTGTGGACCGGTTCGGCGCGTGCCTCCAGCGAGGAAGGCAACAACAACAGCGGCGGCCTGGTGGGCATGCTGATCACCGCGGCGGTCAAGCAGGTGATCAACAGCTCCACCGATGCGGCGCACCCGATTGCCGGCATCACCAGTGCACGCCTGCTGTCGCCGGGCCAACGCGCGGGGATCCTGTACGGCCCGCGCAACCCGAAGTACGGCACGGACTGATATCCGGATTCTGAGAACACCACAGACCAACTGTGGGAGGGGGCTTGCCCCGGTACAAACCGGGGACATCGTTTACATTTCTAACCGGGGACATGGTTTACAGGCTAATACGCATGATCAGGAGGTAACTGATCATGCCCTGGAACCAAGAGTCC
>NZ_JAFMZG010000023.1:0-325472 GCF_049132125.1 Pseudomonas sp. NFX5
CCTGTGTGATTATCCCTTGGGGAGGCTTGGACGAGGTATGACCCGCGTCCAGGCCTCAAATGTGTAAACGATGTCCCCGGTTTCAGATGTAAACGATGTCTACGGTTCTACACCCCGATAGCGGTGGTTCAGTCAAACATGTACTGACTGATCTACCACCATCGGGGGCAAGCCCCCTCCCACATTTGAATGTCTGTGTTATTTGAATCAGAGTTAACCCGAACACCCCGCACCTTGCGTCTGACCTTGTGAACGGATCATTCATTCACGAGGTTCAGCCCATGTCCCGTCCTCTGCTCTTCCTGCGTCCTGCTGCCCAAGGCTTTGCCGTCACCCTGGTGGTGGCGCTGGCCGGGTGTGGGCTGTCTTCGTCCCCTGAGTTGGCCAAACCGGCCGAGCCCGTTGCCGAGCTGCAACGCGCGTCGCCCCAGGGCGCCTTGGTCAAGCGCATGGCAATGCCCGCGCCAATGCGCATGCAGGAATCAGCGGCGATGGATTACCGCAGCGAACCCCGCGAGCAATACGCCAACCTGCCGGACAACCCGGTGCATCGCGTGGCCGAGACGCCGGTGTCCACCTTCAGTGTGGATGTCGACACAGGCAGCTACGCCAACGTGAGACGCTTCCTCAACCAAGGCAGCCTGCCGCCCGAAGGCGCTGTGCGACTGGAGGAAATGGTCAACTACTTCCCCTACAACTACGCCTTGCCCACCGACGGCTCACCGTTTGGCGTGACCACCGAAGTCGCCGCCACGCCGTGGAACCCGCATACCCAACTGCTGCGCATCGGCCTCAAGGCGTCCGACCGCGCCGTGGCGGACCTGGCGCCGGCCAACCTGGTGTTCCTGGTGGATGTGTCCGGCTCCATGGACCGCCGCGAAGGCTTGCCGTTGGTGCAAAGCACCCTGAAATTGCTCGTGGACCAGTTGCGTGATCAGGACCGGGTTTCATTGGTGGTCTACGCCGGTGAGTCCCGCGTAGTGCTCAAGCCCACATCGGGGCGCGACAAGGCCAGGATCCGCAATGCCATCGATCAACTCACCGCCGGCGGTTCCACGGCAGGCGCATCCGGCATCGAACTGGCCTACCAGATGGCCCGCGAAGGCTTTATCGACAAGGGCATCAACCGCATCCTGCTGGCCACCGACGGTGACTTCAATGTGGGCGTCAGCGACTTCGACAGCCTCAAGCAAATGGCCGCCCGGCAGCGTAAAAGCGGGGTGTCCCTGACCACCCTCGGCTTCGGTGTGGATAACTACAACGAACACCTGATGGAACAACTGGCGGATGCCGGCGATGGCAATTACGCCTATATCGACAACCTGCGCGAAGCCCGCAAGGTGCTGGTGGACCAGCTCAGTTCAACCCTGGCGGTGGTCGCGCGGGATGTGAAAGTGCAGGTGGAATTCAACCCGGCACAGGTCAGCGAGTATCGACTGCTGGGCTATGAAAATCGCGCCCTCAAGCGTGAGGATTTCAACAACGACAAAGTCGATGCCGGTGAGATCGGCGCAGGGCATACCGTGACCGCGCTGTATGAAATTGTGCCGAAGGGCCAGAAGGGCTGGTTGGAGCCCTTGCGCTACGCCACTGCGCCTGCGGCCGAAGGTAAATCCGATGAACTGGCGATGCTGCGCGTACGCTACAAGCCCGCCACGGGCGGTGACAGCCGCTTGATCGAACGGCCCATCCGCCACGAAACCACCCAGGCCAGCGACGACCTGCGCTTCTCGGCGGCGGTGGCCGCCTTCGCCCAACAGCTCAAGGGCGATGGCCGCTACACTGGCAGCATGAGTTTGAAGGACACCGCCGCACTGGCCCGATCGGCCAGGGGCGATGACCCCTTTGGTTTGCGCAACGAGTTCGTGCAACTGGTGGAACTGGCCCAAAGCCTGAAACCCTGATCTCAAACAGGACACTGATCAAATGTGGGAGGGGGCTTGCCCCTCCCACACTTGAACAGCGTTAAATTTATAAAAGGAGTTCGCCCCCTGCATGGCTGTTCCAGATGATCCATCCAGCGACGAATCGCTGCTGGCCCGTTACCGCGCCGGTGACGCCGCCGCGTTCGAAGCCTTGTACGCGCGGCATCGCCAAGGCCTCTACCGCTTCCTCGTGTCCCTGAGCAACAAGGCCGAACTGGCCGAGGAAATCTACCAGGACACCTGGCTCAGCCTGATCCGCAGCAACACCCAGCCACAAGGCCGGGCGAGTTTTCGTACATGGCTGTTCCAGATCGCCCGCAACCGCCTGATCGACCACTGGCGCAAGCACGGCATCCATAACCCCTTGCACGACAGCTACGATGAGCAACTGCACGCCCAGGCCGACGACAGCGCCGGCCCCGAGCAACAGCTGAGCCTGAGCCGCGACCAGGCGCGCCTCGACGCTGCCCTGCAAGACTTGCCTGAAGACCAGCGCGAAGTCTTCCTGCTGCGCCTGCACGGCGACCTCGACGTGCCGCAAATCGCCGCCCTCACCCAAGCCCCGCTGGAAACCGTCAAAAGCCGCCTGCGTTACGCCCAGCAGAAACTGCGCCGCCTGCTGGCCGAGGAGATACTTGCATGACCGACTCCCGACATACGCCCGACACCGACGACGTGCTGATCCAGCACTACCGTCAACACAGCAGCGGCGAGCCGCCCGCATCCCTCGACGCCTTCATCCTCGACGCCGCCCGCCGCGAAGCCCCGGCACCGCAACCGAGCCTGTGGCAACGCTGGCTGCACGCCTGCCAACGCCCGCGCTGGCAAATGGCATTCGCCACCGTGGCCGGCTTGGCGCTGATGATCGGCGTGGTCACGCGCTCGCCCGTGCCGCAACCTGAAATCTCCACGGCGACCTTCTCCGCCCTGCACGAGGAAACCGCCCGCCCGGCACCGCAAGCGTTGTCCGCACCGGCGCCGATGGCGCGCATCGCCGCCGCGCCCAAGGCTGAACGTGCGCCGGTTCAGGCTGAGATGGCAGGTGCGCTGGCAGATGAATCGAGCGCCAGGCTCAGCAAGCGCGCACCGTCAGCGTTGCCGTCGCTGGAGCAAGAGTTACAGTCGATCGTGCGCTTGCGTGAAGCGGGTGAAAGCAAAGCCGCGGATGAAAAATTGCTGGCGTTGCACGCGCGCTTTCCCGAGGAAGACCTGCCCGCACGGCTGGAGGCGCTGCGCAAGCATTGACCAAGAAAGAATGGGCCACCGGTAATCTGTGGTGAGCGGGCTTGCCCCGCGCTGGGGTGCGAAGCACCCCCAATGAAGACAAATGCGGTATACCCGATAGCGCACAGCGTCTGGTTTTGGGGCTGCTGCACAGCCCAACGCGGGGCAAGCCCGCTCACCACAGTGCCCTCAAGGCCCGTCTTCAACGCCGCGCATCAAAAACCATGCGCACCGCCAGGCCAGCCAGCACCGTCCCCATCAGCCAGCGCTGCACCAGTTGCCAAACCGGCTTGGCCGCCAGGAAGGTCGCGATGGAACCGGCCATGATGGCGATCACCGCATTCACGCTCACACTGATCATGATCTGGGTAAACCCCAGCACGATGGATTGTGTCAGCACGCTGCCGTGGCCAGTGGGGGAGATGAATTGGGGCAGCAATGACAGATACATCACCGCGACTTTCGGATTCAACAGGTTGGTCACAAAGCCCATCATGAACAGCTTGCGTGGGCCGTCCCTGGGCAAGTCGCGCACATGAAACGCCGAGCGCCCGCCGGGCTTGACCGCTTGCCAGGCCAGGTACAACAGGTAAAGCGCACCGCCGAGCCTGAGTGCGTCATACGCATACGGCACTGCCATCAGCAACGCGGTAATCCCCAGCGCCGCACACAGCATATACACGACGAAACCCAGCGCCACGCCGCCCAGTGAAATCAACCCGGCCAGCGGCCCCTGGCAGATCGAGCGCGAAATCAGGTAGATCATGTTCGGCCCGGGCGTCAGCACCATGCCAAGGGAAATCAGACCATACGCCAGCAGGCTCGACAGTTCGGGCATGGGTTAACTCCTGTAGGTTGAGCGCGTCGTTGCGCAGGTTGGATGCACCTGATGGTAGGGCGGGAGCAGGGCGCGCGTTAGATACAGATCGGCCGACAAAACGTCATACAGGGGGCTTGGGCCGCCTGAGCACCCTTGGTTGGCGGCGAGTCCGTCAGTTAAGGGCGAACACCCTACTTGTGGTGATCGGGCTTGTTGTGGTGAGCGGGCGTGCTGTGGTGATCGGGCTTGCCCCGCGCTGGGGTGCGAAGCGCCCCTAATGAAGACGACTGCGATGTATCAGGAACGCCCCTGGCATCAACGCTTGCAGTGAGACGCAACGTCTCACGGTCTCGTCGCTACCGCGTGCGATCTGGCATGGCGCGTCTCGTTTGACCTCGATGCCGGCCACCCTTGGGTGTTCATTCGGTGGCTCTAGGAGAGGGGCGTCCAGGCGTTTTTGCACAGCTGGCACCGGCCTTGCTCTGGCCCCTTGCAACCCACCCGGCACGCCAGTGCCAACCGTTTCAAGGAGACTTCGCTATGAGCCTTTCGAGCAACTCGCAACGCAGCATGCGTGCCGCTGTCTGGCACGGTCGTAACGACATCCGCGTCGAAGACGTGCCGCTGCCCGTTTCGCCGCCTGCCGGTTGGGTGCAGATCCGCGTGCAATGGTGCGGCATTTGCGGCTCCGATCTGCATGAGTACGTGGCCGGCCCGGTGTTCATTCCGGTCGACGCCCCGCACCCGCTGACCGGGATCAAGGGCCAGTGCATTCTCGGTCATGAGTTTTGTGGCGAGATCGTCGAACTCGGTGCCGGCGTACAGGGTTTCAGCGTCGGCGAGCCGGTGGCGGCCGACGCCTGCCAGCATTGCGGCACCTGCTACTACTGCACCCACGGGCTCTACAACATTTGCGAAAACCTGGCCTTCACCGGCCTGATGAACAACGGCGCCTTCGCCGAGCTGGTCAACGTGCCCGCCAACCTGCTGTACAAATTGCCGGCGAACTTCCCCGCTGAAGCCGGGGCGCTGATCGAGCCGCTGGCCGTCGGCATGCACGCGGTGAAAAAAGCCGGAAGCCTGCTCGGGCAAAACGTCGTGGTGGTCGGTGCCGGCACCATCGGCCTGTGCACCATCATGTGTGCCAAGGCGGCGGGCGCGGCCCAGGTGATCGCGCTGGAAATGTCCGGCGCGCGCAAGGCCAAGGCCCGGGAAGTGGGGGCGACCCACGTGCTCGATCCGAATGAATGCGACGCCCTGGCCGAGGTCCGCCGCCTGACCGGCGGGCTCGGCGCGGACGTCAGTTTCGAATGCATCGGCAACAAACACACGGCCAAACTCGCCATCGACCTGATCCGCAAGGCCGGCAAGTGCGTATTGGTGGGCATCTTCGAAGAACCCAGTGAATTCAACTTCTTCGAGCTGGTGGCCACGGAAAAACAGGTACTCGGCGCGCTGGCCTACAACGGGGAGTTCGCCGACGTGATCGCGTTTATCGCCGATGGGCGGCTGGACATCTCGCCACTGGTGACGGGGCGCATTCAGCTGGAACAGATCGTGGGCCAGGGCTTCGAGGAACTGGTTAAAAACAAGGAACACAATGTGAAGATCATTGTGTCGCCTGCCAGGGTCTGACGCGCACGCTGACCGCCGCAGTCTTTGCCCCGCTCCCGACTCCCCAAGCAAGACAGAGGAGGGGAGTGGGGGACGTGTGGGCGCGACTGAAAAACTCGGCCCGTCGAGATCACCGTGAGGTCGTGCGTGAGCGTGAAGTGGCGATGACCGCCCCCGTAATGATCAACACCGCGGGAATCATCAGGATCGGCTTGGCATCGCTTTGCCCCACGGCAATCAACAGCAGCGTGGAGAACAGCGGCGCCAGGTAAGACAGGGCGCCCAGCATCGATAGGTTTCCGTGCTTGGTCGCGTGGTCCCAGGCGAAAAAAGCCAGGCCCACAGGTCCCAGCCCCAGGGCAATGATCGCCGCCCACTGGCCCGGCTCAGGCCGCACCGTGGTTTCGAAAGCCAGGTGACAGAGCCCCCCGGCCACTGCCACCAGCCCGCAGATCCCCCCGATGATGCTGCTCGGAACATGGCTGAACCGCCGGTTGAACACCGAATAGATCGCCCAGACCCAGGCACACGCAAAGGCGGCGGCATAACCGATCACCGGCATCGACGCACTGTCACTCCGGGCCCGCAGCTGCATGATGAAGGCCGTCCCCGCCAGGCCGAGCAAGGCGCCCAGCAGCTGGCGCTTGCGCAGCGACTCGCCGGTGGCAAGGCTCGACAGCAGCACGATCAGCAGTGGCCACAGATAGGCAATCAGGCTGGCTTCAGCCGCAGGCGCGGCCTTCAGGGCAAAGAAATACAACGCGTGATAGACAAAGATCCCGGCAAAACCTGTTGCCCACACCGGCCAGGGCTGGCGCCAGCTGCTGAACCCCGCAGCGCCACGCAGCCCCAGCACGCACAGGCTGGCCACGAACGCGACCGCGAAGCTCGAAGCCAGCAACTGAAAGGCCGGGATGCCGGCGGTCAAGGTGGTCAGAAGCGCCAGGCACGCCCACAAAAACACGGCAATCACCCCGATCAGCGTCGCACTGGCGGCGCCCTTGGCAAGGGTGATGGGTGGGTTGGAAGTGCTAATCCGTGAGTCTCCGGGGGTCAGGGGGTTATCGAGGTTGCTCAGCATTTGGGCGTCGATGCCGCCCCACAAAAATTCCGAGGTCTTTTGACTTGAGGCCTATGAGCCATACGAACGGCTTCACTGATTTGTCTTCTGTGAGATCGCCCGCAGTGCCTCAATGCTTAAGGATTCTCCCTTGGCTTCTTTCAATACCCTGCGTTGCTGATTGTAACGTTCGTACTCCGCTTTCGCTTTGTCGTCAGCCACGTGCTTGCTGACCTGTCCAGAATCCTGCAAAACCTCACGGTCATTGAAGGCTAGGAACTGATCCAGTTTTTCCTGCCAGTCCCGTAGGAAGATTTGCTTGCGCCTCAACGCTTGGTCTTCTGCGAAGTCCAGCCACATGGTGACAATGCGATTCAATGCGGAAATTTCGTCTGCACGCAGATAGTTTTTGGCGATCGTGACATCGCTTTTGCGTACCTCATCACCTTTGAAGCTGGTGAGGCCCATATTTGGTTGTGTCGAGTCGACACGTTGGGCAATTAGTTCGGCAGCGGTAAGGCCGGTGCTCGCGAAGTGCAGTTTGTTTTGAATGATTTGAAAGAAAGCGGTCGTTTCACTATTCGACGGCACGTAGTCCGCAGCCATCGCGAAAATTTCCCGAACTCGCAGGTAAACCCGCCGCTCGCTGGCGCGGATATCGCGAATGCGTTCAAGCAATTCGTCAAAGTAGTCAGGAGCCAATGAACGACCCACTGGAGGGTTCTTCAGCCGTTCATCATCCATGACGAAGCCTTTGACCAAGAACTCCTGCAATATCTGCGTAGCCCATTGGCGGAACTGCGTACCTCGCTTGGAACGTACTCGATAACCGACGGCCAGAATCAGCGGTAGGCTGAAGTGTCTGACGTTGTAGGGCTTATCGTCGGCGGCAGTTGTTCGGTAAAACCGAACAACTGAATTTTCAGCCAATTCGCCCTCTGCAAAGATGTGGCTGATATGTTCGCTGATAGTCGCTTTCGCCTTGCCATACAACTCACAAATCATGGCCTGCGATAGCCACAGGGTATCGCTGTCAAAACGACACTCCAGGCGAACTGAACCGTCACCGCTCTGGAACAGCAGTATTTCACCTAGTGGGGCTGGAGGGTGTTGGTTCTGGCTGCTGTCGCTCATGTGAGAACTCAGTGATCGGGCTGATCGACAGTCTACAAAAAAGCCCCAGGCCTTTCGACCTGGGGCTTTTCATCTATATCTGGTGCCCCGGCGTCGTTTGAACTGGGCAGTAATATGCCCGTATTCATTGGGTGTGTTTGGTGGTGCTTCGGTTAGGCATACATGTGGGCATACACGGCGCTTCCGTCTGGCCACTTTTTTCGAGGTATCCCCGTGGGGTAAAGCAACACCAAATGGTTGCTGATGTGTTGCCATCCGGCTTAGTGGTTACTTCTTCGTTCGACCTTCTGCTGCCAGTGAGGCGAGCGCAAGGGTGATGAATCCTGCATTTCCATCCAGGGTATCCAGTGCCCCTCGAATGTTCTGTGCCACTTCTGTAGATCCTCTTTGCTCAACCCAGTTTGACAGCTCCTCGATAGCTGCCCCCAGGGCCAGTTGGTTTTCATTCATGCGCTTGAGCAATGACGCAAGCAAAGGGGTGTCTTCCATGATGTTCTCCCGCCCTGTTATCAGGTAGTCAATCTACCTCTAGCCAGTAGCATTGCATATCAGCTGTCCTTACCACCTGGTGATCAGAAATCACGCCGACCATCTTGATTCCCTAGATGCGTAGTTGCATGGACTTGTCCACCCATTTGCATTCGACTTGACCAATCGTTTGCATCGGATTTGACCAGCACACTGGGTGGCCTTGATCGGCAGAAAACGGCCAAAACCGGACCTTCGGATTAGACCCGCTTCCGGCTACAAGCGGAAAATTCTGTTGGGTCTCGTAAATTCAGACCTTAACGTCGTTCGTTCCATTCACTAACCAATAGGCTTCTGACTCAAAGCGAACGGCGATGGTGTGCCAGTGCTTGACGGTCTTAAGTACGTTAGCAGCCTCAAGATCATTGGCGTCTAACGGTCGCCATCCGAGCCCTCGCCGAAATCCCCCCGCAAGCCGAACAGTTATTGGGTATTCGTTTAAGAGGCTCATCTGAGCGTCAGCGAGGGAAATCGAATTTGCGCCTCCCTCTGACGTTGGATTGGCTAACTGGACGGCGTCATCTTCCCAGCCACAAAGGGGGCAGATATCGTACGAGCCGTACTCGCATTCCAAGGTTACGAAACCGCAGCAAGGGCATGGTAGATCACGCATACGACATCACCTGATTTAATGGTCTACCGGTATCGGTCAAGTGCCGTTTTACTCGGGTCGAAAATTGTAAGACCTACTTGCCGATGGTCAAGGTCCGCGTTGGGTCGTCTTCTGCCCGTCGCGAGATGGAAGAAAACGACCCAATACAGCCGGTCGACACTGGCAGAAGTGGGCCAAAAGCGGGATTTATCTGCTATGACACCAATGACGAGTTGGCCTGCGAGGTAGGCTGTAAAAATATGATCACTACAGTGAACCAAGATGATTGCTTAAGCTATTTCGTCGTCGTGCATGGCATTGACATTGAGACCTACGAACGACTGGCCGTTCACTTCGAATGTCGTCGTGGCGGCATGCGAGTGACGGACGGAAGCCGGTATATCTCTATCCCTGTCACGATGGCTGCCTTAGGGGGCACCCTTGCTTGGGTCAAAACCGAACTCGGGGGGCGCTACTGTGAGCTGTATTTAATAGTGTGCGTCGCAACCAAATTGTCTTGGAGCGAGGTTGTCATCAACTCTGAGATAGCTTTGCTCGCTGGTCAAGTTGGTGCGGCGATTAAGGTTGCTTTTAAGCGAGCGTGATTTCATCTCTGCAGTATCCACATTGGGTCGACTTCTGCCAATCAGGGCCACCCAGTGTGCTGGTCAAATCCGATGCGAACGACTTGCCAAGTCGAATGCAAATGAGTGGGCAAGTGCAATGCAGATGGGTGGTCAGGTTGAGTGCAATTACCCACCCTAGAGGCCAACCATGTGGTGTAGGGCCAAATTTGGAAAGGCAGCATGAGAGCACGTATCCAGCCCCCCTCCAAAACTGGTGTAACCGGTGTTACGAGTGTAACGCTCTTCACCAAACGCCCGGTTTCATTGGCTTTCATGCCTGTTACACAGTCGGGCGACATAGCGTACCTCCGATGTAACGCTGCCACTGCGTGTAACGCTAAAGTCAGCATCCGGGTGTTGTGGGCAGGCGCTTTGCGCTCAAGCCTACCAAGCGAATTTCGCGGGCTCCGCCTTTCGATGAGAGGAAATCACGCTGGGGACCCTGAGAGCTTTAGCTTCACACGGGGCATGAAACCCGCGGGATCGAGTTAGTGGGAGGCGTTGGAAGTTACTGAAATTTCAATCGTTGAAATTGAAAGGATTTTGAAGGAAAGAGGGTATCGTTACCGTAATGGTAACGGTGCTCTCAAATCGCTCAGGCGTTAGGGCAAATGCACAGGTGAGCTGGAGTTGACCAGGTTCGCTTGTTCACTTAGCTGGGTGACTTTCCGCCAACTCGATCCCCCGGGTTTCCTGCACAGTACTGAAAGAAAAACCTCATAGGCCCTGGATTAACCGAACTAGAGATGCATTGTCGTGACGAACATCGCTGAAGGTATATCAATGCATGGGGCCAGGGGCTAAAGAAGTGTGAAAGGTTTTACTCGAGCTGCATGATTAGTTATCTTATTGATTAATATGACTTTTTATAGGGTTGCACCTCTATGCGCGGAGATCGCTAAGAAGTGTTAAAAGCTGAACAGGTGTTACTTCTGACGGCGATGTTGAGTTGGCGGATTCTAGTACTGGCGGTTGTCTGCACAGGGCACGCTTCCGGCCAATACCGGTCCGTTGGCGTAGTTCGCAATCGATCCGAGGCTGACCTTCCCACATGCGGTAACCTGCTTGCCCATCTGGGAGGCATGGGTAGAGGCAGCGTAGCTGGAGGACTGCTAGTATCAGACACCTACCCGTCCCCCTTAGAAGTCTTTAAGAGCCCCTCACCTAGCCTATGGCCATGATAAGGTGGGCTCAGTGAAGAACGTCAACATCCAACAGGGCGTCAAACGTGGCATTAGACCAACGCATTTTTTGGAAGAACGAGAGAATAGCCTTCCTCGCCTTAACCACACTGAAGGGTGTCGGCTTTTGGACGCTGCATCAACTTGCTACGTCTAAAGTGGGTTTCAAAAGCACGTTCAAATCCAATCTTGAAAAATATGTAAAGCTAGAGGAGGGATCAGTTACTCCCCTGGCAGAAATCAAAAAAAAGCTATGGCAGCGCGGCATAAAAATAATTGAAGAGCTTGCGAAAGAAAATATCATTCTGATATTTCAAGGTGAAGACCGTTTCCCTGCGAAGTTAAAGAATATTCATGACGCGCCACAGTGGTTATTCGTGCAGGGTAATTTAGGCATACTTGATACACCGTCTATTGCAATTGTGGGGACAAGGAAGCCTACCGACGAAGGTATGTTTCTTACAAGGCTTATTCTTGCCGCTTTGCACAGGTCCAGCTTTTCTACGGTTAGCGGTTTAGCGCTTGGTATCGATCAACTAGCTCATCTCGAATCTATAAGATACGAGCTTCCGACGATAGCTGTCTTAGGCACAGGTATAAAAGAAAGCTATCCGAAAGGCTCTGAGTCGATTAGGAAGCTGATTCTTGATAGCGGTGGTGCAGTGGTAACTGAATACTTACCTACTCAAAGTTACAGTGGCGAAAACTTTGTGAGGCGTAATCGAATACAGGCTGCACTTTCTGATATTCTAATTCCTGTGGAATGGAAAATTAAAAGTGGTACTGCGCATACTGTAGGGTTTGCCGCGAAATATAATAAGAGAATAGTTAATGTATATTTGCCGAAAACTTTAGAGTCGCGACCTGAAATAGAGTTTTCCAGGCATAGCTATGCAGCAAGCGATTACGAAGTGCCTTTAGAAATTCCAGAGTTTTTGAGCAGTATTTCGTCGATACCTGAAAAATGCACAAAACTAGCTATTGAGACCAACGGCCAGTTAGGTCTTGAACTTTAAGCAGGGATGCAGTTTATGCCTAAATTAAAAGGTGTGATTCTAAGTGTTGAAGATGTACTGGTTCAACAGGGAGTTGGGGATGCCCTGGTTTTTTCGGAAGTAACAAAGCTTATAAAATATTTAAAAAGTACCGGCACGCAGTTTGTTGTGATGACAAATCGACGGTGGACGGTAGGTAATGGCTCTCGACAATTAGTAGATGCTCTTAAGGAAGTGTGGGGTGAGTTTACTTATTTGTGCCGTTCGGCTGACAGCAAAATACCCGCAAAGCCTCGTGCTGAAGCAACTGAATACGTTCTAAATTTGATGGGCTGGAAGAGTAACGAGGTCTTGTATATCGGTGCGTCTGAAAGCGATATGCAAACTGCAGTAAATGGAGGGCTATTATTTCTCAGGGCCACATGGTACGCCAATAAAACTGACTATGGGTTTGAGTTTGATGCACCTAAAGATATTGCTAGATTTATTGATACCTTTTGTTTTAGAGACCATTTATGGTGTCATGAAATACATGATGGCGATTTTGAGTACTATGCGCTTGCCCCGTTTAGTACTATGAAGGCGGAGTATACTCTGTATTCCGAGGATGCTAGGAAAGCCGCGAAGCAAGGTCTTGGTCATCCTGATTTTTGGGTCGGAGCAATAGTATCAAGTCTTTACTTTAGTGGGATTCAAAACCGTATCAACTACATCACCGTATACCCGGGTCATAAAGCAGGCTCGGGGAATGTGGTGATGAATGATGCAATGGCCATATTTGGTAAATGCTTTAGAAAAAACTATCTACCAGATCTTATAGTGCGTCACACTACAGCGCAGAAGTCTCAGACTGCCCGTAATCAGGGTATACCTCTTGATCACCTTAATCAGCTCAATACTATTGTGCTTAATAAAGCTCCGCTGAAAACATCTGATGTCAGATATAAAAGTCCGCCACTTGGCAAAGGCAAGTCGGTTCTTGTTATTGATGACATTTGCACTAGGGGGTACTCACTCGAAGCTGCTCGAACGTTTGTGGAACAAACGGGAGCTAAAGCCATACTTGTGTCATGGCTTAAAACCATAAACACGGATATCGTAGAGCTGGCGCCATTTGAAAAATTTGATCCTTACAAGCCTGCAGTTTTCAGCACGCAGCGTGCTCATAAAACTCACTCGTACCATGAAAATATTGTCGATCACTTAGCTCCCGGTGAGCTGTCGGAGATCTTTGCGCATTATAAAGACTGGGAATGGCCTGCATAGAATAATCCTTCTAAAATATGAGGCCGTAATTTATCCTAATGTTATCTACAAGTCCTGGGTGGATTCAAAACTTGAACCTGCTGCGGTATTGGAGAGTTGCTCCTCAATCGCCTTTACAAATGCCTTCAAGGTGATAATTAAAGACTTAACTTTATCTTGATCTATTGAGGTTATAGCTCCTGACTTATCCTTACCTCCTCTATGTACAATGTCGTGTCGGGTTTTGACAGCTTTAAATAGTGGCGTCATATCTGCCGGGAACTCTATGCTAAGGACAGTTCTATACATTAGGCGGACCTTAGCAAGGTTGTGAAATAATACTCCTGCTAGGTACTCTTGGACTTCTTCTTTAAGGGTTTCTTTTCTCTTAAAGATATCTGTTAATTCAAGCTTTCTATTTCTGAATTCTAAGTCGGTTTCCACGCAGCGCCGTAGATGATCTCCATTGTTTACAACGCGATTGATAAAGGTGTCCGAAAGGTACGTTTCCATTGCTGTAATTGCTGTTGCATATAAAATTCTTGCCATCGTCAAACTTAGTTTTTTGTCGGGTAAACGAATATTGATCATCGCATTTAATTCATAAATGCTTTCTAGGAAGTTTTTGTATGGTTCTTTATTCTTTGATATGGCAAATGTTTTGTATTCTAGGTATTGATGCTCAGCTTCTAATTGGCTGCACTCCTTGCAAACGCTGACCCATCCGCCAGGATTTTTAGGATCAAGGAACCGAGGTCTAACATGTTCACGCAATATTGAATTTTTTGTTACTAGCTTTCTACATTTGCGACATTCAATTTCGATATCCATAAAGCCATGATTCCGTATCGTTATTTTCTGTAGGTGAAAAGCTGAAGGTAAATCGCAGCCTATCTACCTCGCTTGGTGATGTTCGTCATTGTGAAGCGTTACAGCTAGCCTAGAAAAATCTGCACGTACCATTTTTCCGTCTTGTGAACACTTTTCCAGAATCCAGCTTTATAACGACGTGATTTTTTAGAGGCGCTTAAAAAATCTATTCCACCTTTTCTGATTTTTAGGCTATCACAATATTTTTGCTCAACTATGCTGTGAGCGGTTGAGCTGGCCGTGGGTGAGTATCCATAAGGCTAGACCCTTGCAGATTTTATCCTCTGTTTCGTTATCGAGAGATGCCCTATGACGCAGCCCGTATTCAATATCTTCGATGCGCTGTCTGATTGGGGGAAAACACTTTCTCCCTGGCAGGGCTTTTTGTTGAGCCAGTTGGTGGCATCAGCTGAGCTCAGCGATGAGTCACTGGATGAAGTCTTTACCGAATACCTAGTCGACCAGGGTCTTAGTGTGCCCCCCGCAGTCCGTGCAACCTGGGACATGACGCTACCGCAGCTCGAAGCCGACACGTCGAAGGCGGTCAGCACCTTGAAATCTATCGGGTCGGTAGCAGGCGTCAATGCGCTAGCTGTTGGCGAAACACTGAGCTTCGGACCCAAGCTTACTGTGATCTATGGTCCCAATGGCGCCGGCAAGTCTGGTTATGCTCGTGTATTGAAGTCTGCATGCTTCACTCGATCCAAAGACACTGGGATCCTAGGCGACGTTAGGCTAGCAAAGGGAGCAAATCCGAAACCTACGGCTACCTTCCATTTTGATGATGGTTCAAGCGTCAGCTTCGTACATCAAGAGGCATGTCCTCGATTGCGTGATGGTTTTTCCGTTTTCGATTCGACCTGCGTTCGTGTGCACCTTGATGATCGTAACGTCTTTCAAGTTATGCCGTACCTGTTCGACGTGTTCCCTCGAATGGTTACAGCGTTTGGCAAATTACAAACAAAACTTCGCGACGAAATCACCAATCGAACACCGGTGCTGGATAAATTCGCTATCCAGGACAGTACGTCAGATGTAGCCAATGCCTTGGCGACGCTTACCGCGAAAACTGATTTGATCCAGCTGAAATCGTTTGCGGTGTTTGGCGATGTCGAAGCCGCTAGGTTACTGGCTATTGAGCCCCAATTGACTGAGCTTAGGACAACGGACCCTAAGGAAATCGTCAAAAAAAATGAGCAACGGATTGTTGACCTGGACACTCTCAAAGCGAGTATTGCGGCACTGGCTGTCGGTGTAAAACCGGCCACGGTGACCAAAATCGGCGACACAGCTAAGCAGATTGGAGAGCTCATCGAAAAGGGAGCTGCATTGTCCGCAGTTCAGTTCGCCGAAGAGCCTTTACAGCCCATCGGGACTACGGTGTGGCGTGATCTTTTATCCGCTGCGATCGCATATAACGTCGAAGCCTATCCAGGCGATGCGTTCCCTCCCCAAGCTGAGGGCGCGCGTTGCGTGTTGTGTCAGCAGGTGCTTGATGTGGCGAGCGCAGATCGTATGGGGCGATTCTATCAAATGGTCACTAGCGACTTAGAAATACAGCTGACCAGTGCCCGAAACGAAATGAAGGCTCATGGCTCGGATGTAAGTACGGTTAGTACTACGTTCTTCGCCCAGGACGGCGCAGCGCGGCGTGCGTTGCTGGAGCTCGACGTGGTGCTGGAAGCTGATATCGCGGCTCATGTGGAGGGTTACCGGCATCTCATTGAGTCTTTGGACCTAGCTGTAACAAACGTCTGCGACCCAATGTGTTCCGTGCTGGAATATGACGCTGTTTCGGAGCGAATTAGCGCTTTGGTCGAACGCTTGAAACGGGATAACGAACAACTGCGCGAAAGTGATCCCAAGACTATGATTGATGCTCTTTTGTTAGAGCAACAACTTCTGAATGACCGCCATCGACTTTTTGGCCAATACGATGAGGTTGCGGCTGCGGTCGAGAGCCTCCAGTGGGTGAGTAAGGCAACGCCATGCATTCGAGGCTTCTCAGCCATTCAGCGTGATGTGACAGCTAAGCAAAAAAACCTTGCTACAACGTTGGTTGCCAAAGGTTTTATCGCTCGCTTTGCGGAGAACTGTAATGCGTTAAAGCTGGAGTTGCCCGTGCAGTTCCGGTTTGCCGGAGATGCAGGAACCACAGATCGAAAGATCGAGATCAGCAACGCAGGTACGGCCGGTGTTGACCCTTCCCGTGTGCTGAGTGAGGGGGAGCAGACCGCCGCGGCCTTGGCAGACTTTCTGACGGAAATCGAACTCAATGGTACGTGTGCCGGCGTCATCTTCGATGATCCGGTTACATCCATGGACCATGTACGTAAAGAACTCATCGCCCAACGCCTAGTAGATGAGGCCACACGCCGTCAGGTCATTGTGTTCACTCATGACATTCTATTTACGAATTACCTCGCAACTGCTGCGGAGGATAAAGGTGTGTCATTCGCCGGGCGCACAGTTTGGCGTGATGACAACGATGCCCCTGGCGCGATAGATCGATTGGCTTTTCCACATGAGCATTATGAAGGCGCTGCGTATGATCGAGCGAAAAAACACTACGATGCCGCTCGTGCGCTCACTGGCGCCCCGCAGCGCGATGCTTTAGAAAAAGCCTGTGGAAGCCTGAGAACCGGCTATGAGGATTTCATCCAGAAGAAGCTGTTTAATAACGTCGTACGTCGGTGGCGAGAGAATATTACGTTCACGTTGAATCAAGTTTTCTTTGATGAGGCGATTGCCCTGCGTGTGCACGAAAGAATGGTCACACTGTCCCGGTACATCGACGCGCATTCACACTCTGAAGATTTCCATGAAGTGCCACTCACAGTTGAGGTCTTGGTCAATGAGTTTTCACAGTTCGATAGCATTAAGTCGGACTACAGTAGGGCTCGCAAGGAATGGGAAAGGGCTAAGCCGAAGGCTGTGTTCAGTTAAGTGAAAAAAGGGAGCTGCCATGTGGGTTTTCGGATTCGGGTCGCTGATGACCGATGCTTGGGAGAAAGAATTTGACTGCAAACGGCGTGTTACAGCTGAATTAAAGGGATATCGCCGCGCATTCAATAAAGCCTCTGTCGCCAACTGGGGCACACGTGATTGCCCGTGTCCAACCCTCAACCTGGTGCCTGAACCAAATGCGCACTGTCGTGGGATTGCGTTCGAATTTTCCGAGGCAAGGAGAGATGATGTAGAGGTCTACCTTGCCAGACGTGAAGGTAAGGGGTTCGAGCTTTCCAATCTGGAGGTTATAGCCGAGGGTGCAGGAGTGGTCCGGGCGCTGGTCCCTTTGTATGCGGGTAAAAACATCATCCACACCACTGATACGCTAGCATCTATCGAATTGGCCCTCCATGCCAAGGGCTCGAGTGGCCGGTGCTCTGACTATGTATTTGGTGTTTATGAGCAACTGAGGGAACTCGGCATCAACGATCCTGCGGTAACTGAAATGTGGGACTTAGTACGTGGAGTCCGTCCGGATTAGAGGCGAAGTCAAAGGAACAGGCACTGAGGAAAAGGACAGGTAAAAATATTTGTCTAGTCAAGCTTGGTGTTTGAAAGTTCGCAGTAGGTCATTCCAGGCTTCCTAATGACCGCTTTTGGCCGATCGCGGTGAGTTGTTTCTGGCGTAATGAGGAGCGATCTATCGGGTTTGAATCCGTTCAGCTTTTAATTTTAATGTTAGTTCTCGTTCTGCATCTGCTTCGGGTGGTATGAAAGGCTGGCTAAAGTAATCAGCCCGCTAAGGCGGGCTGATTCGGGGTTACGCAGCGAGTAGTTCCTCCAGGGAGATGTTACGGGCTAGCGCTGCCAAATCGGAACGGTCAAGTTTCGAATGGAAGGGGCCGAAGCGAGGCACTTTCAGTCCGGACAAAGAATCGCCCATTCCCCCTTTTTTGTGGCTGACGGCTACTATGCGTGCGCCCAAAGCCATCAGCCGTTCGGTTGCAGCATTCCACTCCTCATTCAGCGCAAAACCTACTGCATTCAACGCTTTGGCCTTGGCTTCATCGCAACGTTGGCGGGCGTTCGTAATTTGAGTCTCAAGCGTATCGAGCTCGACTTGCAGAGCACCAAGGATCAGGTCTTGCCTTCTGACCTGCTCGTCCGTTGTTGCCAGTTGCTTAGCGGCCTTTTGCATTTCGCCGCTTGCCGATTTTTCCCCTTCGGTATCACCGCTGGCGAGGCTTTTGGCGTAGGACGTTGCAGCGTCGCTCTCGGCTTGTTGCGCCTTTTCCAGTGCTTGATCGGCTTCGGATTGAATCGCCTTAAACCGCTCACTCAAGTGCGCTCTTTTTCGCTCCAGCGCTTCTATTTCAGCTGTCGCATCGGTCATTGCTTGGATGGATTCGACTTTGATTTGATCGTTTTTTTCCAGGCGTTCCAGGTGTTGAATCTTCCGATCAATTGCAGCCAAGTCATGTGGTATCGCTCGTATACGAGCTTCGGCACTTGATATTTTATCCGCAGCTTCGCTTGCTTCCGGGCTTCCAATTGGGTTGCCAACAGCACTGAAACCGCGCGGCGCGTTTCTCCATTCGGCTTCCAGTTGTGGAAGGCTCTGTTCCAAGGCTTCCAGTTCTTGAATCAAAGCGGCTTGTTGCTGTTTTAGCTGGTTCATGTTGCGTTCCTAAAGGCGAGAGGTTGATTGGTTTTTTTAGTTGGCGGGCCAGACCAAGGTGAGCCTACATTCCTCATGGAGTGGCCGTTATTACGCCGCCTGGGCGCTGTGATCACCTTGCTCTGGCACTGCGACAACCACATAGCAGCGCTGCAAGCCCAGTCCGGGTAGTCGCACTGCGGTTGAGGCTTTACCGTCCTTTCCAGGCTCTAGAACACCCCTTCGCAAAAGCTCTTTGTTGACCGCACTCAGGTTCATGCCTCGGAAGATTTCGGAGCGCCATGCTTCCGGCAGCACGTAGTAGGTGTTGGTGGTGTGCAGGGCATCGCCCATGCCGTGTTCCATCGTCTTGCGAAAGCCCAACCGATCAATCGTGCGTGGGCCGTGTTCATCGATCTTTGCGGCAGCAGATTCCCAGCGGGTAAAGCGGCTTTCTCCGAAGCGTTCGATGACCTGGCGCAGTCGAGCCAGGATCGCGTCACCCTCGAAGTTACCGGCGCCGCCACGCTCGGCGAGCCACGCATGCAGACACACCCGTGCGGCGGTCGTGGCCGTGCCATCGGGCCAGCCAGTGACGCCGAAAGCGGTGGCCAACTCTCCGGCCGCTGCTGCGAGGCCAAAGCGCAGGGCGGCACGTTGGGCTTGCCCACTGGCCGATGCGGGTAGGTTTTGGGTGATGAACTGCTCCACCGTGCGGCGAATGATCACCGTCCATCTGAGCATTTCTCCTGGAGCGCACAGTGCGTGCAGGAAGGCGGTGAGGGGTGTGCCGTAGTATTTAGCTACACGGGCCTTGAGCGCATCGGAGAGGGCGGCTGCATCCTCAAAACCGTTCAGCACATCGAACATGCCGAGGCCCTTGCTGGCATCCGCTGGCACCGCAAGCATGCGCACCTCCATGCCCGCTTTCAGCTCCTTGTTGGCGTCCGCCATGTGCTGCGCCAATGTCTTCTCGCCGGTCGAGAGAAACAGCAAGCGCCACTCCTGTACCTGTCGGCCCGCTTGGCCTCGATCATTCGCCCGGGCCTTACCGGTACCGTTACCGAGCATGTAAACCGTCTCGCCAATAATGCGTGGGTCACACATGCCAATTTCATCTAGCACCAGGAGGCCGTCTGAGTGAGCGGCTGCGATGGACTCCAGGGCGTTGTCTGTCGAGCGCCATGAACGCACTAGGCGCGGCCCGCCATAAACCGAGGCGGCGACTTGTAGGTGAGTAGTCTTGCCACCGGAGCTGTCGCCATACAGGTGGAAGCCGCCCGACTCATGCCCGAGCAGGTTTAGCAGAGGCCCTGCAAAGGCCACAGAGACGACAAACGCCAAGCGATGGTTACCAACGCACAGCGCGCCGATTTGCTGCTGCCACTGCTCCAGAGAGCCCGCCTCGCTGATCGGTGGCAACTGCGCACCGGCCTCATAAAAATGCAGGTGTTCGACGTGCGAGCCAATCTGTTGTTCGGGCAATAGAAACGCCTTGTCGTGCCAGCCCAAGCGCGTGACCAAGCGTGCGCGCTGGGCGCTGTCGAAGCCGCCGAGATAACTCTGCAGATCATTGCGTGCGTTACGCCCGGATCGACTTCCTGCAAGGCGCAAACCCATATCTACCAGTGGGCCGAGTACGTCCTTACCGAAGTCGCCGGTCATGGTCCTGGCTGGGATGTTCCAGCGTTTTTTAGCGCCGTCCGGGTCATCGAATTCAACTAATAAGCCCCAGTTGTGGCCCTTGTCGTCGCGAGTGCGGGCGATGATTTCGAGAGGAGAACACACGGGGCGTGCCTCACCATCATCGCCGGAATAAAACACCCCTTCAGCGGTCAGGCGAAAGCCGCCCGGCAATAGGTCATTTTTCGATTTCGCAGGGCGTTTGGCGGGTGCCTTGGTCTTTGGTGCTTGATGCTCGGTTGGCTCAGCAACACTGCCGAAAAACTCGCCGTTGCGCACCAGCTCGGCGACGTGGGCAGCGGTCCAGCCTTTAGCTAATGCGTCCGCTGCATCGTCGCCGTCTGCCCATTTTCCACCTTTGACGAGTGTCGGCTTGTCGCCTTTGCTGCTGGGCTTGAGCTTGAACACGTCGAGAGCAATTCGTTGCACCGAAGCGGCACCCAGCTCAATTAACTTGAGCTCGATGGCGTCCATGCAGGCCTTGCCGCTTGCATCGTTATCCGGCCACAAGACTACAGTTCGCCCTTTGAGTGGCGTCAGATCGGCCTTGTGCCAAGAGTTGGAACCGTTCGGCCAGCAGGTGGCGATGTGGTCGGGCATCAGCTCAGCGGCGGCGTCAGCAGCTTTCTCGCCTTCACACAGCACTACATGCGCATCTGCACGCTGTACCAGCTCATCCAGGCGCAGCAAGGGCCGAGGCTCGGGCAATCCCTGCCAGCGCCATTGTGTGGTTTGCCCATCGGAGCGTTTGCACCAGGTCAACGGCGCAAAGACCTTTCGTGGCTTGCCGTCTTCATCGGGGCTTAAGTCGAAGCGATACAGCGCCATAGCTGGCTGGCCCTGAGCATCGCGATAGATCCACACCTTGGACGGGGCGCCATGTTGTCGGTGCTTAGCCGGGCACTTGTTCATGGCCTCGGCCGGGATCGGCTGAATCGAAATCCACTCCGGCGCTGCGGGCTTGGGCGGTGCGCTTTTGGCAGTCGCAGAGCCAGCGGAAACACTGAGCAGATCCGCCAGCTTTTTGCAGGCCTCAACGTCGGTGCTGCCATCGATGTAGCGCACCAGGTCGATCAGGTCGCCGCCCTTATCGCCGGTGGCGAAATCCGCCCAGGTGCCTTTGCTCAAATTGACCTTGAGTGAGCCTGCGCGTTTGTCCGTGCGTGTGGGATTCGGTGCGGTGTATTCCTTGCCGCCATCAACACGTTTGCCGTTTGGTAGCCAGTGAGCAAGCACACGGTCGATGTTCTTCAGGGCAGCGCTTTTTACGTCAGCGAAGCTAGGGCGTTTTGAGGTGTTGCCTGTGCGCTGAGTCATGGCGTTTTACTCGTCGCATAAAGCGCATCGTTCACGTCATCAATCAGTGCTTTTGCCATTTCTCCCAGGTAGAGAGCTGGCCAACTGAACCGCTCGCCCTCATTACTCATAGCTGCGTCGAGGGTCAGTTGGTTGGCGTAGTACTGAAACAGCGATATGGCCTCAAGTGCGTCCTCGATCGGCACGCCTGCATTGACCCTAAACAGCTTTTGAGTACCGCTGGCAACGCATGAGAATTCGGTACGCCCGAGGGTGTTGGCTGTGTTCACAGGGCACCGCCTTTCTGGCCCAATGGCACAGAGGAGGCATCACCGTACAAGGCAAGTGTTTTGATCAAGCCCAAGGTGCCGCGCACGTCCCAAATAACGGACGACAGTACGCGGTTGGAGAGTACGGGTTTATCGCCGTCTAAATGATCTTCCAGCAGCATCAGAACTGAATCAGCACGGTCGAGGGCGCAGGTGATGGCGTCGATGGGAATACCGGCTTCGGCGTCCTGGCTGACACAGAGCAGATCCTCGGGTAGTGAAAAGCCTGGGAGCATGCTCATTGGGCACCTCCTGCGGCTTCCAGGGCGCGAGCCTTGGACATATGGGCGTTGTAACGGGAGAGGCGTGTAGCGAGGCTGGAGTTGGCGTGTAAAGCGGCGAGAGCCATTGCTCGATGAGCGGCGGCGCGAATTTTGGACGGATCGGTGGCGTGCATTGGGCGAAACTCCTTTGTCTGGGGAGCTGCCACGGTTCGCCGTCAAACGAATTAGGGTGGCAGCTGTACGCAGGTTGACGGACCGGGGACAAAGGAACCCGGCATACCCGAAGGTATCCCGCGCACAGCCGCCATAAACAGGATGTGCAGGCACAAAAAAAGCGCCTGCAATCGTGATGGGGGCGCCTGTGCGCCAATGTCTGAACGGGCCGTCAAACCCGGTCGCTGATTTTGCAGCGACGGCCAGAGAGTAACGCCTGATTTTTGAAAGTGCAACTATCCGGAACGCTTGCGGATTTTTTCGATGCGGCATAAATTGATCACGCATGTAGATTTACCTCAACGCCTCCGGTTGCCGCCGGGGGCGTTTTCGTTTCAGGCATGGATGTCCCAGCGCAGGGAGACAAAGGGCAAAAGGTCGCCTTCGAGGCACGCGCGCGCATCCTCGTAGGCATCTATTTGTTGGCCTTCGTCGACGATGATTGCTTGTGGGGCTTGGCAAGGAACTGACAATGCGCACCAGATGCCATCTCTCCATCGCATCACCATGACGTCCCGGTTCAGGCGTTTTTGCTCCGTGCGGTAACGTTCAAAACGCTGCATACCGCGTGATGAGAACCCGACTGTTCTGAGTACAGAAAAGGGCTGCAAGATGGCCCTATTGGCGACACGATTTTTCATGCTGCCACCTGGTCGCGAGCCTCTATGCGGCTTCGTGCCCATGTTTGGATTTCAGATAAAACCCAAGCTACGGGCGCGCCGCGAGCGTTGCTGTTGCTCAATTTGACGGGTAGGGGAAAGCCGCTATCTGTGCGCTGCATGAGTTTGTAGATGGTGGAACGCTTCATGCCCACGATCCGCTCGACCTCGGGCATACGGATCAATGTCGACGATGCGTCAAACATTGGGCTTGGAGTGGTTGGGTTAAGGCGGGGAATTTCAGTGATAGGGGCTTTCATAGGTCTTGCTCTCGACTGGTTAGGACTGAGAGCAATGATCTAGGTGTAGGTCGGTGGTGAGCAGTTCACTTCCAATTGAAATCCGATTGAAATTTCTGGCTTACAGCACGAAGTAGCGTTTGAGGATGGCTTCAACTCTTTTGCGGGTGAGGGCTTTTTCGGTCTCAAGCGCAATCCACTCAGGCCGTTGTTTTGGCGGTTTTGCTACCTCGCCTTGTAGCCATGCATGCACCTTCGTAGCAACGTTGCGTTTGGACATCCCCGCTGCACGGTAGTGGAGCCCCTTTTTAACTATCGCGGCGTCTCGAACGCTAATTTCCTCGTTACGCTCCATACCGCTGATGAGACCGCCTTTTTTGCGGACGGCATTTTTGATCGCTCGTTCGGCGATGGGTCTTAGTTCATCGTCGACCAGGCAGGGTAGGGATCTGATCGGTTCCAGGTAGAGGGTGTACTGATCGAGCACTTCGATGTGCTTGTCCGGGTCGACCTGCATCTCTACGAATTGGCAATACAGATCCCTGGGCCAGTCATTAGGAGGTTCAGAGACATGAGACCAGGCCTCTTGATCGGCTGTGTGCATCCAACTGGCTAATGTCTCCAGCGCTTTTACGGCACAAGCCATGATGTAGCCCGCATGAGCATCGCGCTCCGACACTGAGTAATATCCGCTGTACATTCGTACCCAGTGCGCCAGGCGTGCCGTGGTGTCGGTGGAGGCATACTGAAAAATGCTCTCCTCATGGATCATCGTCTGAATGCACATACTGCCGAGATCTTTCATGTCGGCGAGATTTTTATTGATATCGTCGCGATGAATGCGCAGCCAGCACTGGTCGATCAGGTGGCAGGCGTCAGCGACCTGTCCACGACAGAGATCATAGAGCGGTTGTGCTGAGAGAGATTTGAGCAGGCCGCTGCCTAGCGCCGAATGCAATATGACTTCGTGATCAGTCATTGCCAGGCCTCATCCGCCGTGTAACCGAAAGTCCCACGCCCTGCGCTTGAAGGGCGGAGCCAGCGAGGGTCGCTTGCCAGTCTCGGGCGAAAACGTCTGCCCGCAGCACCTTAGCGCTGACTTCTGCGTTACACGCAGGGGCAGCGTTACATCGGATGTACGCTATGTCGCTCAACTGTGTAACAGGCGTGGAGGCCAATGAAACCGGGCGTTTGACTATGGGCGTTACACGAGTAACACCCGTTACACCGGTTTTGGAGGGGGGCTGGGTATGTGCTCTCATACTGCCTTTCCAAATTGGCCCTGCACCACATTTCCACTCACTAGGGCATCAAGGTGATCGGCGTACCACTGCATCATCACTCTACGCTGAGGCAGGTACACCGCTTTGTTATAGACCCCGGCAATACCCTCCTTTGCATGAGAGAGCTGGGCCTCAATGTGATTCTCATCGAAACCCTGCTCATTAAGTATGGTGCTCGCGATGTGACGAAAGCCGTGGCCTGTTTGCCGACCGGCATATCCCAGTCTGCGGAGCGCCATTAGAAAGACGGTGTTGCTACGCGGAATTGTCCTGTCTTTCCTGCCTGGAAATAGGAGAGGGTACGCACCTGTCAGTGTTCGTAACTCAGTGAGCGCTTCGATTGCCTGTCGAGAAAGAGGCACCACATGTTCGCGACGACGTTTCATTCGCTCGGCTGGGATCGTCCATAGCTTTTTGGAGAGGTCGATTTCTGACCAGCGTGCTTCTCGGATCTCGCTCGGGCGTGATGCTAATAAGGAAAGCAGACGAAGCCCTATACGAACGTCCTTTGCGTGAGGGTAGGAGTTGATCGCTCGAAGTAGCGCAGGCAGTTCTTCAATCGAAACGTGTGCATAGTTTTCAGCGCTACGCGATTGCAGGAATTTGCTGAGACCTTCAAGGGGGTTGTGGACGGCTCGTCCTGTTACTCGTGCCAGGTCATAGATCTCTTTGCAAAAGGCACGAACTCGGCCCATTTGTTCAATGATCCCCTTCTGCTCCATGCCGCGTAGAAACTCCATCCATTCCAGGGGCAGTATTTCCGTGTATACGCGTTTGCCGAACACAGGGAACACGTGAAGCTCGAGTGCGCCAAGTACTCGTCGAGACGTACCTGATTCCCAGCTTGTGCGTCTGGCCTCAAACCACTCGCGGCCTAAAGCTTCAAAGGTGTTGTTGGCAGCGACCTGGTCTGCGACTTTGCGAGCTTGCTTGCTCACCAATGGATTTTTACCGGTCGATGCGTCTTCCCGCAGTTGAGCTGCTTTCTGTCTCGCCAAAGAGCCACTGATTTCCGGGTAGCCGCCGAGGCCCAGCCAAGACCATTTCCCGTCTGGCTTTTTGTAGCGCAGCTCCCACGATTTTTGACCGTTAGGTTTCACCCGGAAGTACAGGCCATTCCCGTCCTGCTCCCGATATGTAGCGTGCTCAGGCTCCAGGCCTGCAAGCGTGGTGTCTGCTAAGGGGCGGCGTTTGATTTCAGAGCGCTTCACTTCCTGTATGCCTCCAGTTATAGGAATTTCAAAGCATACACGTGGGCATACACGGCGGGAAGTTATAGGGGTGGACAGGGATGGATAGCCAGAAACAAGAAAGCCCGCACGAGGCGGGCTTCTTGGGGTGTTTCGTAGACTGTCTGAGACAGCCCGAGACTGCTATATGGTGCACCCGGCGGGATTCGAACCCACGACCCCTGCCTTCGGAGGGCAGTACTCTATCCAGCTGAGCTACGGATGCTTGTGCGGGCGACATCATACCCATGTCGACCTTGGGCGTCCATGCCGGTCTTTGGCCGTTCAAACGTAGGCATTTGCCCCGCAGAGGCCCTGCGTCGGGCACCGTTGGTCAACACGGCGGAACGGGCTCGAATCACGCTGATCAGAAAAATCCGGCAAATGCGCCGTTTTCGTTCTTTTTTTCGAACAGACTATTGCCCTGTACCCCCATTGATCCTAGGATTCGTTTGAGATTTCAAACGCTCTGTCTCTCGTGCGCTATTCACTGATCGCGCGCGCGGGGGCTGATTTCCCTGACGGCAGCCCACAAGGCGCCTTTCAACAACTCTAATTCGCTCCGCGTGCGCGCGGTGCTGTTAAGGAAAGCCGACATGCAGCTCAAAGATTCCCAGTTGTTCCGCCAGCAGGCCTTTATCGATGGCGCTTGGGTGGATGCGGACAACGGTCAGACCATCAAGGTCAACAACCCTGCCACGGGCGAGATTATCGGCACCGTGCCAAAGATGGGCGCCGCGGAAACCCGCCGCGCCATCGAGGCCGCCGACAAGGCGCTGCCGGCCTGGCGTGCGCTGACTGCCAAGGAGCGCGCCAACAAGCTGCGCCGTTGGTTCGAGCTGCTGATCGAAAACCAGGACGACCTCGGTCGCCTGATGACCCTGGAACAAGGCAAGCCATTGGCCGAAGCCAAGGGCGAAATCGTCTACGCCGCGTCCTTTATCGAGTGGTTCGCCGAAGAAGCCAAGCGCATCTATGGCGACGTGATCCCCGGCCACCAGCCCGACAAGCGCCTGATCGTGATCAAGCAGCCTATCGGCGTGACCGCCGCCATCACGCCGTGGAACTTCCCGGCCGCGATGATCACCCGTAAAGCCGGCCCGGCCTTGGCCGCCGGTTGCACCATGGTGATCAAGCCAGCCTCGCAAACCCCGTTCTCGGCCCTGGCCCTGGTTGAGCTGGCGCACCGTGCCGGTATCCCGAAAGGCGTGCTGAGCGTGGTCACCGGCAGTGCCGGCGATATCGGCGGCGAGCTGACCAGCAACCCGATCGTGCGTAAATTGTCCTTCACCGGCTCCACCGAAATCGGTCGCCAGTTGATGGCCGAATGCGCCAAGGACATCAAGAAAGTTTCCCTGGAGCTGGGCGGCAACGCGCCGTTTATCGTGTTCGACGACGCGGACCTGGATAAGGCCGTCGAAGGCGCGATCATCTCCAAGTACCGCAACAACGGCCAGACCTGCGTCTGCGCCAACCGCCTGTACATCCAGGATTCGGTGTACGACGCGTTTGCGGAAAAACTGAAAGTCGCGGTGGCCAAATTGAAGATCGGCAACGGTCTGGAAGAGGGCACCACCACCGGCCCGCTGATCGACGAAAAAGCCGTGGCCAAGGTCCAGGAACACATCGCCGACGCCCTGAGCAAAGGCGCCAAGCTATTGGCCGGTGGCAAGGTCATGGAAGGCAACTTCTTTGAACCGACCATCCTGGTCGATGTGCCGAAAAACGCCGCCGTCGCCAAGGAAGAAACCTTCGGCCCGCTGGCGCCGCTGTTCCGCTTCAAGGACGAAGCCGAAGTGATCGCGATGTCCAACGACACCGAATTCGGCCTGGCGTCCTACTTCTACGCCCGCGACCTGGGCCGTGTGTTCCGTGTGGCCGAAGCCCTGGAATACGGCATGGTCGGGGTCAACACCGGGTTGATCTCCAACGAAGTGGCGCCGTTCGGCGGCATCAAGGCCTCGGGCCTGGGCCGTGAAGGCTCCAAGTACGGGATCGAGGACTACCTGGAAATCAAATACCTCTGCCTGGGCATCTAAGCCGGGAAGGGATTGCAGTAAACGCAAAGGGCACGAGAGCGCTGACCCTTTGCGCGTTTCACACCGTTATTCGTAGTGGCCGGGAAAGCTGTGGCAGTCGATCATCGCATGCTGCCGTAGTTGCCTCCCCGCCACGTATTCCTTGAACAACGCCACCCGATGAGTGGCGAATGAGGACTTTATGAGCAAGACCAACGCTTCCCTGATGAAACGCCGCGAAGCCGCTGTACCGCGCGGTGTTGGCCAGATTCACCCGATCTTCGCCGAATCCGCGAAGAACGCCACCGTGACCGACGTTGAAGGTCGCGAGTTCATCGACTTCGCCGGCGGTATCGCCGTGCTGAACACCGGCCACGTGCACCCGAAAATCATCGCCGCCGTGACCGAACAGCTGAACAAGCTGACCCACACGTGCTTCCAGGTACTGGCCTACGAGCCGTACGTCGAAGTGTGCGAGAAAGTGAACGCCAAGGTTCCAGGCGATTTCGCCAAGAAAACCCTGTTGGTCACCACCGGTTCCGAAGCCGTTGAAAACGCCGTGAAAATCGCCCGTGCCGCGACTGGCCGTGCCGGCGTGATCGCTTTCACCGGCGCCTACCACGGCCGCACCATGATGACCCTGGGTCTGACCGGTAAAGTGGTGCCTTACTCGGCCGGCATGGGCCTGATGCCAGGCGGCGTGTTCCGCGCGCTGTACCCGAACGAACTGCACGGTGTCAGCGACGACGACTCCATCGCCAGCATCGAGCGCATCTTCAAGAACGATGCCGAGCCGCGTGATATCGCCGCCATCATCATCGAGCCGGTCCAAGGCGAGGGCGGTTTCTACGTCGCGCCGAAGCCGTTCATGAAGCGCCTGCGCGAACTGTGCGACAAGCACGGCATCCTGCTGATCGCCGACGAAGTGCAAACCGGTGCCGGCCGTACCGGTACCTTCTTCGCCATGGAACAGATGGGCGTTGCCGCCGACCTGACCACCTTCGCCAAATCCATCGCTGGCGGTTTCCCCCTGGCCGGTGTGTGCGGCAAGGCCGAATACATGGACGCCATTGCCCCAGGTGGCCTGGGCGGCACCTACGCCGGTAGCCCGATCGCTTGCGCCGCTGCGCTGGCGGTGATGGACGTGTTTGAGGAAGAGCACCTGCTGGACCGCTGCAAGGCTGTCGGCGAGCGCCTGGTGACTGGCCTCAAGTCGATTCAAGCCAAGTACCCGGTGATCGGTGACGTGCGTGCCCTGGGCGCGATGATCGCGGTCGAGTTGTTCGAAGACGGCGACAGCCACAAGCCAAACGCTGCAGCCGTTGCCGCCGTGGTGGCCAAGGCGCGTGACAAGGGCTTGATCCTGCTGTCCTGCGGCACCTACGGCAACGTGTTGCGCGTACTGGTGCCGCTGACCTCGCCGGACGAGCAGTTGGACAAAGGCTTGGCGATCATCGAAGAGTGCTTCTCCGAGCTGTAAGCGGCAGTTGGCCTGATCGATAAGAAAAACCCGCTTCGGCGGGTTTTTTTGTGCCTGAAGCAAGCCAGCTCTTATCAAATTTAAAATAAATTACTGATTTTAAAGGGTAAAAAATTTCACTCTAAAATCTTGAGTCTTGCATAAACAATTTCAGGCAACCGCATTCTTGTGGTGAGCGGGCTTGTCCCGCGCCGGGGCGCGAAGCGCCCCTAATAAAGACAAAATGCGGTGTATCAGGCACTCCTCTGCGCTTGGTTTTGGGGCTGCTGTGCAGCCCAACGCGGGCGGTGCGACGATTCGACAAGCCCGCTCGCCACAGATGACGGGTTGCCCGCTCTGTCCCTTAACTGACCGGCATTGGGGCAAGCCCCTCCCACAGTGATCGGCATTCAGCCAGCGATCACGCGATTCTTGCCCAGGCGCTTGGCCTCATACATGGCGGCATCGGCGCGGGCGAACAGGCTGTCCAGGGTGGAGTCTTCCTCGGTCAGGCTGGCCAGGCCCTGGCTGATGGTCACGCTGAACGCCTGGCCCTCATAGCTGAAGCTCAGCGCCTGAATCTCCCTGCCCAGGCGCTCGGCCACTTGCAGCGCCATCTCCGGCGCGCAACCCGGCAGAACGGCGGCGAACTCTTCGCCGCCAATGCGCCCGAACAGGTCGCCACGGCGCAGTACCCCGCGACCGCTCTCGGCGATACGCCGCAGCACCTGGTCGCCTTCCAGGTGGCCGTAGGTGTCGTTGACGTCCTTGAAGTCATCGATGTCCAGCAGCAGGAAGGCCAGCGGCGCGCCTTGGGCGCAGGCGCTGTCGAAGGCCTGGTTGGCGCATTCGAAGAAGTGTCGGCGGTTGCTGCTCTGGGTCAGCACGTCGGTGGTGGCGAGACGGTGCAGCTCCAGTTCCAGCTGTTTTTTTTCCGTGATGTCTTCGGCCATGCCGACGACGATCACCGGCTCGCCGGGTTCGACCTGCTGGTTGATGTAGCACTTGTCGCTCAGCCAGCGGATCTGCCCGTCGGCGGTGATGATGCGGTACTCGCGGTCTTCCACGGCACCCTGCTCCAGCACGCGCGCCAGGCTGTGTTCGGCGTAGTCGAGGTCTTCGGGGTGAATGCTGTTGCGCCATTCGCGGTGGTCCGCCAGCAGCAGGCCGGCGGAACGTCCAAAAATCCGCTCGTATGCCGGGCTCACGTAGAGCACGCGGCGGGTCTGCCAATCGATGGCCCACAGCACGGCGTTTACGCTGACCAGCAGAGAACTGAGCAATTGTTCGCGCTCACTCAGTCGCTCGACTTCGCCCTGGGCATGTACCAGTGCCAGCAGGGTTGCTGCCGCGGCCGGACGCGGAGGGTCAGCGGTAGGGCTGTCGGCGGTGAAGGGCTTTTCGAGAACCATCGGCACAACTCTCTCTGGGCGCGCCGCAAGATCGAGCAGCGGTCACTACAAGGGGCCACCATGATGGCGAAGTGTTCATTGAGAGAGGCGAATTGCAGTGAAGTTCCGTCAACAGGCTCGATTGACGGTGTCCGAGAAATGACGCCAAAAAGCTGATGGGTGGGAGGGCAAGCCCTCCCACGCGACTGTCAGACCGCCGCAGGACGCAGCGAATAGGTCTTCAATTGGTGGGCAAAATCCCGCAGGGACTGGATGCCGCTGGCCTCGGCCTCGTGCACCCATTCCTTGATGGCGGCGAGCATATCGTGGCCGTTGGAGCTGGTCTTGAGCCAGATCTGCTGCAGCGCCAGGCGTTTTTCGTAGATCACTTTCAGCGCCTGGCTGTGTTCCAGCATGCTCTGGATCCGCAGGTGGTGGCGGTCATCCAGCAGGCTGGTTTCCCGTGACAGCAGGCGTTTGGCGCGGTGGAACTGGTGGCGCACCGAGTGATCGACTTTTTCCAGCTCCTGCTTGACCAACGGGCCGATCACCAACTTGCGGTACTGGGCCATGATCTGGAAGCGGTTGTTGAGGATCGCCATGGCGGTGTCCATGTCCAGGTGGCCCTTGCCTTCCAAGCGGTGGGCAATCGGTGCCACGCGCTGCACCTTGGCCAGGCGCAGGAAGCTGAACACCTTGATCCATGCCCAGCCCAGGTCGAATTCCCACTTCTTTACCGACAGCTTGGCCGAGTTGGGGTAGGTGTGGTGATTGTTGTGCAGCTCTTCGCCGCCGACGATGATGCCCCACGGCACCAGGTTGGTGGCGGCGTCACGGCATTCGAAGTTGCGATAGCCCACGGCATGGCCCAGGCCGTTGATCACGCCGGCGGCCCAGAACGGAATCCACATCATCTGGATTGCCCAGATGGTGATGCCGATGGCGCCGAACAGCAGCAGGTCGATCACGCCCATGATCGCCACACCCAGCAGCGGGTAAGGGGTGTAGAGCTTGCGCTCGATCCAGTCGTCCGGGCAGTTCTTGCCGTAGATGCGCAAGGTCTCGGGGTTTTCGGCCTCGGCACGGTACAGCTCGGCGCCTTTGCGCAATACGGTGGACAGGCCCTTGATCACCGGGCTGTGCGGGTCGTCGACGGTCTCGCACTTGGCGTGGTGCTTGCGGTGGATGGCGGTCCACTCGCGGGTGTTCTGCGCTGTGGTCAGCCACAGCCAGAAGCGGAAGAAGTGTTTCAGGCCGGCATTGAGCTCCAGGGAGCGATGGGCTGAATAGCGGTGCAGATAGACCGTGACCCCAACGATGGTCACGTGGGTCATCAACAGGGTGACTGCCACCAGTTGCCAGGCCGACAAGTCAAGAAAACCGTTGTACCACATAGGCTGTATGGCCCTCAGATAAAGAAAAGAACAGCTCACGCATTATCACTAAGCCTACAGAGAAAACCAGCGGCCCTTTCAGATAAGACTTACGAGATGTTACATATCCTATAATCCCCATTCTTTGTAGGACGATTCTGGGCTTTTAGTAAGGATTACTGGGCATATGCTGTTTTCATACCGAGGTGCCCTGCGTGCGGGGCTGGTATACCTGCTGGCTTCGAGCGTCTGGATAGGCCTCACTCATCGGGTATTGATCGAGTTTCTCGATAGTCCAACCGACCTGCACCAGTGGCTGCAGGTGCGTGGTTATGTGTGGGTGGCGCTCAGTGCCTGGCTGATCTACCTGATCTGTGCCCGATCTGCCCGGGCCGACCAGCAGCAACCCTTGAAAGAGAACCGCGAGCGCCTGCGCCAGGCTGCTGCCGTGTTCGATTGCACCCGCGAAGGGGTGTTGGTCACCGACGCCAAGGGCCTGATCGTGCATGTGAACCGGGCCTTCATGGAAATCACCGGCTACCAGCGCGATGACGTCATGGGCCGGCAGCCGAGCCTCTTCAAGTCCGGTCGCCATTCGTCGAATTTCTATCAACAGATGTTCCAGACCCTGGAACACACCGGTGAATGGAGCGGTGAAATCTGGAATCGGCGCAAAAGCGGTGAGATTTATCCACAGTGGCAAACCATTCGCGTGATTCACGATGACCTGGGCCATATCAGCCATTACGTCGCGGTGTTTTCCGACATCAGCGCCATCAAGGATTCCGAGCACGAACTGGCCCACCTGGCCCACCACGACCCGCTGACCGACCTGCCCAACCGCCTGCTGTTCACCGACCGTGCCGAGCAGGCGCTGGCCTCGGCGCAACTCCACAAGCGCGGCTGCGCCCTGCTGTTGCTGGACCTGGATCACTTCAAGATCATCAACGACAGCCTTGGCCACAATGTGGGCGACCAGTTGCTCAAGCTGGTGGGCGAGCGGCTCAAGGCGCTGTTCGGCCCCGGCGTGACCCTGGCGCGCCTGGGCGGGGATGAGTTCGCGGTGCTCGCGGAAAACTGCTCACAGGTGGTGCAGGCGGCGGCTTTGGCACAGCGCATGCTGGATGTGATGAAGCAGCCGTTCATCTTTGACGGCCATCAACTGTTTATCAGCGCCAGCATCGGCATCAGCCTGTTCCCCAATGATGCCCTGAGCGCCGAGCAATTGTTGCGCAACGCCGATTCCGCGCTCTTCAAGGCCAAAAGCGTGGGCCGCGAAGGCTACGCGTTGTACACCGAAGAACTCACCGCCCACGCGCAGAACCGGGTGGAAATCGCCAGCGAACTGCGCCGCGCCCTCGAACAGCAGGAGTTGCGCGTCTACTACCAACCGGTGCACGACTTGCACACCAGCCGCCTGATCGGCGTCGAAGCACTGGTGCGCTGGCAACACCCCGAGCGTGGCCTGGTACCGCCGGGTGATTTCATCCCCATCGCCGAACGCACCGGGTTGATTGCCGAGATCGATGGATGGGTGATGGACCAGGCCTGCCGACAGATGTGCCGATGGCTGGCCGACGGCGCGCCGCTGAGCTTTATTGCAATCAATGTATCCAGCCGCCTGTTTGCCCGGCGCGAACTCTATGATCAAGTCGCCCAGGTGCTGCACGATACCGGCCTGGATCCGGCCTTCCTGGAGTTGGAAGTCACTGAAAGCGCGGTGATGGACGACCCTGAAGTGGCCCTGGAACAACTGCACCGCCTGCGCGAACTGGGCTTGCGCCTGGCCATCGATGACTTCGGCACCGGCTATTCCTCCCTGCTGCGCCTCAAGCGCCTGCCGGTGCAGAAACTCAAGATCGACCAGGGCTTTGTCGCCGGGCTGCCGTGGGACGAAGACGATGCCGCCATCGTGCGGGTGGTGATCGCCCTGGCGAAAAGCATGGGCATGCAGGTGCATGCCGAGGGGATCGAACAGGTGGAGCAGGCGCGGTTCTTGTTGGAGCAGCACTGCGATATGGGCCAGGGGTACTGGTTTGGGCGGCCGATGCCGGCGCAGGCCATTGACTGGGACTGCGCCCCCGCCATCCAGGCTTGAAATGCATTCAAATGTGGGAGGGGGCTTGCTCCCTCCCACATTGGGATATTCACAAGGTGTTATTTCAGTGCTCGGTCGCAAAACACGCGTGCAACCCCACGTCCTGCCAGAAAATTCTTTCTGGTTATATAAACATTCTTAAATAGTATTTTTAAGAATATCCGCGCTTATCTACTATCGCCCTACGCCGCAAGCAGTGCCGCCACTGCGAGGCACTATTCATTTCAGGAGCGAGACCATGAGCGCATCTCTACGTAGCGTCGACGGCCAGGACGAAGCAGCCATTTTGCGCGAGATCCAGAGCGCCTTGCGCGATCTGCGGTTTGGCGCGGTGGAAATCACTGTGCACAACGCTCAAGTGGTACAGATCGAACGCAAGGAAAAATTCCGTTTGCAGAATCCGGGTAACAAACCGAGCTAAGCAATAACGGCGATAGACCCCGTCACTATAAGAAAAAGCCAACACCCAGAATTTTCAGGAGCTTCTATGTCGTCGATTCGCCGTTATGCCCTGGCCGCCCTGGCCAGCGCCGTGTTTGCCGGTTCCGCCGTTGCCAAGGACTACGAGTTGCTCAACGTCTCGTACGATCCTACCCGTGAGCTGTACCAGGACTACAACGCTGAGTTCACCAACTTCTGGAAACAGTCCCACCCCGGCGACACCGTCAAGATCCAGCAATCCCACGGTGGTTCGGGCAAGCAAGGCCGGGCCGTGATCGACGGCCTGCGCGCCGACGTGGTGACCCTGGCCCTGGCCGGCGACATCGACGAAATCGCCAAGCTGGGCAAGACCCTGCCGGAAAACTGGCAGACCCGCCTGCCGGATGCGAGCACCCCCTACACCTCGACCATCGTGTTCCTGGTGCGCAAGGGCAACCCTAAAGGCATCAAGGATTGGGGCGACCTGATCAAGAAAGACGTTTCCGTGATCACGCCTAACCCGAAAACCTCCGGCGGTGCGCGCTGGAACTTCCTTGCCGCCTGGGCCTACGGCCTGAAATCCGGTGGCAGCGAAGCCAAGGCTCAGGAATACGTCAAGGAGCTGTTCAAGCACGTGCCGATCCTCGACACCGGCGCGCGCGGTTCGACCATTACCTTCGTCAACAACGGTCAGGGCGACGTGTTGCTGGCCTGGGAAAACGAGGCGTTCCTGGCCCTGAAAGAAGACGGCGGCGCCGACAAGTTCGACATCGTCGTGCCGTCCCTGTCGATTCTCGCGGAGCCGCCGGTGGCCGTGGTCGACAAGAACGCCGAGAAAAAGGGCAACACCGAGATCGCCACTGAATACCTCAAGCACCTGTACAGCCCGGCTGGCCAGGAGATTGCGGCGAAGAACTTCTACCGCCCACGGGATGCAAAAGTGGCCGCCAAATACGCCCAGCAGTTCCCGAAACTGGACCTGGTGACTATCGACAAAGACTTCGGCGGCTGGAAAACTGCCCAGCCGAAATTCTTTAACGACGGTGGCGTGTTCGACCAGATCTACACGGCGCAGTAAGCCGAGCAACAACCCGCCCACAGAGCCCGCATTCACCTGCGGGTTTTGTGTGTCAGTTCCGCTAACCAAGGACTCTTATGTCGCGTCGTATTTCCCCCGTCATACCCGGCTTCGGGCTGACGCTGGGCTACACCGTGGTGTACCTCAGCCTGATCGTACTCATCCCCCTCGCGGCGATGTTCGTACACGCCGCTCAACTCACCTGGGATCAGTTCTGGAACATCATCTCCGCACCCCGTGTGCTGGCGGCGTTGAAGCTGAGCTTCAGCACCGCGCTGTACGCCGCCCTGATCAACGGCGTGATCGGCACGCTGCTGGCCTGGGTGCTGGTGCGCTACACCTTCCCCGGCCGCAAGATCATCGATGCGATGATCGACCTGCCGTTCGCCCTGCCCACCGCCGTGGCCGGTATTGCCCTGACTGCCCTGTACACGCCGACCGGCCTGGTGGGCCAGTTCGCCGCCGACCTGGGCTTCAAGATCGCCTACAGCCCCTTGGGCATCACCCTGGCGCTGACCTTCGTGACCCTGCCGTTCGTGGTGCGCACGGTGCAGCCGGTACTCGCCGATATCCCCCGGGAAATCGAAGAAGCCGCCGCCTGCCTGGGCGCCAAGCCGTTGCAGGTGTTTCGCTACATCCTCGTACCCGCGCTGCTGCCCGCCTGGCTGACCGGCTTCGCCCTGGCGTTTGCCCGTGGCGTCGGTGAGTACGGCTCGGTGATTTTCATCGCCGGCAACATGCCGATGAAAACCGAGATCCTGCCGCTGCTGATCATGGTCAAGCTCGACCAGTACGACTACCGCGGCGCCACCTCCATTGGCGTACTGATGCTGGTGGTTTCCTTTGTCCTGCTGCTGCTGATCAACTTGTTGCAGCGGCGCATCGAACGTCCATAAGGAGGCGCGGAACATGTCCCAATCGTCTATTTCCGCGGCATCCTCGGCCAACGCAGCCCGCCGTGGCAGCGCTGTTTCCCGGCGCATCCTGATCAGCCTGGGCTGGCTGGTGTTCTTCCTGTTCCTGCTGCTGCCGCTGTTTATCGTGGTGTCCCAGGGCTTGAAGAACGGCCTCGGGGCGTTTTTCACCGCGATCCTTGAACCGGACGCGTTGTCCGCGCTGAAACTCACGGTGATCGCCGTGCTGATTTCGGTGCCGCTCAACCTGGTATTCGGCGTCAGCGCGGCCTGGTGCGTGAGCAAGTACTCGTTCCGTGGCAAGAGCATCCTGGTGACGCTGATCGACCTGCCGTTCTCGGTCTCCCCGGTGATCGCCGGCCTGGTCTACGTGCTGATGTTCGGCGCCCAGGGCCTGTTTGGCCCGTGGTTGCAGGCGCATGACATCCAGATCGTGTTCGCCTTGCCCGGCATCGTGCTGGCGACCATCTTCGTTACCGTGCCGTTCGTCGCCCGCGAACTGATCCCGCTGATGCAGGAGCAGGGTACCCAGGAAGAAGAGGCCGCGCGCCTGCTGGGCGCCAATGGCTGGCAGATGTTCTGGCATGTCACCGTGCCGAATATCAAATGGGGCCTGATCTACGGCGTGGTGCTGTGCACCGCGCGGGCCATGGGGGAGTTCGGCGCGGTGTCGGTGGTGTCCGGCCATATTCGCGGCGTGACCAACACCTTGCCGCTGCACGTCGAGATTCTCTACAACGAATACAACCACGTTGCAGCGTTTGCGGTGGCGAGTCTGCTGCTGATCCTGGCGCTCTTCATCCTGCTGCTCAAGCAGTGGAGCGAGAACCGTATTAATCGCCTGCGCGCCAGTGCGGCTGAGGAATAAGTCATGTCGATCGAAGTCCGTAACGTCAGCAAGAACTTCAACGCCTTCAAGGCCCTGGACAGCATCAACCTGGATATCCAGAGTGGCGAGCTGGTGGCCTTGCTTGGGCCTTCCGGCTGCGGCAAGACCACCTTGCTGCGCATCATCGCCGGCCTGGAAACCCCGGATGACGGCAGCATCGTGTTCCACGGTGAAGACGTCTCCGGCCACGACGTGCGTGATCGCAACGTCGGTTTTGTGTTCCAGCACTACGCGCTGTTCCGCCACATGACCGTGTTCGACAACGTCGCCTTCGGCCTGCGCATGAAGCCGAAGAACCAGCGTCCGAACGAAAGCCAGATCGCGGCCAAGGTTCACGAACTGCTGAACATGGTGCAGTTGGACTGGCTGGCCGACCGTTACCCGGAACAACTCTCCGGTGGCCAGCGCCAGCGTATCGCCCTGGCCCGCGCGTTGGCGGTCGAGCCGAAAGTGCTGCTGCTGGATGAACCCTTCGGCGCCCTCGATGCCAAGGTGCGTAAGGAACTGCGCCGCTGGCTGGCGCGCCTGCACGAAGACATCAACCTGACCTCGGTGTTCGTGACCCACGACCAGGAAGAGGCCATGGAAGTCGCCGACCGCATCGTGGTGATGAACAAGGGCGTGATCGAGCAGATCGGCTCACCCGGCGACGTCTACGAAAACCCGGCCAGCGATTTCGTCTACCACTTCCTCGGCGACTCCAACCGCCTGCACCTGGGCGAGGACAAGCATGTGCTGTTCCGTCCGCATGAAGTGTCGCTGTCGCGCCACGAACTGGAAGATCATCACGCGGCCGAAGTGCGTGATATCCGCCCGTTGGGCGCGACCACGCGGGTCACCTTGAAGGTCGAAGGCCAGAGCGAGCTGATCGAAGCCGAAGTGGTGAAGGACCACGACAGCCTGACCGGCCTGGCCCGTGGCGAGACCCTGTTCTTCAAGCCCAAGGTCTGGCAAAAAGCCTGAGTTCACCGCAATACCAACTCTGAAACTGGGACCAAATGTGGGAGGGGGCTTGCCCCCGATGGCGGTGTTTCAGTCAGCTTATCTGCTGCTGACCCACTGCTATCGGGGGCAAGCCCCCTCCCACATTCAGACCTCGCTTGGCTTTAGATCGCGGCGCGCCACCGGGCCTGAGCGTTTCTCAATGTTCGCCTTCAGGTCATGCCGCAACCCCAGCAAAAACGCCACCTCCGCCACCACAAACAACGGCCCCACAATCAGCCCCGACACGTCATCCACAAACGCCGGCTTCCTGCCTTCGTAGTAATGCCCGACAAACTGAATCACCCAGCCCACCACAAACAGGCCGACGCCGCTGCTGAGCCACACCATCGTGCTCTGCGCCGCCAACACGTGCCCGGCCCACAGCGACAAGCCCATCAACACCGTCATCAGCACGCCCAGGGCCAGTTCAAGCCGCAGGTAAAACCACGCGGAAAACAGCGCCACTATCACTGCCGGGGAAAGCCACAGCCCGCCCACCGCCCATTCGGGGCGTGACAACAGCACGGCCACGGCGACCACAATCAGCGGGATGCCGATGAAGTGGCTGGCGATATTGCGTGGATCGCGGTGGTACGCGGCGTATTGACTGAGATGATCGACGAGGCTTTTCATTGTTGTTCCTCCTGTAGGATGCTTGATCATGCCCTGTCAGCCTGGGACTAACTGTCAGTTGGGCGACAATCTTCGGAGTTCTCATGGATGCGACGCAATGGCACTCCCGGTTGGCCGTCGGTCACTGGTTCAGTCACCTGCCCGTACCTTTCCAGCATAGCCTGCTGGCCCATGCCCGGCTGCGGCAGCTGACGGCGGGACAGTACCTGTTCAAGCGCGGCGACCCGCCCTGCGGCTTGTATGCGGTGCTCGAGGGCACGTTGCGTGTCAGTGCGGTAAATGAGCACGGCAAGGAAGCGCTGTTGAGCCTGGTGGGGGCGCCCTACTGGTTCGGCGAGATCTGCCTGTTCGACGGCTTGCCGCGCACCCACGACGCCTGCGCCACGGGGCCGTGCACGCTGGTGCAGGTGCCGCAGCAGGCGCTGCTGAAGATCCTCGATCAATCCCCTCGCTACTGGCGCGACCTGGCGCTGCTGATGAGCCAGAAGCTGCGCCTGAGTTTTATCGGCCTCGAACAGCTCAGCCTGATGCCCGCGTCGGTGCGCCTGGCCCACCGGCTGTTGATGATTGTTGAGGGCTACGGCGACATGGCGCCTTCAAAACGCGTGCTGCAACTGCCCCAGGAAGACCTGGCGGCGATGTTGAGCCTGTCGCGCCAGACCACCAATGCCTTGCTCAAGGACCTGCAAGCCCAGGGCATCGTGCGCCTGGGCTACGGCGAGATCGAAATCCTCGATGCCCAGCGGCTACGAGAGGCGGCGCACACCTGAGGGTGTTAGCCTGCAAACCTGATCAATCGAGGTGTGTTATGCGTGTGCTGTTAGTGGAACATGAATCCGAAGAGGCACAGCGGATGGCCCAGGGCTTGAACGAGGCCGGCTACACCGTGGAAGTCGCGGCCAACGGCATGGCGGCGCAGCGCTTTGTCGAAAGCGCCGAATACGACCTGGTGATCCTGGATGTGATGTTGCCCGGCCTGAATGCCTGGAAGCTGCAGCAGGCGATCCGGCAGAAGGGTGAGACACCGGTGTTGTTCCTGACCACACCGGGCGGGATTGAAGATCGCCTGCGCGGGCTGGAGTTGCATGAGGATGACTACCTGCTCAAGCCGTTTGAGGCCAAGGGGTTGGTGATGCGGGTCAGGAAACTGTTGCGGCGGGATCGGGGTCGCTGAGCGATCGCCATCGGGAGCAAGCCCCCTCCCACATTTGAAATGCGTTCCCCTGTGGGAGGGGGCTTGCCCCCGATGAGGCCTTCAGCCTCCCCACACATCCCCCTACCGCAACCCATCCCGAAACTGCCCCGGCGTCATCCCCGTCCAGCGCTTGAACGCCCGGTTAAAGCTGCTGGTATCGGCAAATCCCAACAGATGGCTGACCTCGGCCAATGAACACTGTGGATCACGCAAGTGGAGCAACGCCAAGTTCTGGCGACACTCATTGAGCAACGCATCAAACCGACATCCCTCATCCGCCAGATGCCGCTGCAGACTGCGCAAACTCAAGTGCAGCGCCTGGGCAATCCGCTCGGCGCTAGGCTCGCCATCGGGCAGTTGGGCCTCGATGGCCGCGCGCACCTTGCGTTCCCAGGTCAGCGGTTGCAGTTGCGCCAGGGTGCGTTTGAGCACGGTTTCGTTATGTTCGGCCAGTTCCGGGTTGGCGTCGTCCAGGTGGCTGTCGAAATCGCTGGCGGCGAATTCGAGGCGGTCTTCCTCGGCGCCGAAAAACACCGGTGCGCGGAACACCGTGTGCCAGGGCTTGGGGTCGGCGGGTTGCGGGCGCCGCAGGTAAACCGCCAGCGGCGCATAGTCGCGGCCCAGGCGGTTGCGGCACGTGCGCACATAGATCGCGGCAAACGCGTCGATGGCTTCCAGCGCCGGCGCCGGGCTGCCCGGCGGTTGCAGCAGGCGAAAGCGGTAGCGCTCGCCATCGCCGCTGAGTTCCAGGCTCAGGGCATCGCTGACCACCTGGTGATACCGCACGATGCGCTCGAACACCTCGCGCAGGCTGCCGCTCGCCACCAGCGCATAACCCAGCGCATGAAAGGTGGTCGGGCTGACAAACCGCGACACCCGCAACCCGATGGCCGGATCGCCGCTGGCCTGCACCGCCAGTTCCCACAGGCGCGTGGTGGCCGACAGCGGGTAACGCGCGTTGGGGTCGTCCATCTGCTGCGGATCGAGCCCGGCCTGGGCGCACAGCGCGGCACTGTCGAGGCCCAGGGCATCGAGCTGCTTACGCAGGGCGCGGGTCCAGCTGGCGAGGGAAGTCGGTTCGGTCATGGCGATTGGCGCTTGCGGTCAACAGGTTGGCGTGTGGGGCTAGCGTCCTGCAAGAAGCCCTGGTGCAGGATGTAACCATCAATGAATAAGAGGATGGGAGCATGGACGGTACTTCTGCAAGTCCCCAGCAGATGAACGCGCAACAGCGTTCGGCGCATATCCGTGAGGTGGTGCTCGCCGAAGGCGTGCGCTTGCGTCGCCGGCACCCGTGGCTGCAGCATCAGGACGCCCTGGGCGCGGGCATCCTGGCCTTTTCCCTGCTCGGCATGATCGGCTCGGCGGCGCTCTATATCAGCGGTCATATGGCCTGGTGGGCCTGCCTGCTGCTCAATGCGTTCCTGGCCTCACTGACCCACGAGCTGGAACACGACCTGATCCACAGCATGTACTTTCGCAAACAGCGCGTGCCCCACAACCTGATGATGGGCCTGGTGTGGCTGGCGCGGCCGAGCACCATCAACCCGTGGATCCGCCGGCATCTGCACCTCAATCACCACAAGGTCTCCGGCACCGAGACCGATATGGAGGAACGTGCGATCACCAACGGCGAGCCCTGGGGCCTGGCGCGGTTGCTGATGGTGGGCGATAACGTGATGTCGGCGTTTATCCGCATGCTGCGCGCCAGGACCTGGGGCCACAAACTCAAGATCCTCAAGCGCTCGCTGCTGGTCTACGCACCTTTGGCGCTGCTGCATTGGGGCGCGTGGTACCTCTTCCTCGGTTTCCATGCCGCCAACGGCATCGCCAGCCTGCTGGGCACGCCGATCGACTGGTCCGCCGGCACCTTGCAGATGATGCAGGTGATCGACATCGCCGCCGTGGTAATCATCGGCCCCAATGTGCTGCGCACCTTTTGCCTGCACTTTGTCAGCTCCAACATGCACTACTACGGCGATGTGGAACCGGGCAATGTGATCCAGCAAACCCAAGTGCTGAACCCGTGGTGGCTTTGGCCGTTGCAGGCGTTCTGCTTCAACTTCGGCAGCACCCACGGGATTCACCATTTTGTGGTGAAGGAGCCGTTCTACATCCGCCAGATGACGGCCAAGGTGGCACATAAGGTCATGGCCGAGATGGGCGTGCGTTTCAATGATTTCGGCACGTTTGCGCGGGCCAATCGGCTTGAACCCATGGCGTCGCCCCAGGCCCGGCTCAATCCGGCTGAAACGGCGACGCGCTGAGCACCACGCCGGTTTCGTCGACGTACTGCTGCCAGTGGCCGATCAACCTGGCGAGCTTGTCCGGATGACTCAAGGCCAGGTCGTGGATTTCGCCGGGGTCCTGGCCCAGGTCATACAGCTGCCAGGTCGCCGGGCCCACGGGGCCGGGAATGTACACGGCTTTCCACTGGCCCTGGCGAATCGCGCGGCGGCCGAACAGCTCCCAGCCGGTTACGGTGTCGTCGTCGTGCACCTGGGCGGTCTCGCCGGAGAGGAAGCCCAGCCACGACTTGCCCCGCAGCGGCGCCACCGGCTTGCCACGCCATTGTTTGCCCGGATGACGCACGCCGGCCAGGTCGAGGATGGTCGGCGTGATGTCCATCACCGTGCCGAACCCATGGCTGATACGACCTTTGAGCGACAACTGCGGATAGTGCACCAGCGCCGGCACGCGAATCCCGCCCTCGGTGGTGAACGCCTTGAACAATCGCGACGGCGCCGTCGCCACCTGCGCCCATGACGGGCCATACCAGACGTAGGAGTTGGCGCGGCCGATATTGTCGAGGCTGTTGTCGTAATGCTGGTTGAGGTAGGTGAGCAACTGCGGCCCGAACTTGGGGAACGCCTCCAGCAGCGCACCTTCGGCGCCGTTGTCGGACATGAACACAATGAACGTATTGTCCAACTGCCCCTGCTGGCGCAGGTAATCCACCACTCGGCCGATGTTCCAGTCCATGCGCTCGACCATCGCCGCATACACCTCCATGGCCCGCGCCGACACCTGGCGCTGTTCGTCGCTCAAGGCGGCCCACTGGGTGTTCAGCTCGATCAACGGATGGGGCTCGACGTCGGCGTCGATCAGCCCCAATGCCTTGAGTTTTTCCAGGCGTTCCAGGCGCAGCACTTCGGGGCCGGCGTCGTAGCGGCCACGGTACTTTTCGACGATGTCCGCAGGCGCCTGCAACGGCCAGTGCGGGGCGGAAAACGGCAGGTAGGCGAAGAACGGCCGGGCCTGGTCGCGCTCCTTGAGGTAGTGCAGCAGCTTGTCGCCGAAGGCATCGGAGGAATAGAAGTCCTTGGGCAGTTGCTCCACGAACCGGTCGTCTTCGATGTACAGCGCCGGGGTGGATTTGAGCAGGCCCGGGGTGTGCTCGTCGTAGGTCGGCTCGAAGCCATAATGGTTGGCGGCGCCCGGCAACAACGAGAACGAACGCTCGAAACCGCGGGCGTGGGGCGCCAGTTCGGCGGTCAGGCCCAGGTGCCACTTGCCGCTCATCAATGTCTGGTAACCGGCCTCGCGCAACAGCTCCGGCAGTGCCACCACCTTGTCATTCAAGTAGCCCTCGTAGCCGGGCTTGCCGATCAGCTCCGGCGTCAGCGCCTCGGCCATGGTGCCGATACCGGCGATATGGTGGTCGGTGCCGGTGAGCAGCATCGAGCGGGTAGGCGAGCACGTCGGGGCGGTGTGGAAGTCGGTCAGGCGCAGGCCGTTCAGGGCGAGTGCGTCCAGGTGCGGCGTGGAAATTTCCCCGCCAAACGCACCGAGGTCCGAGAAGCCCATGTCATCGGCCAGGATCACGAGAAAATTGGGACGTTGCGGCATCAAGGCACTCCTTTTTTCAGCAGGCAATAAAGGCCAATGGCAGATCGCGGATCTGTTCGCGCACCGGCGGCTGGTAGTGGCCATCGTTGGTCAATTCATGCAGCAGTTCTTCGCGCAGTTGATGGAATTCAAAACTGCTGCGCTGACGTGGATGTGGCAGGGCGACGTCCACCACCTGCTTGATCCGCCCCGGCCGGGGCTCCATCACCACCACGCGGTCGGCGAGGAAAATCGCTTCCTCCACATCGTGGGTCACCAATACCGTGGTGATTTTGGCGCGGGCGCGGATCGCCAGGAGTTCGTCCTGCATCTGCTGGCGGGTCAGGGCGTCGAGGGCGCCGAAGGGTTCGTCCAGCAGCAGGATGCGCGGGCTGGCCACCAGGCCGCGGGCAATCGCCACCCGTTGCGCCATGCCGCCGGACAGTTGGTGCGGATAGGCGCGGGTGAAATCGGTGAGGCCGACCAGCTCGATAAAATCGCTGATGCGCCGATTGCGCTCAGCGTCGCTCAGTGGCTCGTTGACCAGGCCCAGGCCGATGTTTTCCGCCACGGTGAGCCAGGGGAACAGACGATGCTCCTGGAACACGATGCCGCGCTCGCCGCCTATGCCGCTCACGGCTTTACCGTCGACGCGGATCTCGCCGCGAAACTGCGTATCGAGCCCCACCAGCAAACGCAGCAGCGTGGATTTGCCGCAGCCGCTGGAGCCGACAATCGCAACGAATTCGCCTTCGGCAATCTCCAGGTTGAATTCGCGGATAGCTTCCAGCTCGAAGCCGTCGACGTCGAAGGTCTTGCCCACATGGTTGAAGCTGACGATAGGTGCGTTCATGCGTGTCTCCAGCGGGTGGCGCGGGTTTCGATGCGCTGGCCGATCAGGTTGAGGGCCGCGCCGGTAAGGCCGACCAGGAGCATGCCGCTCATGATCAGGTCCATGCGCAGCAGTTGTTGGGCGCCGATCATCAGGCTGCCGATACCGCCGTTGGACGGCATGAAATATTCCGCACCGATGGTGCCCAGCCAGGCGTAGATCAGGCTCAGGCGCAGGCCGGCGAAAATCCCGGCTGCGGCGCCTGGCAGTACCAGGCGTCGCAGCCGTTGGAACAGATTCAGGCGCAACACCTGCGCCGCTTCGTTGAGCTGTGGCGACAGATTCAGCACGCTGCGTTGAGTGGCGATAAACAACGGGAAGAAGGCGGCGAGGGCGATAAACACCCACTTGGCCAACTCACCCAGGCCAAACCAGGCAGTGAGCAATGGCACCCAGGCGAAAATCGCGATCTGGCGCAAGGCGCTCAGGGTCGGCCCGAGTACCCGCTCACTGCGCCGTGACAGTCCGAGCCACAGGCCCATGGCAAAGCCAACGCCGCCACCGAGCAGCAAGCCGCCCAGGCTTCGCCCCAGGCTGGTGCCCAGTGCACCGCTGAGGTTGCCATCCACGACCCCGGCGACGGTGGTGTGCAGCACCACCCAAGGGCTGACCAGAATGTTCGGGTCGACCCAGCCTTGTTGCGTCGCGACCTGCCACAGCGCCAGCAACAGCAGGGGCAGCACCCACGGTTGCAGGCGCTGCCAGCCTTGATAGCGCGGCCCGCGACGAATCTGCGCCGTGGCCGGATGGGGCCAGTGCACCCATTTGCGGTCCAGCCAGCCAATGCCACGGTCCATAACCACGCCGAATACGCCGATGACCACGATGCACACGAAGACGATATCGAGCATGAACAGCTGGCGCGCCCACACCATCAGGTAGCCGATGCCTTCGCTGGAGGCCAGCAACTCCACCGCCAGCAGCGAGGTCCAGCCGGCCGCCAGGGCCAGGCGCACGCCGGCCATAAAGGCGGGCAGCGCGGCAGGCAGGATCAGGCGCCGGATCAACAGGTGCGTGGGCAGGCGCAGCACGCGGGCGGCTTCACGCAACTGGGGTTGGGCGTCGCGCACGCCCACCAGGGTATGCAGGGTGACGGGCACCACGATCGCCTTCACCAGCACCACCAGTTTCAGGGTTTCGCCAATGCCGAAGAACACCATGAACAGCGGAATCCAGGCCAGGGTCGGTACCTGCGACAACGCGCTGAACGTCGGAAACACCAGGCGCTCGGCGCGCGCGCTGAAACCCAGCATCGCCCCCAGCAGCGCCCCGGCGCCAATGCCGGCCAGCAACCCCCAGGACAGGCGTTGCAGGCTGATCGCCAGGTGGCTCCACAGCTCGCCGCCGGCCAGTTCCACGGCGCTGCTCCACACCAGGGACGGTGGCGGCAGGATCTGCTCGCTCATCCAGTGATTGCGGCTGGCCAGCCACCACAGCGCAAACAGCGTCACCGGCAGCAACCATGGCAACAGCCGTTCACAGCGCAGCGGCCAACGTGGCGTGGCGCCGGGAGCCGCGAGCGGGAGGCTCAAAAGTGAGATTCGGGCCATGGAGGACCTCCGTTGTCGCCAGGGGCGTTATGTGATTTCGATCTTATAAAAACGTAATCAAGATGATTGAGGGATAAGAAAAACCATTTAAAGCCTCGCCCCGGCACGCATCCAATGCATTCGAAGAATATTTTCGATGCTATTCATGCATAGCCCTCTGGAGCCTGCGTTTCCCTTCGTATAGTCCTAAAAGCTATTAAATTGTGAAATTATAGTATTTAAAGTTTTGACCAGGTTGTGCCTACTTTCTGCTCCCCAGGCGACCCTCGCCCACAAGGAGCTGCGCTTATGAAACTGCCGTTCAAACGTCTGATCACCCTGGTCGCAGGCACCGCCCTGGCGGGCCTGGTACAGGCTGCCGACCTCAAGGAAATCCGCATCGCCGTGCCCGACCTCAGCGCAGGCAGCCAGCACAGCGGCGGGGGCATAACGGACGTGCTGCGCGAGCAGCAGATCTTCGAAAAAGCCTTTGCCGATCAAGGCATCAAGATCCAGTGGAATTACTTCAAGGGCGCCGGCCCTGTGATCAACGAAGCCTTCGCCAACGGGCAGGTGGACCTGGCGTACCTGGGCGACCTGGCGGCGATCATCGGCCGCTCCAATGGCCTGGAGACGCGCCTGCTCAGTGCCACCGCGCGGGACATCAAGCAGTACCTCGGCGTGGTGCCGGGTTCTGGCATCAAGACCTTGCAGGACCTCAAGGGCAAGCGCGTCGCGGTGTTCCGTGGCACGGCCAGCCAGTTGTCGTTCGACAGTGCATTGGCCAGCCAGGGCTTGAGTGAGAAGGACCTCAAAGTCATCAGCCTGGACTACAACGCCGCCAATACCGCGCTGGCCGCCAAGCAGATCGACGCCACCTGGGGCGGTTCGAACCTGACGGCATTGCAAGCCAAGGGGCTGGCTGAAATACCGCTGACCACCAAGGACCTCGGTGGCGCCGGCAGCATCCAGGCGGTGCTGGTGGGCAGCAAACAGTTTGTCGACGAGCACCCCGACGCCGTCGCCAAGCTGCTCAAGGCCCAGCAGCAGGCGGTGCACTGGTTGACCGATGACACCAACAAGCAAGCCTACATTGCGCTGGTGTCCGGGCTGGCCAGTTACCCGCCGGTGATTCTCACCAATGACTTGAAAGACCAGACCCTCAGCGAGATTTTCCCGTCGACCCTGGACCCGGTGTTCCTGGCTAAATTGCAGGGTTCGGTGGACCTGGCTTCCAAGGAGAAGCTGATTCGCAAGCCGTTCCAGGTGAGTGACTGGGTGGCGCCGAACCTGGCGGCGGCGGGGCTTTGAGTCGGGTGGTGCCTGGGCTATCGCCATCGGGGGCTTGCCCCCGATGAGGCCCGTCACACCGCCACGCTCACCTCCTGCCTGTCCACCTCCACCAGCGTCTCGATCATCGCCTTCGCCGCCGGCGACAACCGCGAACCGGTGCGGCTGACAATCCCGCAGCGGGCGCTCATGGTCTCCATGTTCTGCGGCAGGTTGCGCCAGTGCAGCAGTTTCAACGTGCCGTGGGCGATGTCTTCGGCGAATGCCTCCTCGGTGCCGACGCCGATGGCGTTGGACTGCAGCACGATCTTCACCAGCGCCGGGAAATGTTCGGTCTGGATGCTCGGGGAAAAATCCATGCGCCCGCTCAGGTTCGCCAACAGTTTGCGAATGCCCTGTGAGATCAGCGGCGCCGCCAGCGGGTAGTCGAACATGTCGTTGGTCGACAGGCTGTCCTTGGCCAGCAACGGGTGGCCCGGTCGGCAAAAAAATACCCCGCGCTTGGGGGTCAGCGCGCGGGTCTGGAAATTCGGGTCGGCTTCGAATTGGCGGATGTCGGCGATAAAGAATTCGATCTCTTCACGGCTCAGGGCACGGCTGAGTTTTTCCCAGTTATCCACCTGGAAACTGGTGCGGATTTTCGGGTGGGCGCTGATAAAGCGCGCCACCGCATCCGGCACCAGTTTCACCGCCGGTGCCGGGCCGCAGCCGAAGCGCAGGTCGCCGGCGTCGAGCTTGGTCATGCGCGTCACTTCACTGCTCAGCAAGGCGGCGCCGTGCACCAGGGACAGGGCATGTTGCAGCACCACTTGGCCCTCCGGCGTGGGGCGCAGGTCCTTGTGGCCACGGTCGACCAGCACGCAGCCGAACTCCTGTTCCAGCCCCTGGATGCTGCGGCTGAACGCCGGTTGGGTGATGCCCATGGCGTCTGCCGCACGCACGAAACTGCGGTGTTCGTTGAGGGCGATGAAGTAGCGCAGTTGGCGAAGATCCATATGCTTTCCCTGCATCTTAAAAATAGGTCGAAGGCATTTGCGACCACGGGAGCAGAGGTTTTAAATGCAAGCTCTTATTCCGTCAATGAAGCATTCGTTCATTTGCTAGACCTAAATTGCATATGGATAGAGCGTTGTCGGAAAGCGTCCCCATCAGCAGGCACAAGAGGGTCATCACCATGAGCAACGCCGCATTAGCTGTTCAACCCGTCGCCCAGGCGCTGGATATTCACCCGGTCGCCGGCCGCATCGGCGCCGAGATCCGCGGTATCAGACTGTCCGGCGATCTGGATGCCGCCACGGTCGAAGCCATCCAGAAGGCGCTGGTGCAGTACAAGGTGGTCTTCTTCCGTGAGCAGACTCACCTCGATGACCAGAGCCAGGAAGCCTTTGCCCATCTGCTCGGCGAGCCGATTGCCCACCCGACGGTGCCGGTGCGCGACGGCACGCGCTTCCTCATGGAACTGGACGGCACCCGTGGCCAGCGCGCCAATTCCTGGCACACCGACGTGACCTTCGTCGATGCCTACCCGAAAGCCTCGGTGCTGCGTTCGGTACTGGCGCCCAAGTCCGGTGGCGACACGGTCTGGGCCAACACCTCAAGCGCCTACAACGACCTCAGCGTCGAACTGCGCGCCCTGGCGGATAACTTGTGGGCAGTGCACAGCAACGAATACGACTACGCCGCGCTCAAGCCGGATGTGTCGGCCGAGCGGCTTGAGGCATACCGCAAGGTGTTCACCTCGACGGTGTACGAAACCGAGCACCCGGTGGTGCGCGTGCATCCGGTCAGTGGCGAGAAAACCCTGCTGCTGGGGCACTTCGTCAAGCGCCTGAAAGGTTATTCCCAGGCGGACTCGACCCAGCTGTTCAACCTGCTGCAAAGCCACGTCACCCGCCTGGAAAACACCGTGCGCTGGCGCTGGAACACCGGCGACGTGGCGATCTGGGACAACCGCGCCACCCAGCATTACGCCGTCGACGACTACGGCACCCAGGAACGCATCGTGCGCCGGGTGACGCTCAAGGGCGATGTGCCGGTGGGCGTGCACGGGCAACGCAGCCAGACCACCAAAGGTCTCTAATGTGGGAGGGGGCAAGCCCTGATGCCAGTCAGTCAACGGCGAACACCGTACCTGTGGTGAGCGGGCTTGTCCCGCGCTGGGCTGCGAAGCAGCCCCAGAACCAGGCGCAGCGGAGTGCCTGATACACCGCATTCGTCTTCATCAGGGGCGCTTCGCACCCCAACGCGGGACAAGCCCGCTCACCACAGAGGTACCCGTTTGCTGCGCGACAACGCTACTTCGAAGACGTAGTGGGGGCCCCCACGTTCGATGGGTGGTTTACCACACGCCGATCTGCACCACCTTCTCCGCTTCCGGCTCACCGTAACGAAACCGTTGGCCACGCAGATCGATCTCTGCGTGGCTGATGGTGGTGCGTCGCTTCAGCCCGCGCAGCCATTCGAACAGATACCCCACGTGGGTTTCGCGCACTTCGGCATAGGCCGGGTCGTTGCCCAGGTCGTGCAGTTCCTGCGGGTCGTTTTCCAGGTCGAACAGCTGTGGGCGGAAGCCGTCGTACGCCAGGTATTTCCAGCGTTCGCTGCGCACCATGGTCATCCGGCAACGGTCGATGGGTTGCGCCAGGCGTTCGCGGGCCGGGGCCTGGAAGGCGTAGTCGTACTCGGCGATGGCGTAGCGGCGCCAGCGGGTTTCCTGGCCGTGCAACAGCGGGATCAGCGAGCGGCCTTCCAGGCGATGCTCGGCCGCTGGCAAACCCAGGGCGTCGAGGAAGGTCGGCAGCGCATCGATGGTTTCCACCAGACGCGCGTCCACCGTGCCACGGCGGGTATCGGCGGCGGCGCGTGGGTCGCGCACGATCAGCGGAATGCCCACCGCAGGTTCCAGCAGAAATTCTTTTTCGCCGAGGAAGTGATCGCCGAGGAAATCGCCGTGGTCGCTGGTGAACACGATCAGGGTGTCGTCCCAACGGCCATTGCCTTGCAGGAAATCGAACAGGCGCCCGAGTTGGTCGTCGACCTGTTTGATCAAGCCCATGTAGGTGGGAATCACCGTGAGCCGTACCTCGTCACGGGAAAAGTTAAGGCTCTCCTGGTGCTGGCGGAACGCCTGGTACACCGGGTGATCGCTGGTCTCCCCTGGCTGGATCGGTGCCTGGATATGCTCGGCGCCATACAGCGCGTGATACGGCGCCGGTGCGATGTAGGGCCAGTGTGGCTTGATATAGGACAGGTGCAGGCACCACGGTTGTTCGGCCTGTTCACGGATAAAGTCGATCGCACGGTCGGTGGTGTAGACGGTTTCCGAATGTTCCTCGGCCACGCGCGCGGGGCGGCCCGCATTGCGCATGTGCCAACCGCTGAGGACTTCGCCGTTTTCACCGGCTGCCGCATTGGCCCATTCGTGCCACGGGTTGGCGCCGCTGTAGCCCTGCTCGCGCAGGTAATGGGTGTAGGGCGCGGACTCGCGTTTATCTTCGAACAGCGGGCTGTCGGGGTAGATGCCGTCGTGACGCAGGTACGCCTCGAAGCCGACCTCGTTCAACGGCTCGGCCTGCTTGCTGTCAGGGTCGATATTCAGGCGTTGCAAGGCGTCCACATTGGGCGTGGCGTGGGTCTTGCCGACCAGCGCCGTGCGGATGCCGTGGGGGCGCAGGTAGTCGCCGAGGGTCAGTTCTTCCAGGGGCAACGGCACCGCGTTCCACGCCACCTGGTGGCTGCTGACGTAGCGCCCGGTATAGGCCGACATGCGCGAGGGCCCGCAGATGGTGCCTTGGGTATAGGCGCGGTTGAAGCGCACACCGGCGGCGGCCAGGCGATCGATGTTCGGCGTGTGCAAGTGGGCGTGGCCGTAGCACGACAGGTAATCGCGGCGCAGTTGGTCGCACATGATGTACAGCACGTTGCGCACGGGTTGGGGGTGGGACATGGGGCTTCACCAGACGGAGGACAGGTGAGGTTTTTCGCCGTTCGAGTGGGGGGCTGGCAAGTGCATTTGGGGACTGGCTTTGATGCAGTGAATGCATGGCCTAGACCGCAACGTTCTCCAGCGTGCACACCTCTTCATCCAACTCATCGACCTGCTTGATCTGCTCGATCATCGCTTCGGCCAGCGGCGACAAGCGATACCCCGCACGGCTGACGATGCCGTAGCGGGTGTAACGCTCCTCCAGATCCTCCGCCAGGCCCTCGATCGTCAAGCACACCAGTTCGCCCCGGGCCATGTGCAGCACATCGCTGTTGGCGCTGACGATGCCGATGGCGTCGGAGCGCAGCACCACGCCCATCAGGCTATAGCCGTTCTCGCATTCGACATTGGGCAGGTAATCGGGCCGGCCGCTGAGGTCGACGATGACCTTGCGCAGGTTGGGCGGGCGGATGGTCACGGCCAGTGGGTAACTCATCAGCTCGGCGGCGCTTACGCTGCCACGCCCGGCCAGTGGGTGGCCGGCGCGGCAGCAGAAATACCAGCGGCGCGGGCGCAGGCGGTGGGTGTGATAGTCCGGGTTGGCTTCGAAGTGGCGGGTGTCGGCGACGAAAAACTCGAACTCTTCACTGAGCAGGCGTTTGCTCAGGCTTTGCCAGTCGTCCACCTGGTACTGCACCCGTGCCTTGGGGTAGCGCCCGATAAAACTGCCGATGGCGCGCGGGATCAGGCCGCCGGCCGGTGCCGGGCCGCAACCGAAGCGCAATTCTCCCGCCTCCAGGCCATTGAACTGGCTGATCTCATTGGCCAACTGCTGCGCACCGCTGACCAGGCGCCGGGCGTGCTCCAGCAATACCTGGCCTTGTTTGGTCGGCGCCAGGTCTTTGCGGCCACGGTCAATCAGCTGGCAACCGGCGCTGTGTTCCAGGGCCTGGATACTGCGACTGAACGCCGATTGCGACAGGTTCACCGTCAACGCGGCGGCGACAAAACTGCGTTGTTCGGCAAGGGCGATGAAGTGACGAAGCTGGCGCAGATCGATATGCATTTTTCACATCAAAAATATCCGGGAAATGCATTGGCTATGCATTAGGTCGACTCCTTATAAAGGCTATCTCTTATGCAGTGAATGTTCGTAAAAACATAAATAAATAACCTAAAGGAATATCTCTCGATGGATATTTCCGGGTTCCGGAGCCGCTTATGAGTCTGTTGAAGTCCTTGCCCCTGGCCATTCTGGTGGCCGGCAGTTCCAGTTGGTCGCCGACCCAGGCCGCCGAAACGCCCGCGCCGGTAAGCAAGGGCGAGAGCGCCGGCGGCGAGTTGGAGACGGTCACCGTCACCGCCCGGCGGCGCACCGAAAGCGCCCAGGCAGTGCCGACGCCCATGAGCGTGATCGGCGGCCAGGCCCTGGAGAGCCAGCGGGTTTACCGGATTCAGGATCTGCAGCAACTGGTGCCCAGCGTCAACGTCGCCTATATGCATGCGCGCCAGTCCAGCGTGTCGATCCGCGGGCTTGGCAACAACCCGGCCAGCGACGGCCTGGAAGGCAGCGTAGGGCTGTATATCGACAACGTGTATCTCGGGCGGCCGGGCATGGCGGTGTTCGACCTGATGGACATCGAACAGCTTGAAGTCTTGCGCGGCCCGCAAGGCACCTTGTTCGGCAAAAACACCACCGCCGGGGTGATCAACATCAGCACGCGCGCGCCGAGTTTTACCCCGGAGCGCAGCATCGAAACCTCGCTGGGCGAGGACGGCTACTTCCAGACCAAGGGCACGATTTCCGGCCCGCTCACCGATGACCTGGCGGGGCGTTTCTCGGCGTATCGCACCCGCAGCGACGGCGACATCAAGAACGAATACAACGGCCATGACCTCAACGGCGGCTCGCGCCAGGGCTTTCGCGGGCAACTGCTGTACAAGCCCAGCGAGACCTTCAACCTGCGCTGGATCGGCGATTACAACGAAGAGGATTCCAGCGCCGGCACCCGGGTGCTGTACAGCACCGGGCCGACCATCAACGGCACCAACCTCTACCAGTCGCGGGCCAACGCGGCAGGCGCGACCCTGGTCGATGGCACCCACCGCAAGGTCAACCTGGACAGCGACCAGCACGTCACCGTGTTCCAGGGCGGTACGTCGCTGGAGGCCAACTGGACGTTGCCGAGTGATTTCACCCTGACCTCGGTCAGTTCCTATCGCTTCTGGAATTTCACCCCGCGTAACGACGACGGCCTTAACGTGCCGGCGTCGTATAACGCCGGGGTGTCGGTGGAAGATAAGCAGTGGTCCCAGGAATTCCGGCTGGCTTCACCCACCGGCGGGTTCTTCGATTACGTGCTCGGTGCCTACTACTTCGGTAATTCGCTGGATAACAAATCCTTCAGCTATTACGGGCCGCAGGCCGACATCTGGAACGGCACGCCAGCCGGCGCACTGGCCAACGTCAGCAGCGTCGGCAACGGGCACATTCGCACCGACAGTTTTGCACTGTTTGCCCAGGGCACCTGGCACCTCACCGAGCGCCTGGATTTCACCGCCGGCCTGCGCGGCACCTATGAAGAAAAAAGTGCCTGGGTCACGCGCAACGCTCCCCTTGGCGGTGCGGCGGTCACCGGTGCTGCCGCGACGGCTCGACGCGGCCGCGCGGGAGCGTACGATTCCGGCGACCTCACGCAATACAGCACCAGCCCCTCGGGTTTGCTCAACCTGAGCTACCGCTTTAACGAAAACCTGCTGGGCTACGCGACGCTGTCCCATGGCGAGAAGTCCGGCGGGGTCAACCTGGCGGTCGGCTCGGCACCGACGGCTGGGGCCGACTCGCTGTTGATCGGCACCGAGCGCGCCAATAACGCCGAACTGGGTTTTAAAAGCACGCTGTGGGACCGGCGGCTGCAGCTCAATGCCAACCTGTTCTGGACCCAGGTCAACGGCTACCAGACCAATGCCTATGACCAGGACAACCGTGTGCAGTACCTGACCAACGCCGGTTCGGTGCGCTCGCGGGGTGTCGAGGTGGAAAGCACCCTGGTGCCGATCAAGGGCCTGACGCTGAACCTCAACGGCTCGTTCAACGATGTGAGCTACCTGTCTTACAAAGATGCGCCGTGCCCGCCGGAAGTCAGTCTGCGCCCCGGTGCGCCGGCCTCCTGTGACCTGAGTGGGCACCAAGTGGTGGGGGCCTCGAAATGGATCGCCAACGCCAACGGCGAATACAAGTGGAACCTGGATAACGGCTTCGAACCCTACGTCACCGCCAGCTATGCCTTCCGCTCCAAGGCTGTGGGCACCGTGGAGGACTCCGACTATGGACAGATTCCTGCCTACGCCGTGGTCAACCTGTCCACCGGCCTGCGTGGCAACTATGAGCAAGGGCAGTGGGACGTGTCGTTATGGCTGAAAAACGCCTTCGACAAGACCTACTACACCACGCTGTGGACGGGGGGGAACGGCGGCTACGAAGGCCTGCTTGGTACGCCGCGCACGCTAGGAGTGACCGGGCGCTATGACTTCTAGCCCCGTGCGATAGGTGGCCGGGCTGAACACGCGCGTCACCACCAGCATCGCCACCGCCGTGACCGTCAGCACCACCCAGGCGCTGACAAAGTTGCCGGTCAGCCCGCGCAACCAGCCGGTCAGCCACGGCGACACCGCATTGATCAAGAAGCCCACGCCTTGCACAAAGGCCGCCAGTTGCCCGGCCTGGCGTGGGTCGCGATGGTGGTCGAGGGTCAGCAGCAGGCTCAAGGCGAAACACGCGCCCAGGCCGAAGCCGCACAGCGCCACCCAGAGGTGCGGATATTCCTGCGGCGCGACGATCAGGCCGAGGTAACCCACGGTCTGGGCCAGCAGGGCGATGCCCAGCAGCGGCCGACGGTCGATACCGCGCTGCGCCAGCACCGGCATCAACAGCGCGGCGAGCACCTGGAAGATGGTCATGAACGCCAGCAGCGAACCGCTGGGCAACACGCCCCAGCCAAGTTGCTGATAGTAGGCCGGCAGCCACGCCACCAGGCTCATGTAGCCGCAATTGACCAGGCCGAAATACAGCGCCAGCAACCAGGCGCGGCGATTGCGCAGGTCCTTGAAGGCCGGCACCACCTGTGGATTTCTGGCCGCGCCCAGGGGCAGCCAGGCCCATAGCAGCAAGGCGCCCAGCGCCGGCAGCAGCCACACCCCCAACCCCGCCTGCCATTCCTGGAAATGCGTGGCCACCAGCGGGCTGAGCAGCGCTGCCAGCCCTCCGCCGGCCATCAGCGAGGCCGAGTACACACCCATCGCCACCGGCACGCGATGACGGAATTCGCGCTTGATCATCGCCGGCACCAAGGCCTGGATCAGCGCCACCCCCGCACCGCCGAGCAACGCCGTGACCAGCAGCGCCGAGGCCTGGCCCATCAGCCAGCGTGCCAGGCACGCCAGCAGGATCATCATCAGGCCCAGGGCGATGCCGCGCCGTTCGCCAAGGCGGGCTTCCACGCGCACGCCCACCAGCGCCACCAGCCCCATGCACACCACCGGCAGGCTGGTCAGCAGGGCGCTGCTCTGGAAACTCAGGCCGGTGGCCTGGCGGATCTCGCCGAGCAACGGGCTGATGGAACTGAGGATTGGCCGCAGGTTCAGGCCGAGCACCACCAGCAGGCCCCAGCCGGCGAGGGATTTGTTCAGGGTCATGCAACGCTCTTGCAGTCGGCAAATGAGGCGTGAGTATGGCCAGCACCCAAGGTATTCTGAAATTAAATATAACCATGCCAACCAGTGGCAAAGAGAATGGTGACGCTGATGTTCGATCCCGTGTTGTTGCGCAGCTTTGTCGCCGTGGTGGACTGCGGCAACTTCACCCGTGCCGCCGAGCGCCTGCACTTGACCCAATCCACCGTGAGCCAGCAGATCCGCCGCCTGGAAGACGCGGTGGCGTGCCAGTTGCTGGACCGCGACCAGCGCCGCGTGGTCGCCACCGCCGAGGGCGAGCGCTTGCTGGCCTATGCGCGGCGCATCCTCGCATTGCATGAAGAAGCCACCGATGTGTTGATCAACCAACAGAGCGACGGCGTATTGCGCCTGGGGGTGCCGGAAGACTTTGCCGCCGAGCGCCTGATGCCGTTGCTGTCGGCATTTGTGCTGGCCTATCCACGGGTGCGCCTGGAGGTCACCAGCGGCCTGGGCCCCGAGTTGCAGCGCCAATACCGCAGTGGTGAATTCGACGTGTTGCTGGTCAAGCAGATGGGTAGCAGCGATGACTGCCTGGCGTCGTGGCCCGAGCCGCTGTGTTGGGTCGACAGCCGCAGCACGCCGTGCCTGGGGCGCGACCCTCTGCCGTTGGTGGCATTCCCGGTGGGCGGCCTGTACCGCAATGAAATGCTGCACCACCTGGAAGTGGGCGGCTGGCGCTGGCGTATCGGTTATTCCAGCGCCAGCCTGGCCAGCGTGTGTTCGGCGGTGGCGGCGGGGTTGGGGGTGAGTCTGTTGCCGCGACGGGTCGTGCAGCCAGGGCATGTGGAACTGGGACCGGACAGCGGTTTGCCCGTGGTGCAAGGCGTGCGCCTGGCGTTGTATGCCCGTCATGGCCTGAGTGCTGCGGGGCAGTGCTTACAGGCCGAACTGTTCGATTTGTGCGCAAACAGCCCTGTTGAGCCATGCCTTAACTGAATATTTTGTATGCCTGAAAAGCATCAAAAAAAACCACCTCGGCGCCAGGCCACGTGGGCCGGGGCTTTGGTGTTTGCAGAGCATTCGTTTATTCAAATTTGATCTATCTATAACTTCAAAGATTACTTTAAGAGATAAGCGTCTGGCCCCGATGATTCAGCCCTCGACGGCCTTCCACGCAGGCCCGTCGGTTTTTTTGTTTCGAAACCGTAGGGAGTCAATCAATGGGCAATGTCCAGACCGCCGCCAGTGCACCCGAGGCGCAATGGCGCCAGGCACCGAGTGGTGAGTTGGTCGACCTTGGCCGGCCGCACCGCGCGCCGTTGGGGCAATTGCGAACGCAGCAAACCCCGAAGCGATTCTCCAGCCGCCGCGAGGGGATCCTGCTCGGTTTGTTGGTACTGGCCCTGCACGGTGCAGTGATTTATTGGGTCAGCCAGAAACCCACCCCGGTGCTGCCGATTGTGCCGCCGGAGATTCCGCCGATGACCATCGAATTTTCCCAGCCGGCACCGCCCGTGGTGGAACCGCCACCGCCTGTGCCGCCACCACCGCCACCGCCTGTTGTCGAGCCACCGCCGCCGGTGGTGGATGAGTTGGCCGCCAAGCCGGCGCCGCCCAAGCCGATTCCAAAACCCAAGCCCAAGCCGGTGCTAAAGCCTGAGCCCAAGCCCGCACCGAAACCGGTCGAGCAGGCGCCCACGCCACCGCAACCGGCGCCACCGGCCCCTGCGCCCGCTCCGCCCGCGCCAGCCCCGGTGACACCGGCTTCGGCCAACGCCGCGTACCTCAAGAACCCGGCGCCGGAGTACCCGTCCCTGGCGCAGCGTCGCGGTTGGGAAGGCACGGTGTTGTTGCGGGTGCATGTATTGGCCAGCGGCAAGCCGGGCGAGATCCAGGTCCAGAAAAGCAGCGGTCGCCAGCAACTCGACGACGCCGCACTGACCGCCGTGAAGCGGTGGAGCTTCGTGCCGGCCAAGCAGGGCGATGTGGCCCAGGACGGCTGGGTCAGCGTACCGATCGACTTCAAGATTCACTAACTATTGCGCTGCGGTGTGCAGCACACGCCGCGACTTGTACAGAGGGAAAACATCATGGCATTAGCATCTCCACTTGAATCCATCGAAAGCGCGGTGATCTGGCTGCTGGTGGTCTTTTCGGTCGCCACCTGGGGCCTGGCCCTGCTCAAGGGCGTGCAGTTCGGTCGCCTTAAAGCGCAGGATCGCAAGTTCCACAAACAGTTCTGGGCGGCGTCGAGCCTCGACTCGGCCGCCGAGTTGGCCGAAACCCAGCCCGGCGCCGCTGCCCGTGTGGCCCAGGCCGGTTACGCCGCGATCCAGGTCGGGGAAGCGCCGCATGCGGCCGACCTGAGCCAGGCGATCAACCACCAGGACCGCCTCGAGCGTGCCCTGCGCCAACAGATCGTACGTGAGCGCCGCTCCCTGGAAACCGGCCTGGCCGTGGTCGCCAGTATCGGCAGCACCTCGCCGTTTATCGGCCTGTTCGGCACGGTGTGGGGGATCATGGAAGCGCTCAAGGGCATCAGCGCCGCCGGCTCCGCCAGCCTTGAAACCGTGGCCGGCCCCATCGGTGCCGCCCTGGTTGCCACTGGCGTGGGGATCGCCGTCGCGGTGCCGGCGGTGCTGGTCTACAACTACTTCCTGCGTCGCCTCAAGCTCACGGCGGCGGACCTGGATGACTTTGCCCACGACTTCTACAGCCTGGCGCAGAAGAACTCCTTCCGTGTGCTGCTGCACCCGGCCCTGACTAAACATGCGCCGGGCAACCCGCAAAAAGTGAAGGAGGCGTCCTGAAATGGCCTTCTCCACGCAAGACAGTGATGAGGTACTGAGCGAGATCAACGTCACGCCGCTGGTGGACGTGATGCTGGTGCTGCTGGTGGTGTTTATCGTCACCGCGCCGCTGTTGACCAATGCGATCCCGATCAACCTGCCCAAGACCGAGGCCGTAGCCCCGGTGGAGCAGAAGGACCCGCTGGTGGTGAGCATCGACGGCGCCGGCAAACTGTTTATCAACAAGGACGAAATCCAGCCGGACCTGCTGGAATTCAACCTGCAGGCGGCCAAGGCCAAGGACCCCGATGTGCGGGTGCAACTGCAGGCTGACGATGGTGTGAACTACGGCGAAGTGGCGCGAGCCATGGCGTCTATCGAGCGCGCGGGGATTACCAAACTGTCGGTGATTACCGCACGTTAGTTTCAAAAGCCTCGACAATTTTTTGGCCGTTTCCTTGGCAGGGTGCGGCCTTTTTTTTGCCTCCGTTTCAGTAACATCACACGATCAAAGTGCGCCAACCCCAGCGATTTGCGGATACCGGATTTCAACTTCTTGCTGAAACTTTCTAGCGCTCTCTTTGAGCCAGTCAATCAACCGAGCGATATCAGGTTCCGACTGCCGCCCATTCCTACAAATAACGTAGTACGCCGCCGGCGACATTATCAGCGGGCCGCCTAGTGTGACTAATGCACCTTCTTCCAACTGGTCATACACCAACGCTGTCCTGGCCAGCGCAATCCCGCCACCCTTCACTGCCAGACTGATTGCCAGGCTTGAGTCCGGAAAGCGCGGCCCATGGTGATAAGGCGCAGCTGCCAGGCCCTGGAACGCAAACCAGCTTTCCCACCCTGGACACACTTGATCGTCCACACGGTGAATGAGTGGATACCGCGCGATATCCGTCAGCGAAATATCGCCATTCATGCGTTGAAACTCCGGTGAGCAAACCGGGAACACGGCATCGCGCATCAGAAGCTCGGCATGATGATCCGGGTAGTCGCCGTACCCCATCACAATCGCAACATCGAATTGATGGGCACCGAGATTGGCGCTATTCATATCCGCACTGGTCAATACCAGGTCGAGATTGAATGAAGCGTCGGTGTGGGAACCATGCATTCTGGGGATTAGCCAGGTCGAACACAGGGACGAAGTGCACGAAAGATAAAGGGGCTGAGATTTGCGCGGATTCAGCGAGTGCAACACCGTCTCAAGGGTTTTGAAAAAATCATCGGTCACCGGCAACAAAGCCTGCCCGGCGGTTGTGAGGTTGACGCCCCGCGAATGGCGCTCGAACAACTGAACGCCCCACCACTCTTCCAGACCTGCGATCTGATGACTGATGGCACTGGCGGTGAGGCTCAACTCTGATGCTGCGCGGGCGAAACTGCCTGTTCGTGCAGCACTGACAAAGGCTTGCAGCATGGGTGTAGGTGGCGGACGTTGGCCCATCAGGTGCTCACTTTGATCAGGATGATCCCGCAAACAATGACGAACGCCGAAAGCATCCGCCGCCAGCCGAACCGCTCGTGAAAAAACAGCGCGGCAATAATGGCGCCGATAATAACACTGGTTTCCCGCAACGCTGAGACCTTGGCCACCGCATCCAGCGACAGCGCGAACAGCACCAGGCCGTAGGAAGTGAGGTAAAAAACGCCGCCCATTACGCCGACTTTCCAATGGTTGCGAATGGCCTCTGCGAATTCCAGACGTTTCTTGAAAAACGCCAGCGCCGGAATCGGAATGCTCTGGAATACCGTCAGATAGATGATGTATTGCAGCACCGTCTCACTGGCTCTGACACCTTTGGCATCCACCACTGTGTAGGACGCGATGAAAGCACCTGCGCACACCGCCATCAGAATTGGTTTGAACATACGCGCGGACATCCTGCGCACGAATGTCAGGCTGATAATGCCTACGCAAATCAGCAACACCCCCGCCATGGCATGAAACGATAGCTGCTCGTGCAGCAGGAAATAGGAAAACAGCGCGACTAAAACCGGTGGCACCCCGCGCATGACCGGGTAGACCTGCCCAAAGTCGCCGGTTTCATACGCTTTGATCAGAAACAATCGATAGGCCGTGTTGAGCACCACGGAAACCAGCACGTAGCCCCACACCTGCAGGCTTGGCGTATTCACCTGCGGCAGCGCCGCCAGGCAGATCAGCAACGCCGTACCATCGACCATGGCCAAGGTCATGAAGCGACTGCTCCCCGCCCGGACGACCGCGTTCCAGGTGGCGTGCATGAAGGCGGAGATCAAAACAAGGGTGATCGCGATGTTGGAGTTGTCCATGGGGCTCGGCTTGTGATGGGAATATGAAGTTGTGCCTTATGGCCAGCGAGGGATCATCGTTTGCGCAACCACATTCGTAACATGTATCGATTGAGATCTTTCAAAGAGACTGCGTCATCAATCTCTAAGCGCGGAGCGCTCTTATCGATGAAATGAGTTCGGGTATGGAGAAACTTGTTGTCAGCTGAAATAAGAACCTGCCCTGGTTCAAGCAGCACTCGATGTTGAACTGAATATTGATCAAGGACTGTATCTAGAAAATCCAATGCATGTATTTGCGCCAGGGTTAATGGCGCTCCCGCTTTGATGTGGGCCGATTCGATATAGACGCGGAAGTACCTAATCAAAGGGATGCCCTCATTTGAAAAGCTCAAGATTGGCGCTTTGAATAATTGTTCTTCCTCCGCCATACCTCGATTTTCAAAATAGAAATCGCACTTAAGTTCTTCCAGTACCTCAGGGAATGCCATTAATTCAGCGTATACCGCGCTTGCGTCTATCAGAATACTTTCGCCGCCGAGTAAGGCTTTCTGGCCACAAGCCAGAATCAAATAATCGATAGGGAGCGGATCGCTTACGCCATCGTTATGGACATATGCGCCCTGACGGGTCTGATGATATCTCGTACCTTCTTCAATGCTTTTACCTCCCCGGTCATACACCTCAATAACCCTATGGCCAAGATGGTTCTGCACCATTGGCGCTCCCAGCAAAGAGCCGAACGTCCATATCAAAGATTTGAAGCCTGCAAGATCATCGACTTTAAATCCATCTAGGATAAGGACGTGTTTTTCGTGATCAACGATTTTTCGTATATTGCGCAGTTCTGCGCTGAGGGTCTGCGAGTGATGGGGGGCGATGTAAGCAGGCTTTGCATCGAATCGATTAGTTTGATCATCCGGTTCGGAGCTGGCTTTTGCGCTCAGTAGTTCGTTGAATGCGGTTTTAGAAAGCCTGACTTTAGAAATTTCGTGGTGGAAAGTACTTATATTTATATTCATTGCGAGCTTTACGGGGTTGGTTGGAGTCAATATTTAACTAACCTCACCACTCTCCGGAAAAGCGAAAAGTCGTCAGCGGAGCCATAAAAAACCGTCATGGAAGATATTTCCTACAAGAAAGTTCATCAGGTGATCGATGCTGGCATTTCGTCATGATTTGTAAAGGGCCGGCAAGCCGTATCCCTTTAAATTGCAGGACGTTTCCGAGACAATCCCCGCCGCCTTGTGACTGTTGAATGGATGGCTAGTCTTCGGCCCGTCGCTGGTTTTCAGCGATCGGGTTTAGCAGCCTGAGTTCAATAGGCACACGGTTCACATCCGCGTTTATGGTGGCTGTGCGTGGGGCACCCTCGGGTGCGCTGGTGTTCCTATTGGCCAGTCTGCTAACCCGCGTACAGCTGCCACCTATCGTTTAGCCGCGTTAGTGGTCGCTCCCGTGTTCAATAGGAGTTACACCATGACCAAAGCACTTCCCGACCCACCCGTTGACTGCCTTGTCGCCAACGAAAACCTCAGTTTCGAAGACGCCCAACTTTATATCGCTCACCTGATCCACAGCGCATCGGCCACCGTATGGGACTGTTGTGAGCACCTGCAGCCGCACGACCGCGCGAAAGTCCATGCGGTGTGGCATTTGCTGGAAACGGCCAAGACCGTGGTGGATCGCACCATCGACTGCATGCCTCGTACCAATCACGTCATCTAAAACCACTGCAAATTGAATGTGAAATCGAGTCAATGTGGGAGGGGGCTTGCCCCCGATAGCGGTCCGTCAGCTAAAAATAGGTGGCTGACCCATCGCCATCGGGGGCAAGCCCCTCCCACATTTTGATCTCATGCGGGTTTGAGTTTTTGGTTATTAATAAATAGCTTCTTATTCCTTAACGAATATAACCCTCGTCCCTATACTGTCCTACAACGTTAAACGCTGCAGGAGGGCACACCCATGCACAGCGAGTCGATTCGTTATCTGATCGTGCCGGGCTGGCAAGGATCGCCAGAAGATCATTGGCAAAGTCACTGGCAGAACAGCCTGCCCAACAGCGCACGCGTGGAGCAGGCCGATTGGCTCACACCGCGCCGTGAAGATTGGGTCGCCGCGCTGGCCGAGGCGATCGCCGCCGACAGCACGCCGGTGATCCTGATCGCCCATAGCCTGGGCTGCATCACCGTGGCCCATTGGGCGGCCACTGCCCCGGTGCAGTTCCTGCGGCAGGTGCGCGGTGCCTTGCTGGTGGCTCCGGCGGACGTTGAACGGCCAGCCTGCTCGCCGGCCCTGCGCAACTTTGCGCCGATCCCGACCGACCTGCTGCCGTTTCCCAGCCAGGTGGTCAGTTCCGATAACGACAGCGCCGTCAGCGCCCCCCGGGCCCTGGAGCTGGCGCGTAATTGGGGCGCCGAAGCCGGCATCCTGTCGGGGGCCGGGCATATCAATGTGAAGTCCGGTCACCAGCGCTGGGAGCAGGGGTTTGCCTACCTGTATCGCCTGCAAAGCCGCCTGGAGCATCACGCCCGGCGCACCGCCTGATATTTTTTCAACGCCCCGTCCCTGAGTGGATTTGGGGCGGGAGCCTGCCATGAGTCTGCATGAAACCTTCGGTCAGCCGCTGCTGACCTTCCCCGACGCCGAAAAAAGCCCGCTGAGCATCCGCGCCAAGGCGCTGGTGTTTGTCGACCCGCGCTCGCGCAAGCTGCGCGAAGACCTGGAAAACCTGGCCCCGCGCGCCTTGCCCGTATTGATTCGAGGCGAGACCGGCAGTGGTAAAGAATTGCTGGCGCGGCATATTCACCGGGGCAGCGACCGCTCCGGTTTGTTTGTCTCGGTCAATTGCGGCGCCATCAGCCCAACCTACGCCGACGCCGAGTTGTTTGGCTATGCCGCCGGCGCCCACAGCGGCGCGGCCAGCAGCCGGGCCGGGTGGTTTGGCTCGGCCAATGGCGGCACGTTGTATCTGGATGAGATCGGCGACTTGCCGCTGCCGATCCAGGTGAAACTGCTGGCGGCCCTGGAAAACCATGAAGTCACCCGCGTGGGCGCCCACCAGCCGAGTCCGGTGGACGTGCGCCTGGTGGCCGCCACCAGCATCGACCTGGCCCAGGCCGTGGCCGCCGGCAAGTTTCATGAGAGGCTGTTCCATTACCTGAGCGAAGGCCAGCTGGACTTGCCGGCATTGCGTGAGCGGGTGGGCGATATCCTGTCGTTGGCCGAGTACTTCCTCGGCATCTACAGCCAGCGCCTGGACCTGCCGGTGCCGCTGATCAGCGATGCGGCCCAGCGCGTCCTCGAACACCACAGCTGGCCGGGTAATACCCGCGAGCTGGAGAACGTCATCCACTTCGCCTTGCTGGTGAGCAGCGGCGACGAAATTCTGCCCGAACACCTGAACCTGCCGGTGGCGGGGTCGCCCTTGGAGCAAGTGCAGCGCATCTTCGCCAATGCCAGCCCGGCTGAGCGGGAAACCTTGCGCAGCTTTCTAAGCGAACAAGCCGCTACATGAGCAAAATGGAATATCAGCGTGAATAAAAGATATTGTTCGGGAATAAAAAATCTAGGTATTGTCCATTCCACGCCGCGATAGCACTTCGCTGGCACACCACCTAAAAAACGGTCGTCAGAGACGCCCCGGATTTCCGATAAGGACACTGCATGAAAAAGGTTCTGTTGTTTACCGCATTGGCGGCTGCCCTGACTGCAAGCTTCGCCCAGGCCAACGAGAAACTGGTGGTGGCCGCCACCCCGATCCCGCACGCCGAGATCCTTGAGCTGGTCAAGCCAACCCTCGCCAAAGAAGGCGTGGACCTGGAAATCAAAGTCTTCACCGACTACGTACAGCCAAACGTACAGGTTGCCGAGAAGCGCCTGGACGCCAACTACTTCCAGACCCTGCCGTACCTGGAAAACTTCAACAAGGGCAAGGGCACCAACCTGGTCACCGTGGTTGGCGTGCACGTTGAACCCTTCGGCGGTTACTCGAAAAAGATCAAGAATATTTCCGAGCTCAAGGATGGCGCCACCGTGGCCATCCCGAACGAAGGCTCCAACAGCGGCCGTGCCCTGTTGCTGCTGCAGAAAGCCGGTGTGATCACCCTGAAAGACCCGACCAACGCCCTGGCCACGCCGAAAGACATCGCCAGCAACCCGAAGAACCTGAAGTTCAAAGAGCTGGAATCGGCCCTGCTGCCACGGGTGCTGGACCAGGTTGACCTGGACTTGATCAACACCAACTACGCCCTGGAAGCTGGCTTGAACCCAGCCAAGGACGCGCTGATCATCGAAGATGCCAAGTCGCCGTACGTGAACTTCCTGGTGGCGCGCCCGGACAACAAGGACAGCGACGCTATCCAGAAGCTGTCCAAGGCCCTGACCAGCCCGGAAGTCAAAGCCTTCATCGAGAAGAAGTACAACGGCGCAGTCGTGCCCGCGTTCTGATGTAAGCCAAAACCCCCTTCAAGGTTTCAACGCCGACGGCTCACATAGCGTCGGCGTTTTTTATGTGTGGAATCTGGAATGCAATCAAAATGTGGGAGGGGGCTTGCCCCCGATAGCAGTGGTTCAGTCAATGCATCTGTGACTGACATACCGCTATCGGGGGCAAGCCCCCTCCCACATTTGATCTTCATCTCACAGTGGATTTTCAGCGTGTCAGAGCGCGCGGCTATTGATCGCCCTGCGCAACGCCACCAACCATTTCACCAGCTCCTGCGGATCAATCGGTTTCGCTTTGTTCATTGTTCATTCCCTCGAAACACAGACCCCCCAACCATAGTCGTCACCTGGAAAACCTGCGAATCCGTCGGTTATCTTTTTGGGTGATATCAATATGCTATTTCGGTATTTAAATTTTACTTTTTATACCTTTAAAGTTCGCGCTACCCGGCGTTACCCACGCCGGATCGGACGGCGCTCGCCGCATTACCCCTGCGGCGTCATGGACTCACAATGACCTTCGATTTCGCTTTTATCCTCAGCACCCTGCCGGCGTTTTTGAACGCCGTGGGCGTCACGCTGCAAGTGGGCCTGATCGCCATTGCCACCTCGTTGCTGGTGGCGCTGATCAACGCTGCACTGCTGGTGTTTCGCACGCCGTACCTGTCGCGCCTGGTGGCGCTCTATGTGGAACTGGCGCGCAATACACCGCTGCTGATCCAGCTGTTCTTCGTGTACTTCGCCTTGCCGGCCCTGGGTTTGAATATCTCCGGGTTCTGGGCGGCGATCATCACCATGACGTTCCTCGGCGGTGCCTACCTCACCGAAGTGCTGCGCGCCGGCGTGGAAGCGGTGCCCCTGGCGCAGATCGAGTCGGGCAAGTCCATCGGCCTGTCGGACTGGCAACTGCTGCGTCATGTGATCCTGCCCCAGGCCGGCATCCTCAGCCTGCCGGCGTTGTTCGCCAATTTCATTTTCCTGCTCAAGGAGACCACCGTGGTCTCTGCCGTGGCGGTGCCGGAGATTCTCTACACCACCAAGAGCTACATCGCCCTCTACTACAAGACCTACGAAATGCTCGCCGTGCTGACGCTGATTTGCGTGCTGCTGTTCTTGCCGCTGTCGCTGCTGCTCAGCCGCCTGGAAAGGAGGCTCCAGCATGGCCAGTTCGGGTCTTGAGTTGTTGTGGGTGTCGTTGCCGCAATTGGGCAAGGGCGCTGCGCAGACCCTGTCGATTTCGTTGTTGAGCATCGCCTTCAGTACGGTCGGCGGCGTGTTGTATGGCGTGCTGCGCACCTTGAACAACAGGCTGGTCAACGCGGTGCTGCGGGTTTACCTGGAGCTGTTCCGGGCGATTCCGGTGCTGGTGTGGTTGTATCTGCTGTTCTTTGGCCTGCCGATCTTCTTTGGCCTGAGCATCCCCAGCTTCTGGTGCGCGGTGCTGGTGTTGTCGCTGTGGGGCGCCAGCGAAGTGGGCGAAGTGGTACGCGGCGCGTTGCATTCGCTGCCCCGCGGCCAGCGCGAAGCCGGCCTGTCGATTGGCTTGTCCGACCCGCAGTTGTACGGCTACGTGTTGCTGCCCCAGGCCCTCAAGCGCATGACGCCGCCGACCATCAACGTCTACACGCGCATCATCAAGACCAGTTCCCTGGCGGTGCTGATCGGCGTGGTGGACGTGATCAAGGTCGGCCAGCAAATCATCGAGCGCACCTATGAGTCGGTGTTGATCTACGGCGCGCTGTTCCTGTTTTTCTTCTTTATCTGCTACCCGTTGTCGGCCGCCTCCAAGGTGCTGGAACGGCGCTGGGCCCAAGCATGAGCGCATTGATCGAGTTCCAGGGTTTCAACAAATTCTTCGGCGACCAGCAGGTGCTCAAGGGCATCGACCTGAGTGTGCAAAGCGGCGAAGTGGTGGTGATCCTCGGCCCCAGCGGCTGCGGCAAAAGCACCTTGCTGCGCTGCCTCAACGGCCTGGAAGTGGCCCATAGCGGCAGCCTGCGGTTTGCCGGCAAGGAGTTGTTGGATAAAACCACCGACTGGCGCCAGGTGCGCCAGGACGTGGGCATGGTGTTCCAGAGTTACCACCTGTTCCCGCATATGAGCGTGCTCGACAACATCCTGCTCGGCCCGCTGAAAGTGCAAAAGCGCGAGCCGCGCGAAGCCCGCGCGCAGGCCGAGAAGCTGCTGGCCCGCGTAGGCCTGGCGGACAAGCGCGACGCCTTCCCGCGCCAGCTCTCCGGCGGCCAGCAGCAACGCATCGCCATCGTCCGCTCGCTGTGCATGAACCCTCAGGTCATGCTGTTTGACGAAGTCACTGCCGCCCTCGACCCGGAGATGGTCAAGGAAGTGCTGGAGGTGATCCAGGGCCTGGCCCGCGATGGCATGACCCTGCTGATCGTCACCCACGAAATGGCCTTCGCCCGCGCCGTCGCCGACCGCGTGGTGTTTATGGAGGCCGGTCGCATCCTCGAACACAACACCCCCGAAGAATTCTTTACGAACCCGCAAACCGCACGCGCGCAGCAGTTCCTGGAGAAGTTCTCCTTTGTCTCAACACTGCCCAAGAAAACCAAGGAACTGGAGCTGCTATGAAAAAATTACTGCTGCCACTGTTGGCTGTCGCCTTACTGGCCGGCTGCGATAAAAAGGCCGAAGAGCCTGCTAAACCTGCTGCCGCCGTGAGCTACCTCGACAAGATCAAGGCGCGGGACAAGCTGATCGTCGGCGTGTTTACCGACAAGCCACCGTTTGGCTTCGTCAACGAAGCGGGCCGCTATGTCGGCTTCGATACCGACATCGGCCGCCAATTCGCCAAGGACCTGTTGGGCGATGAGAACAAGGTCGAATTCGTCGCCGTCGAGCCGGCCAGCCGTATTCCGTTCCTGCAAAGCGACAAGGTCGACCTGATCCTCGCCAACATGACCGTGACGCCCGAGCGCAAGGAAGCAGTGGACTTCACCAACCCCAACCTGAAAGTCGCGGTGCAGGCCCTGGTGCCCCAGGACAGCGCGGTCAAAAGCCTGGATGACCTGGCCACCCGCACCACCATCGTCACCACCGGTACCACTGCCGATATCTGGCTGACCAAGAACCACCCGGACTGGAAACTGCTGAAGTTCGAGAAAAACTCCGAATCGCTGCAAGCGCTGTCGGCCGGGCGTGGCGATGCCTACGCGCAAGACAACCTGGTGCTGTTCAGCTGGGCCAAGCAGAACCCGGGCTACCGCGTGCTGGAAGAGAAACTCGGTGACGAAGCGCCCATCGCCCCGGCGGTGAAGAAGGGCAATATCGAACTGCGTGACTGGGTGAATGCCGAGTTGGCGAAGCTGGGTGAGGAGAAATTTCTGCTCAAGCTCTACGACCAATATGTGCGCAAGGAGCTGAGCGATGACACCAAGCCTGAGAGTGTGATCGTTGAAGGCGGGAAGTGGCAGGGCTAGTTCTGCGCTGACTGTTATGCCGCTATCGGGAGCAAGCTCCCTCCCACATTTGAATGTATTCACACGTCACATGTGCGAGAGGACTTGCCCCCGATGAGGCCGATGAACTCACCTCAATACGCCTTCCCCATGCAGATAAGGAACCCTGAACTAAGCTCACAGTCGCATACACACTGGCACATCGCATCGCGCACAAGGAGTCTGCATGGGCGGTCGTATTTCCATCTGTATCGTCGGTCTGGGTTTAGTGGTGTTGCTGAGCGCGTGTGGCCAGGAAAAAGCTGAGCCCAAGGCCCATTCGCGGGTTTTTGTTCAAACCGTACAACCCGCCGATTTCGCCGCGGCCGTCACGCTGACCGGAGATATCCAGGCCCGCGTGCAAACCGATTTGTCCTTCCGGGTCGGCGGCAAGATCATCCAGCGCATGGTGGATGTGGGCGATCGCGTTAAAGCCAGGCAGGTGCTGGCCAGGCTCGACCCCAAGGATCTACAGACCAACGTCGACTCCGCCCAGGCCCAGGTCGTGGCCGAGCAGGCGCGGGTCAAGCAAACCGCCGCCGCGTTTGTGCGCCAGGAAAAGCTCCTGCCCAAGGGCTACACCAGCCGCAGCGAATACGATTCCGCCCAGGCCGCGCTGCGCAGCAGCCAAAGTGCCCTGGCCGCCGCGCAGGCACAGTTGGCCAACGCCCGTGAACAACTCGGCTATACCGCGCTGATCGCGGATGCGCCGGGGGTGATCACCGCGCGCCAGGCCGAAGTCGGTCAGGTGGTGCAGGCCACCGTGCCGATTTTCAGCCTGGCCAGCGATGGCGAGCGCGATGCGGTGTTCAACGTCTATGAGTCACTGCTGGTTGAGCCGCCGCCGGATGCGCCGATCACCGTCAGCCTGCTGGATAACCCGAGCATCAAGGCCGTGGGTAAAGTGCGTGAAGTCACGCCTGCCGTAGCCGCCAATACCGGCACGGTGCAAGTGAAGATCGCCCTGCAATCGTTACCCGAAGGCATGCGGCTTGGTTCGGTGGTCAGTGCCACCGCCAATGGCCCGGCCAAGGCGAGTATCGAGCTGCCCTGGTCGGCGTTGACCAAAGACCTCAGCGAGCCCGCCGTATGGCTGGTGGACGGCGAGGGCAAGGCGCAACTGCACAAGGTCACGGTGGCGCGTTACCTCACCGGCAAAGTGATTATTGGCGACGGCCTCAAGGGCGGCGAAAAAGTCGTGGTGGCCGGTGGGCAATTGCTGCACCCCGGCATGCTGGTCGAGATTGCCCAGCCAGGAGCCCAGCCATGAAGCGCCTGACGGTTGTACTCGCCGCCAGCCTGTTGCTGATGGCCTGCTCCAAAGAAGAACCGGCGCCCGAGCCCGTGCGCCCGGTGCTGTCCATGGAGGTGAAATCCGAGGACCAGGAAACCCTCGGCCGTTTCGCCGGCACCATCCAGGCGCGCTATGAAAGCAATCTGGGCTTCCGGGTCCCCGGTCGCATCGCCCGGCGTGCCGTGGATGTGGGCGCCGAAGTGGACAAGGGCGCCTTGCTCGCGGTGCTTGACCCTACCGACCAACAGAACCAGTTGCGCGCCGCCCAGGGCGATTTGGCACGGGTGCAGGCCCAGTTCATCAACGCCCAGGCCAATGCCCGTCGCCAGCAGGAGCTGTTCAACCGTGGCGTCGGCGCCCAGGCCCAACTGGACGTGGCCCAGACCGACCTGAAGACCACCCAGGCCTCCCTCGACCAGGCTCAGGCTTCGGTCAACCAGGCCAGGGACCAGCTCAACTACGCCGAGCTGCGCACCGACCACGCCGGCATCGTCACCGCCTGGAATGCCGAGGCCGGCCAGGTGGTCAGCGCCGGTCAGCAAGTGGTGACCCTGGCGCGCCCGGACATCAAGGAGGCGGTCATCGACCTGCCCGCCGGCCTCGCCGAGCGCCTGCCGGCGGATGTGGTATTCCTCGTCGCCGGGCAACTCGACCCCAGCGTCCACACCACCGCCACCGTGCGCGAGATCGAACCCCAGGCCCAAAGCGCCACGCGCACCCGTCGCGCGCGCCTGACCCTGGCCGAAACGCCGCCCGCGTTCCGCCTTGGTACGGCGATCAGCGTGACCTTGAGTTCGGCCATCGCCCCACGCATCGAATTGCCCCTGAGCGCCTTGCAGGAAGTCGACGGCAAGACCCGCATCTGGATCCTCGATACCCAAAGCCAGACCGTGCAACCGCGCGATATCACGGTGCTTAGCCGTGACGCTGACAGCGCCTTGCTCAACGGCGGCGTCAAACCCGGCGAGCGTATCGTTACCGCCGGCGTGAACAGCCTGAAGCCCGGGCAGAAAGTCAAAATCGACGAGGACAGCCCGCGATGAAAGGCAGCTTCAACTTATCCGACTGGGCCCTCAAGCATCAGTCCTTCGTCTGGTACCTGATGTTCGTCGCGCTGCTGATGGGCGTGTTCTCCTACATGAACCTGGGCCGCGAGGAAGACCCCTCGTTCACCATCAAGACCATGGTGATCCAGACCCGCTGGCCGGGCGCGACCCAGGAAGAAACCCTCAAGCAGGTCACCGACCGCATCGAGAAAAAGCTCGAGGAACTCGACGCCCTCGACTATGTGAAAAGCTACACGCGACCGGGTGAATCCACGGTGTTCGTGTTCCTCAAGGACACCACCAGCGCCAAGGCGATTCCGGAGATCTGGTACCAGGTCCGCAAGAAGATCGACGACATTCGTGGCACCTTCCCCCAGGGCTTGCAGGGGCCGTCGTTCAACGACGAATTCGGCGATGTGTTCGGCTCGGTGTACGCCTTTACCGGCGACGGCCTGTCGATGCGCCAGCTGCGCGACTACGTGGAGCAGGTGCGCGCCGAAATCCGTTCGGTGCAGGGGCTGGGTAAGGTCGAGATGATCGGCCAGCAGGACGAAGTGATTTACCTGAACTTCTCCACGCGCAAACTGGCGGCCCTGGGCATCGATCAGCGCCAGGTGGTGCAAAGCCTGCAATCGCAGAACGCGGTGACCCCCGCCGGGGTGATCGAGGCCGGGCCGGAGCGCATCTCGGTGCGTACCTCGGGGCAGTTCGCCTCGGAGAAAGACCTGGCCAACGTCAACCTGCGCCTCAATGACCGCTTCTATCGCCTGGCGGATATCGCCGAGATCAGCCGTGGCTACGTCGACCCGGCGCGGCCGATGTTCCGTTTCAACGGCAAGCCGGCGATTGGCCTGGCCATCGCCATGCAGAAGGGCGGCAATATCCAGTCGTTTGGCAAGGCGCTGCACACGCGCATGGACGAACTGACCGCCGACCTGCCGGTGGGCGTCGGTGTGCATAAGGTCTCCGACCAGGCCGAAGTGGTGGAAGAGGCCGTCGGCGGCTTTACCAGCGCGCTGTTCGAAGCGGTGATCATCGTGCTGGTGGTGAGCTTTATCAGCCTGGGCATGCGCGCCGGGCTGGTGGTAGCGTGCTCGATTCCACTGGTGCTGGCGCTGGTATTCGTGTTCATGGAATACAGCGGTATCACCATGCAGCGTGTGTCGCTGGGTGCGTTGATCATCGCCCTCGGCCTGTTGGTGGACGATGCGATGATCACCGTGGAGATGATGATCACGCGCCTGGAAAAAGGCGAAACCAAGGAGCAGGCGGCGACCTACGCCTACACCTCCACGGCATTCCCGATGCTCACCGGTACCTTGGTGACCGTGGCCGGCTTCGTGCCGATTGGCCTCAACGCCAGTTCGGCGGGCGAGTACACCTTTACCCTGTTCGCGGTGATTGCCGTGGCGATGCTGGTGTCGTGGGTGGTGGCGGTGCTGTTTGCGCCGGTGATCGGCGTGCATATCCTCAGCGCCAAGGTGAAACCCCACAGCGCCGAGCCGGGGCGCATCGGCCGCGCATTCAATGGCGGCATGCTGTGGGCCATGCGCAACCGTTGGTGGGCCATCGGCATCACCGTGGGCCTGTTCGTGGCGTCGGTGTTCTCCATGCAGTTTGTGCAGAACCAGTTCTTCCCGTCGTCGGACCGCCCGGAAATCCTCGTCGACCTCAACCTGCCGCAAAACGCCTCGATCAACGAGACGCGCAAGGCCGTCGACCGCCTCGAAGCGATCATCAAGGACGACCCGGACATTGCACGCTGGAGCACGTATATCGGCCAGGGCGCGATCCGTTTCTACCTGCCCCTCGACCAGCAACTGGAAAACCCCTACTACGCGCAACTGGTGATCGTCAGCAAAGGCCTGGAGGAGCGCGGTGCCCTGATTGCGCGCCTGCAAAAGCGCCTGCGCGACGACTTCGTGGGCATCGGCAGTTTTGTGCAGCCGCTGGAAATGGGCCCGCCGGTGGGGCGTCCGATCCAGTATCGCGTGTCCGGCAAAGACACCGACCAAGTGCGTAAACACGCCATCGAACTGGCGACCCTGCTGGATAAAAACACCCACCTGGGCGAGATCATCTACGACTGGAACGAGCCGGGCAAAGTGCTGCGCATCGACATTGCCCAGGACAAGGCGCGCCAGCTCGGGCTGTCCTCCGAGGACGTGGCGCAACTGATGAACAGCGTGGTCAGCGGCGCCTCGGTGACCCAGGTGCACGACGATATCTACCTGATCAGCGTGGTCGGCCGTGCCGAAGACGCCGAACGTGGCACGCCGGAAACCTTGCAGAACCTGCAGATCGTCACGCCCAACGGCACCTCGATCCCGCTGCTGGCCTTCGCCACGGTGCGCTATGAGCTGGAGCAGCCGCTGGTGTGGCGTCGCGACCGCAAGCCGACCATCACCATCAAGGCCTCGGTGCGCGATGAGATGCAGCCGACCGACCTGGTCAAGCAGCTCAAGCCGGAGATCGACAGATTCAGCGCCGGCCTGCCGGTGGGCTACAAGGTCGCCACCGGCGGCACCGTGGAAGAAAGCGGCAAGGCCCAAGGCCCGATTGCCAGCGTGGTGCCGTTGATGCTGTTCCTGATGGCGACGTTCCTGATGATCCAGCTGCACAGCGTGCAGAAGATGTTCCTGGTGGCCAGTGTCGCGCCGCTGGGGCTGATTGGCGTGGTGCTGGCGTTGATCCCCACGGGCACGCCCATGGGCTTTGTGGCGATCCTCGGCATCCTGGCGCTGATCGGCATCATCATCCGCAACTCGGTGATCCTGGTGACGCAGATCCACGAATATGAAGTGGCCGGCTACACGCCGTGGGACGCGGTGGTGGAAGCCACCGAGCATCGGCGCCGGCCGATCCTGCTCACGGCGGCGGCGGCGAGCCTGGGCATGATCCCGATTGCCCGCGAAGTGTTCTGGGGGCCGATGGCCTACGCGATGATCGGCGGGATCATCATCGCCACCTTGCTGACGTTGTTGTTTTTGCCGGCGCTGTATGTGGCCTGGTACAAGATCCGCGAACCAAAGCAGGAACAACAGGAACAACACGGTTAAAAATGTGGGAGGGAGCAAGTCGAATCGTCGCACCGCCCCTCCCACAATTGATCTCAGCTGGGCATTTGATCCGTGGGAAACTTCCGAAAGCGACACTTGTTGCCCTGGCCAACCGTTGAGCGCTTTACCCTTCGACCCCCACCTCTCAACGATCGCCTGCCATGAACAGTATGCGTCATACCTTACTGATCTGCTGCTTGTTCCTGTCGCCCCTGGCCTTTGCCGGCACCGTATTGGAAAACCCGTTGTGGCGAGTCGAACTCGACCCGGCCACCCTCGCCATCCGTGTGACACCCAGTGGCCAGCCCCAGGTGCAGGCCTCCAACGGCGTAGCGGCGCGTGCCGTCAGCCAACTCGCACAAAACGCGCAACAGGCCAGTTGGCAATGGGATGACGGTGCCTATCGCGTGACTGCCAGCCTTGAGCAGCGCGACCTGCTGCTGTCGATCACGGCGCGGGAAGCCGGTGAGCTGCCGATTCTTCTACAACCGCCGAGCGCCATGGGCCGAGGGTTGATATGGCCGTTGGCCGAAGGGCATTACGTGCCGGCCGGCCATGCCATGTGGAACGCTTTCCTGGTGGCGCAGGGTGACATCAACACCACCCAGGACCTCAGCCTGCCGCTGTGGGGCGTCGATCACGGCGCTTTCACCCTCAACTGGCTGCTGACCAATCCCTATAACAACCGCCTGCGCTGGCGGGGCCAGGCGCTGTCGCTGGCCCATGAGTTCACTTCGCTCGGGCCTGCCGCCCCCATGACCCTGCTGTTGCACCTGGGCGAAAGCGATCCGCTGGCCGGGGCCAAGCGCTATCGCCGATGGTTGGTCGCGCAGGGTCGCTATGAGCCCCTGGCAGACAAGCTGCGGCAAACCCCTGGGGCTGAAAAGCTGCTGGGCGCCAGCCATGTCTACCTGTGGGGCAATGACCTGCTGGCGCCGGAGGGTGTGCGTGATTGGCTGTTGTTGCTCCAGCGCTTGCGCGCTCATGAACTCAGAGGCCTGTTGGACAAGGACTCCGCAGCGGTGCTGGTGCAGCCCCGCGCCTTGAATCGCTACGAGCAAAGGGTGCTGTTGCGCGGCCTCAACGCCGCGATCAACAGGAAGGCCCGGCAGAGTTGGCAGGTGGACGAGCCCGATATGACCCGTCTTGCCGCGCGCTATGGCGAGTTGCGTCGCGAATTGGCCGTGGACTTTGCCGGCGCCCTGCGCGATAGCCCCGGCACCTGGGGCAGCCAGGTGGTACAGACGCTGCGCGACGCCGGGCTGCCACGCTTGATGCTGACCCTGGGCGAAGGCTGGGAAGGCGGCCTCTGGCACCCAGAGACCATCCGCGCCGGTGTCGACGCCGGCTACCTGATGGCGCCCTACGATTCCTACCAAACCGCGTTGTCCGCCACCGAAAACCCCGACTGGACCACCGCCCACCTGGGTAGCCAGGCTTACCGCGACTGCGCCATCGTATTGAAGGACGGCACGCTCAAGATCGGCTTCCAGCAGTCCGGCCACTACACCGACCCGCGCTGCGTGCGGCCTCTGCTGGAGGCGCGGGTGAAAGCCGTGCAGGCCGTGGCCGGCTTCAACGCCTGGTTTCTCGATGCGTACGCCACCAGCATGCTGTTCGACAGCTACCGCACCAACGCACCGATGACCCAGGCGCAAAACGCCGAAGGCAATATCGATGCGTCCCGCTGGCTGAACACCACGCTGCAATTGCCGACCGGCTCCGAAGACGGCAACGCCATTACCGCCCGGGGCATCCTGTTCGCCCATGGCATGCAAACCCCGGTGCTGGGCTGGGGGGATCGCGACATGACCCAGGACAAACAGTCGCCCTACTACGTGGGCAACTGGTACCCGCCGGAACAACCGGCGGTGTTCTTCAAGTCGGTGCCGCTGAACGAGCCGTTTCGCACCCTCTACTTCGACCCGACGCTGCGCCTGCCGCTGTATCAGGCGGTGTTCCATGGCTCGGTGATCACCACCCATCACTGGCTGTTCGACAGCCTCAAGCTGAGCAATGTGCGGGCTGAAAATGAGCTGACCCAACTGCTCTACAACGTGCCGCCGCTTTATCACCTGAGTGCTGCGACGCTCAAGGCGCGGCTGCCGCTGATCCAGCGCCAGGATCGATTTTTCCGACCGCTGCATGAGCGCCTGGCCACCCAGGCGATGACCGGGTTTCGCTGGCTGACGGCGGATCGGCAGGTGCAGGAAACCACGTTTGCCGATGGCACGCGGTTGGTAGCGAATTTTTCCACGGGGTCGAGAGAGGGGGTTGCGGCGAGGAGTGTGACAGCGGTGGTGGATGGGACATCGGTGGTGTATCAGGTGCAGTAGGGGTGTCCATCAGTCCGTCATCGGGGGCAAGCCCCCTCCCACAGGGGAATGCATTTCAAATGTGGGAATGGGCTTGCCCGGACTCAAGCCTTGCGCCAAACGCTGGCCAACCAGGGCTGCTGGGGTCGAGGCAACCCGGCGGGTCGGTAGTAATGCTCCAGTTCCACGAAGCCGGCGGCGGTGAGCAGTGCCTGCCAGGCCTCGAGGTCGTGATAGGAACCATAGCGCGGCCCGTTCCAGCCTTCCTGGTTCTCACCCCGTGGATTGGAACTGAACAGCACACCGCCGGGCTTCAACGCCCCATGCAGTTGCTTGAGCACACGGGGCAATTCCTGCTTGGGGATATGAAACAGCACCGCATTGGCAAAGATCCCGTCAAAGCGTTCGGCGGGCAGATCCAGCTTGAGGAAGTCCTGCTGCAACACCTCACAGCCGCTGTCTTCGCGCGCCATCTGCGCAAACCGCTCGGAGCCATCCAGGCCGACGGCGATATGCCCCAGGCGCGTAAAGGTCTGCAAGTCCCGCCCCGGCCCGCAGCCGAAATCCAGCACGGTAAAGGGCGCCGAGCCCTGGATATGCCGCAGCAGCGCGTCGATGTTCTGGCTCACATCGTGATCGCGGGTGCCTTCACGAAAGCTCTCGGCCACGCTGTTGTAGTGGCCGAGGGTGGTGGACGTGATCTGGTCGAGGTCGTCGGGCTTGAGGGGCATGGTGATGAATACCGGGCACTGAGATGGCCCGACTATACCTCACCTCTTGTTCAGCACTCGCGCCAGGCGATCGCCGCCGAGTTGAATCACCGCCACCAGGATCACCAGCAGCACAATCACCGTAAGCATGATCTGCGTATCAAAGCGCTGGTAGCCATAGCGATAGGCAATGTCGCCCAAGCCACCGGCCCCGATCGCCCCGGCCATGGCCGACGAGTTGATCATGGTCACCAGGGTGATGGTGAACCCGCCGACGATCCCCGGCAGCGCTTCGGGCAGCAGTACATGCCAGATGATGTGCCAGCGCCGGCAACCCATGGCCTGGGCGGCTTCGATCAGGCCGTGGTCGACCTCGCGCAGACTCACTTCGGCGATCCGCGCAAAAAACGGCGTGGCGGCGATGGTCAGCGGTACGACCGCCGCCCACACGCCATAGGTGGTGCCGACGATCAGCCGCGTGAGCGGGATCAGCGCCACCATCAGGATCAAAAACGGAATCGAGCGGAACAGATTGACGAACGCCCCCAGCACCCGGTTCAGCGTCGGCGCCTGGTAGATGCCGCCCTTGTCACTGGTCACCAGAAACACCGCCAGCGGAATCCCCACCAGCAAGGCGATCAACGACGACACGCCGACCATCAACAAAGTGTCGATGGCGCCTTGCACCAAACGATCAAACCACATAGCCCAGCACCTCCACCTGTTGTGCCCAGTTCGCGGCGCGGTTGCGCAGTTCTTCAGTGCCGTGGGGTGAGCCATTCACCGCCAGCAGCAGTTGCCCCAAGGCATGCCCCTGGATCCGTTCGACACCGCCCTGCAGTAAGCGCACGCGCCCGCCGAGGGCGCTGAACAGCGCGGCCAGGTCCGGTTCATCGCTGGCACTGCCGGTGAACTGCAAGCGCAGCACCACGGCGGCGTCCGGCGATTCAGGCTGGGGGTGCAAACGGCTTTGCAGTTCTTCCGGCAGCCCATGTTGCAGCGGCGCCAGCAGGGTCTGGCTGACCTCATGTTGCGGGTTGCCGAACACTTGCCACACCGGGCCTTGCTCGACGATGCGCCCGTGTTCCAGCACCACCACGCGGTCGCAGATGTCGCGGATCACCGCCATCTCATGGGTGATCAAGACGATGGTCAGGCCCAGGCGCCGGTTGATCTCGCGCAACAGGCCGAGGATCGACTGGGTGGTCTCCGGGTCGAGGGCCGAAGTGGCTTCGTCGCACAGCAGGATCTGCGGGTCGTGCACCAGTGAACGGGCGATGCCCACGCGCTGTTTCTGCCCGCCGGACAGCTGCGCCGGGTAGGCCTTGTGCTTGTCCTGCAATCCGACCAATTCCAGCAGCTCACGCACCTTTTGCTCACGCTGGGGCTTGGGCACGCCGGCGACTTTCAGCGGCAATTCGACGTTCTGCCACACGGTCTTGGCCGACATCAGGTTGAAGTGCTGGAAGATCATGCCGATACGTCGGCGCAGCGCCACCAGGTGGTCTTCGTCGAAGTCGCCGATGTCCACCTGATCGATCAGCACGCGCCCGCTGCTGGGTTGTTCCAGGCGGTTGATGGTGCGGATCAGCGAGGACTTGCCGGCGCCGCTGCGGCCGATAATGCCGAACACTTCACCGCGCTGGATCGCCAGGTCGATGCCTTGCAAGGCATGCACGCCGCCGTCGTAGGTCTTGCCCAGGTTGATAAAGCGCACGTGCGCGCGGTTCAGGTCCGGATGCAGTTCTGTCTGTTCGGCGTCCCTGGGCGGTGAGCCCAGGTCGCGCAGTCGAGCGTGGGCGGCGGTCATTTTTTATCTTCCCAACCGACTTGGTAGAGCTTGCCGAGGGATTTATCCAGGGCGGCACGCACCACCGGCGAGTGCTGGTAGATGTCGACGAACTTGATCACGCGCGGGTCGGTTTTGCTTTTTGGCTGGATCACGAACTGGATCACGTATTCCGGGTGGTCGAGGCCGTCGAACAGCAGCGCCGACTCGGCATCGAAGGTCTTGGACAGGCGGATGTAGGCCGGGTAGCCCTGCACCAGGTCCGCGTCGTCATAGGCGCGCACCAGTTGCACGGCCTCGACTTGCAGGATCTTGATCTTCTTCGGGTTGCTGACGATGTCTTCTTCGGTGGCCTTGTAGCCCACGCCCGGCTTGAGGGTGATCAAGCCGGCCTTGGCCAGCAGTTGCAGGCCGCGACCGCTGTTGATCGGGTCGTTGGCAATCGCCACGCTGGCGCCCTGGGGCAGGTCGTTGATGCTCTTGTACTTTTTCGAATACAGCCCGACGTTGTTGATGATGCCCGGCGCGTACGGCACCAGGTCAAAGCCGGCGGCGGCCTTGGCGTTTTCCAGGAACGGGATGTGCTGGAAGTAGTTCACGTCAATATCGCCGGCGGCCAGGCTGACGTTGGGCGCGATCCAGTCGGTGAACTCCACCAGCTCGACCTTCAAGCCTTGCTTGCCGGCTTCGGCGACGGCGGCCTCCAGGGGAATCGCGAAGGCGGCGGTGGTGCCGATTTTCAACGGTGCATCGGCGGCGAACACCGCCGAGCTGAACAACCCGAAGGCCAGGGCCAGTGCTTTGACTGGGTGGGAGAGCAGTGTTTTTTTCATGGTCGATTTCCAGTCATAAGGTATTTGTACAAACAATGGAGATCCACTGTGGGAGGGGGCTTGCTCCCGATAGCGGAGTGTCAGCAAACCAATCCGGTGACTGATACACCGCTATCGGGAGCAACCCCTCTCCCACATTTTCCAATCAGTGGCGGTAGGTCGAGCCGGTGTGTTGTTCGGGTAAGCGAGCACTGGCGTGGAAGACTTTTTCGCGCAGCGTGCCGGTCTCATAAGCGGTCTTGTACGAGCCCCGTCGTTGCAACTCCGGCACTACCAGATCGATAAAGTCCACATAGCTTTCCGGCGTGACAATGCGCGTGAGGTTGAAGCCATCCAGCCCGGTTTCGCTGATCCAGGATTCCAGCTCGTCAGCGACCTGTTCGGGGGAGCCGACCAGGGTGATATAGCGCCCGCCGAGGGCATGCTGTTCGAGCAACTTGCGTCGGGTCCAGTCGTTGTTCTGCAGATTCTTGGTGGCCGACTGGATCGCGTTGCTCTTCACGTACTGGATCGGCTCGTCCAGTTCGTACTGGGCAAAATCAATCGCGGTGGACGCCGAGAAATGCGCGACGCCGGCCTCCGCGCTGGCATAGCTCAGGTACTCGGCATGCTTGGCCCAGGCCAGTTCTTCGGTGGCGCCGACGATCACGTTCAGCCCCATGAACACCTTGATGTCATCCGGGTTGCGCCCGGCCTCGACCGCGCTGGCGCGCACCTTGTCCACCTGCACCTTGGTCGCGGCCTTGTTCTGCCCGCTGATGAATACGCACTCGGCATGGCGCCCGGCGAACAACAGGCCACGGTCTGAACTGCCGGCCTGGAACAGCACCGGCGTACGCTGCGGCGACGGTTCGCACAGGTGATAACCCTCCACCTGGTAGAACTCGCCATGGTGCTCGACCTTGTGCACCTTGCCCGGCTGCGCATAGACCCGCGCCTGCGGATCGTTGAGCACCGCGTCGTCTTCCCAGCTGCCTTCCCAGAGTTTGTAGAGCACTTCCAGGTATTCATCGGCCTGGTCGTAGCGCCGGTCATGCTCGACCTGTTCGGTGAGGCCCATGGCCTTGGCGGCGCTGTCGAGGTAGCCGGTGACGATGTTCCAGCCGACCCGGCCGCGGCTCAGGTGGTCGAGCGTGGACATGCGCCGGGCGAACAGGTACGGCGGCTCATAGGTGAGGTTGGCGGTGAGGCCGAAGCCGAGGTTTTTGGTCACGGCGGCCATCGCCGAAACCAGCAGCAGCGGGTCATTGACCGGCAGCTGGATCGACTCCTTGAGCGGTACATCGATGGAGTTCTGGTACACGTCATACACGCCGACGATATCGGCGATGAACAAACCGTCGAACAGTCCGCGCTCCAGGGTTTGCGCGAGGTCGGTCCAGTATTCGATGCTTTTGTACTGGGTGGACGTGTCCCGTGGATGGGTCCACATGCCGTGGTTGATATGCCCGATGCAGTTCATGTTGAAGGCATTGAGCAGGATCTTTTTCTTTGCCATCAAATGGTCCCCCGCAGTGGCGGGTTTTCAGCGTTGAGGTAGTAATTGCCCACAGCGTGGTACTTCCAGCGCACCGGGTCGTGCAGGGTGTGCACGCGGGCATTGCGCCAGTGGCGGTCGAGGCCGTGCTCGGCGAGGGTGGCCTGGCTGCCGGCCAGCTCGAACAGGGTGCTGCCGGCGGCCAGGGAAATCTCCGTGCTCAAGGCGCGTACTTCGGCCACGGCAATCGACGCAGCCGCCACGGTCTCTGCATTGCTGTCGGCCTGGGCGCGATCGAGGTAAACACCGGCACGTTCCAGCAAGGCTTCAGCGGCGTGCAGGCGAATGCTCAGGTGGCCGAAGCTCTTCAGGGTCAGCGGGTCTTCGGTGGCCTTGTCGTTGCCGGAGTCGATCCATGGGCGGGTCTTGGTGCGCACAAAGTGCAGTGCATCTTCAAAGGCGGCGCGGGCGATGCCGGTGTCGATGGCGGCGTGAAGAATCTGCGCCAGCGGGCCGACCGTGGTCGGGCGCTCGAAAGCGCTCTGGAACGGGATCACGTCGTGGGCAGCGACCCACACGTTATCGAACACCACCGAGCCGCTGCCGGTGGTGCGCTGGCCGAAGCCGCTCCAGTCGTCAATGACCGTCAGGCCTTCGCTGTCACGGGGGACAAAGGCCAGTTGCTGGATGCCGTGCTCATCCACCACCGAGGTAGGAATGCGCTGGGCATAGATCGCGCCGGTGGCGTAGAACTTGCGACCGGTGATGCGGAAGCCGTCGCCGTCGCGGGTGATCTTGGTGACGCGATCATGGGCGGTCCTTGTGCCCAGTTCCGCCAGGGCGTTGCCGAAACGCTGGCCGGCGAGTACTTCGGCGTACAGGCGTTGTTGCTGTTCAGGGTTGCCATTCACGCGCAGCACTTCGAGGGCATAGAAATGGTTTTGCGGAATCTGGCCCAGGGAGGCGTCCGCCTGGGCGATCAGGGCAATGACCTTGGCCAGGGTGACGTTGGACACGCCGCCGCCGCCAAATGCCTTGGGCACGCTGATGCCCCACAGGCCGGAGCGCGAGAACACGTCCAGCTCGGGCAGCGGCAGGCGGCGTTCGCGGTCGCGCTGGGCGCTGTCGCGGCGCAAGTCTTCGGCCAGGTCGCTGGCGACAATAAGGGCCTGTTCGTCGCTGGTGATAACCGCGACACGGTGAGAAAAGGTCATGAGTTTCTCCAGAGGTCTGGTCGGTTAAATCCAGGAATGGCGAGCCGGCAACGTGCCGTTCAAGCGATAGGCGCCGACGGCGTGATACTTCCAGCGCACCGGGTCGTGCAGGGTGTGCACCCGGGCGTTGCGCCAGTGACGGTCGAGGTTGAATTCGGCGAGGGTGGCGCGGCTGCCGGCCAGTTCGAAGAGCTTTTCGCTGACCAGCAACGACACTTCAGTGGTGAGCACCTTCGCTTCGGCCACGGCAATCGACGCACGCGCGGCGGACTGTGCGGTGATCGGCGCGGCGCTGACCTGGTCCAGCACTTGCCCGGCCTTGCGCAACAGCGCCTCGGCGGCGTGCAGTTCGATCTTCAGCTTGCCGATATCGGCGATCACGTAGAGGTCATCGCTGGCGCGCTCGACCTTGGCGTCGATCCACGGGCGCGAACGCTCCCGCACAAAGGCGATGGTGTCATCCAGCGCGCCACGGGCGATGCCGGCGTCGATGGCGGCCTGGATCAGTTGGGAAACGGCGCCCTGGATAGTCGGGCTTTCGCCGATGCGCCAGTTGTCTACGACCAGTTCGGCGTCCACGGGCACGCGGTCCAGCAGCACGGTGCCGCTGGCGGTGGTGCGTTGGCCGAAGCCCGACCAGTCATCCACGATGCGCAGCCCTGCGGTGCCACGGCGTACAAACGCCATGACCTGCTTGCCGTCGTCGTTCAGCGCCTTCACGGCCACCCAATGGGCAAACAGCGCGCCGGTGGAGTAGAACTTCTGGCCGCTGATCACGTAACCATCGCCCTGGGCGGTGATGCGCGCCTTGAGCTCCAGGGTGTTTTTGGTGCCGCGTTCAGGTCCGCCATTGCCGATGCGCCAGCCGTCGAGCACGCTCTGGAACAGGTGCTCTTTCTGACGCTCGGTGGCGGCGCCCTGCAACACCTGCAGAATGCCGAAATGGTTCTGCGGGATCTGCCCGAGGGCCGGGTCTGCCGCGCTGATGATCGCGAACACCTCCGCCAGGGTGGTGAACGACACCTGTGGGCCGCCGTATTCGCGGGGGATGGAAATACTGCCCAGCCCACTGCGGGTGAATTGTTCGATCTGCGCCCACGGCAGCTTGCGTTGCTGGTCACGCTGGGCGGCTTGCAGGCGCGCGGCCTGGGCCAGCTCATGGGCAGCCTTCAGCGCCTCTGCATCGTTGCGCAGCACGGTGGCCGGCAACAGCAGGGGAGCAACGTCCAGATCACTCTGGGGGGGTGTTAGAGCCAAGTTAGACATCAGCGCCGCTCCTTGGCTGCACGTAATGCCCTGGCGTTATGCACCGGGGTAATTCTGACCATACCGACCTCGCATTCAATGAAATAAAAACAGAAAAATCAGAGATGTCCGGTGGTCCGGTGCATATACCCTAAGCGTGTTAAATATTTAAATAAACTAACTTTTGGGAATATGCATAGAAGGTCTGTCACCCCGGTTCACAGGGTGAGCCGAGGGGCCGTGGTTGGTAGACCCGCGCGGTCCCGGCCGGCTGGCTCGGCGCGCAGGCGGCAATGCGCAACGTACGTGTGGGCGCCCAGCGCGAATTGTTGCCGACACGATCGAGAATGCAGTACGTCACCTCCAGGCGGCTGTCGTCACCGGCCTCGACAATCACCGTCGAAGGCACCCACACCTGCACGACCACCCCGACGGCTTTGGCCTGGATCCTGGGCAGGTCCATGCGTACGTCTCCCCAGCGCAGGGTGATGGCATCGCCCGTGGCCATGTTCAGGTAAGGCGCGATGGTCAGCGGAATGCCCCGTCGCACCTGGCGACCGTTGACGCCGTAGCGACGGATGGACTCGGGCAAACCGACGGGGGCGAGGTTGTGGTTTTCGTCGCTGTACAGGGGGGAGGGCTGGCCGCCGGGGTATCGGGTCTTTACACACACACCTTTCACGGCCGAGCGGGCAGGTGCACGCCCGACTTGCATGACCTGGTAATGCACCTGGGCCAGGCCGTCCAGCACAAAACTTTCCGGCACCCGCAGATGGGTCGTCGAGCCGACCTTGCACGCGCTCACCCTGCGTGAGGCGGCAAAGCAGTTGTTCCAGAACAGTTCGATCAGGTCGCCCTCATCCATGCCGGGGTAAGGCGCGATGTCCACCTGCAGTTGACTGGCCGCCAGTGCGTTGATGCCGTGCCGGTTAGCCTGGGGCAAGGTGGGGGCCGTGAGCAGGGCCGGGGTTGCAGTGCGCGTCATAAGTAATCTCCTTGATGCAGCCAGCAGCAATCGTTCCAGCCCGTGGCGCGGGTGCGCAGGTGGGCTGAAAGGAACGATTCAGTGAGTAGCCGGGATAGGATCCAATCCTCTGGACGCTAGATAAGAGGGTTGACCAAGGAGCGTCAATGGCGGCAAAAGGCTAAACGGCAGGTTGGAGCAGATTCAGAAGGGTCTGACTGGGCGGGGGATTTTTGGATCAGGGAGACGGCGGGTTTACGCGTGGATGGCGAGGGTTTTCTGTAGGAGCAGATTGTGTGGTGAGGGAGCAAGCTCCCTCGCCACATCAGTGGGCGAGGAACTTGCTCAGGAACTGCCGGGTGCGTTCTTCCTTGGGGTTGGCGAACAACGCCTTGGCTTCGCCTTGCTCCACGATCACGCCCTTGTCGAAGAAGATCACCCGGTTGGCCACATCGCGGGCAAAGCTCATTTCGTGGGTGACGATGACCATGGTGCGGTTTTCTTCGGCGAGGCTGCGGATGGTCGCCAGCACTTCGCCCACCAGCTCCGGGTCCAGCGCCGAGGTGGGTTCGTCGAACAGGATCACCTCCGGTTCCATGGCCAGCGCGCGGGCAATCGCCACGCGCTGTTGCTGGCCGCCCGACAAGCGCCGTGGGTAGGCGTCTTCCTTGCCCGCCAGGCCGACCCTCGCCAGCAGCTTGCGCCCAAGGGCAACAGCGGCTTCCCGCGGCATCTTCTTGACCACGGTCGGCCCTTCGATGACGTTTTCCAGCGCTGTGCGGTGGGGGAACAGGTTGAAGTTCTGGAACACAAAACCCACGTGCTGGCGCAGGCGCCGTACCAGGCCTTGTTGCTGGTTGAGCGGTTTGCTGCCGTCGATCTGGATGTCGCCCACCTTGATCCGGCCGCTGGTGGGTTCTTCGAGGAAATTCAGGCAGCGCAGGAAGGTGGTCTTGCCGGAACCGCTGGGGCCGATGATGGCGACGACTTCGCCTTCCTTGACCTCCAGGTCGATGCCGTTGAGTACCACCTGACCGTTGAATTGTTTGGTCAGTTTTTCAACCACGATCATGCTTCAAGACTCCAGGTCATGCCGGTTGACCCGGTCTTCCAGGCGGTTTTGGAAATGCGCCAGGATGCTGGCCAGCACCCAGTAGATCAGGGCGGCGGACAGGTACATGGTGAAAATTTCGAAGGTGCGCGCAGACACCAGTTGAGCCTGGCGGAACAGTTCTGGCACCTGGATGGTGGCGGCCAGCGCGGTGTCCTTGACCAGCGAAATAAAGCTGTTGCCCAACGGTGGCAGGGCGGTGCGCATTGCCTGCGGCAGGATGGCCCGGCGCAGGGTTTGCGCACGGGTCATGCCGATACTGGCGGCGGCTTCCCATTGGCCACGCTCGATGGAGGCAATGGCGGCCCGCAGGATTTCACAGGCGTAGGCGGCCATGTTCAGCGAGAAGCCGATCATGGCGGCCGGGATCGGATCCAGCTCGATGCCCACTTGCGGCAAGCCGTAGTAGATCAAAAACAGCTGTACCAGCAAGGGCGTGCCGCGAAAGAACGACACGTAGACGCGGGCTGTCCAGCTCAGCAGCTTGAAGCGCGACAGCCGCATCAAGGCCAGGCCGAAGCCCAGCAGCAAGCCGAAAAACATCCCGCCAAGGCTGAGAAGCACCGTGTAATACGCGCCCTTGAGCAGAAAGGGCGCGGAGTCCAGCGCGAGTTGGAAACCTGCTTCCATTATTGAGTGACGTCAGCGTTGAAGTACTTCTCGGACAGCTTCTTCAAGGTGCCGTCGGCGCGCAGCTTGTCGAGGGCCTTGTTCACCGCTTCAAGCAGCTCGGGCTCGCCTTTGCGCAGGGCGATACCGGCTTCCTGGCGGGAGAAGGCGTCGCCGGCAGCGGCGGTGTCCGGGGCTTTCTTGGCGTATTCCAGGGCGGCCAGGCGGTCGATCAGGATGGCGTCGATACGGCCGATGCGCAGGTCCTGGAACTTGGTCGGGTCATCGTTATAGGTCTTGATAATGGCTTTGGGTTGGTTGTCCTTGAGCCATTGTTCGTAGTTGGTGCCCAGGCCTACCCCGACTTTCTTGCCGGCCAGGTCGTCGGCGGTCTTGATGGTGTCGACGTTCTTTTTCAGCACCAGCGCCTGGATACCGGACACGGTGTAAGGCGTGGAGAAGTCGTACTTCTTCTTGCGCTCTTCGGAGATGGTGACTTGGTTGACCACCGCATCCAGGCGCTTGGATTCCAGGGCGGCGAGGATACCGTCCCATGGCGTGGCTTGCAGCTTGACCTTCACGCCCAGCTCTTTGGCCAGGGCCTCGGACAGCTCGACTTCGAAGCCGCTGAGCTTGCCGCTTTCATCGACGAAGCTGAACGGCGGGTAGGTGCCTTCCAGGCCGATTTTGATCTCGCCGGCCTTTTTGATGTTGCCCAGTTGCTCGCCGGCAACCGCCTGGCCCAGCCAACCGGCGCCGAGCGCCATACCCAAAGTGCCCACCAGCAACGTGCGACGCAATACAGAAATAGTCATGAAGAGCCCCTGTGTTTTTATGTTGAGCGAAGCAGGTGACGCGGTAGTCGTATCCTGCCTTAAAGCGCGTAGCGCGTCTTCGCCTGCGGCGCGATGATAAAGCCGGGTTTTAAGACTTGAAAATAATATAAATCTTATTTGATATTCTATTTAGGAATATTTGGCGAGTCTAATATGGGAGGGGCAGGCCCCCTCCCACATTTAGCCCGCATTTATTCAGTTGAAAACCGAGTCATAGGCAAACAACGCCGGTGCCCCACCGGTATGCAGGAAAATAATCGGGCCATCTTCGAAGCGCTGGCGGCCGATACCGTCCAGCAAGCCGGCCATGGCCTTGCCAGTGTAGACCGGGTCCAGCAGCAGGCCTTCCTGGCTCGCCAATAGCTTGACCGCCGACAGGGTGCCGGCGTTCGGTTCACCATAACGGGGGCCGAAATATTCGTCCCACAGGATCACCTTGAACGCGTCGGGGATGTCCACGCCGAGCAACTCGGCCGTGCGTTCGGCCAGGCCCTGGACTTTCGGGAACTGCGCTTCTTCCGTGCGCGATACGGTGATGCCGATCACGGGCAACTGCGGCAGCACTTCACTCAAGGCCAGGGCCAGGCCGCTGTGGGTACCGGCGCTGCCGGAGGCCAGCACCACGGCGGCGAATTCGATACCGCTGTCTTCGATCTGTGCGGCCAGCTCCAGGCCGGCGCGCACATAACCGAGGGCGCCGAGGGCATTGGAACCGCCGATAGGCACAAGGTACGGCTTCTTGCCGTTGCTGCGCAGGCGATCGGCAAGGGCATTGAGTTGGTCGTCGACGTTGTCGAGGTTTTCCACCAACTCTACCTTGGCGTCGAACAGCTCCAGCAGCAGGCGGTTGCCGTTGCCCAGGTAGTTGGGGTCTTCGGTGCCGGTGGGGTTTTCCAGCAGGGCGACGCAGCCCAGGCCGAGCCTGGCGGCGAGGGCGGCGGTCTGGCGTACGTGGTTGGATTGGATCGCGCCGGCGGTCACCAGGGTGTCGGCGCCCTGGGCGATGGCATCGGCTGCCAGGTATTCGAGTTTGCGCAGCTTGTTGCCGCCCATGGCCAGTGGCGTGGTGTCGTCGCGCTTGACGTAGATGTCGCGTCCCAACCAGGTCGACAGCCGTTCGAGTTTTTCCAGGGCGGTGGCGCCGCCGAGCAGTTCCAGGCGGTTAAAACGGTCGAGCTGTTGCTTGATCATGGCTACGCACGGTGGCTAAGGGATGGAGCGACTATAGGCAGGCACTTTTCATCGGGCAACCGTCAATCGCTTATGCCTGATGGTTCTTAGCATCACACCATTGGTTCTTAAGGGCGGCCAGGGTGGATACCGTAAAGTGATGGCCATTACGTCAGGAGTGAATACCGTGAGTGAGCGTTCCAGCCATTGGCAATTACAGACCATCGTCAGCCAACTGCGCAGCGCCCGTGACCAGTGGCGAACACGCAATGGCCGCTTGAGCGGCGAGCATGGCGGCCGCGAATTGCCGTCCCGTGAAGCCGTTGCACAGATTCTCGAGTCCCTCTGCGGTGCGTTGTTTCCGATGCGCCTGGGGCCGGCGGACTTGCGTGAAGAAAGTGAAGATTTCTACGTCGGCCATACCCTCGACGTTGCGCTGAATGCCTTGCTGGCCCAGGCGCGCCTGGAGTTGCGCTATGCCGCGCGCCAGGGCGGCGAGGATGACAGCCAGATCGACGCCCATGCCATCCGGCTGATCCAGGATTTCGCCCTGGCCTTGCCGTCCTTGCGCAGCCTGTTGGACACCGATGTACTCGCCGCCTACCACGGCGACCCGGCCGCGCGCAGCGTGGATGAGGTGCTGCTGTGCTACCCGGGGATCCTCGCGGTGATTCACCATCGCCTGGCCCACCACCTGTACCGCGCCGGCTTGCCGCTGCTGGCACGGATCAGCGCGGAAATCGCCCACTCGGCCACCGGCATCGATATCCACCCCGGCGCACAGATCGGCCCGAGCTTCTTCATCGACCACGGCACGGGCGTGGTGATCGGCGAAACCGCGATCATCGGCGAGCGGGTGCGCATCTATCAGGCCGTCACCTTGGGGGCCAAGCGCTTCCCGGCGGACGAAGATGGGCAGTTGCAGAAGGGCCATGCGCGCCACCCGATTGTCGAGGATGATGTGGTGATCTATGCCGGGGCGACGATCCTCGGGCGCATCACCATCGGCAAGGGCTCGACCATTGGCGGCAATGTGTGGCTGACCCGCAGTGTGCCGGCGGGGGCGAATATTACGCAGGCGAATCTGCAGCATGATGATGGGGCGCAAAAATAGCGCCGGTCTTAAAAATCACACAAAACCCTGTGTGGGGGCTTGCACCCCGATAGCGGAGTGTCAGTCAAAAATGAATTGGCTGACCCACCGCCATCGGGGGCAAGCCCCCTCCCACATTTTGACGGCATTCCACATGGAGCCCGTATTTCAGTCAGCAGTCGCTGAACGATTTCCTTTGCTCACCCGTCATACCACTCAGCCCTGCGATTAGCCCCAAACCGCCGATTCATGTTTAACTTGAACGTTCGTTCAAGTTAAACCCGGTGGTTCGCTGCCCGCTCACAACAGGAGGCTTACCTTTGCTGAGTCCGTTTTATACAGCCACATCCCTCACCCTCGGGGTGCATCGTTCATGAGTGCATCGTCCACCCCATCCAGCGGCCTGGTGCGCATGAATGCGCCGGTCTTCTACTTTGCCGCCACCTTCATCTTGCTGTTCGGCATCACTGTCATCGCTATCCCGCAACAGGCCGGTGCCTGGTTGCTGGCGGCGCAAAACTGGGCGGCCAACACGGTCGGCTGGTACTACATGCTGGCGATGACCCTGTATCTGGTCTTCGTGGTGGTCACCGCGCTATCGGGCTACGGCAAGATAAAACTCGGTGCCGACCACGACGAGCCCGAATTCAGTTACCTGTCCTGGGCCGGCATGCTGTTCGCCGCCGGGATCAGCATCACGTTGTTCTTCTTCTGCGTGTCCGAGCCGCTGACGCACCTGGTGCAACCGCCCCAGGGCGAGGCCATGAATGCCGACGCCGCGCGCCAGGCCATGCAGGTGCTGTTCCTGCACTGGGGCCTGCACGGCTGGGGCGTGTTTGCGTTTGTCGGCATGGCGCTGGCGTATTTCGCCTACCGGCATAACCTGCCGCTGGCGTTGCGCTCGGCGCTGTACCCGCTGATCGGCAAGCGCATCAATGGCCCTATCGGCTATGCGGTGGATGGCTTCGGCATCATTGCCACGGTGTTCGGCCTGGGGGCCGACATGGGCTTTGGCGTGCTGCACCTCAATTCCGGCCTCGACTACCTGTTCGGCGTTGCCCACACCCAGTGGATCCAGGTCGGCTTGATCACTCTGATGATGGGCGCGGCGATCCTGGTCGCCGTGGCCGGCGTCGACAAGGGCGTGCGGGTGATGTCCGACATCAACATGCTGCTGGCCTGCGCGCTGCTGCTGTTCGTGTTGTTCGCCGGGCCGACCCAGCACTTGCTCAACACCCTGATCCAGAACATCGGTGACTACCTGGGCGCGTTGCCGACCAAGAGTTTCGATGTGTACGCCTACGACAAACCGAGCGACTGGCTAGGCGGCTGGACGGTGTTCTACTGGGCCTGGTGGATTGCATGGTCGCCATTCGTAGGCCTGTTTATCGCGCGCATTTCCCGTGGCCGGACCATCCGCGAATTCGTGTTCGGCGTGCTGCTGATCCCGCTGGGCTTCACCCTGGCGTGGATGTCGATCTTCGGCAACAGCGCCATCGACCAGGTGCTCAACCACGGCATGACCGCACTCGGCCAGTCGGCCATCGATGATCCGTCGATGAGCCTCTACCTGCTGCTGGAAACCTACCCGTGGAGCAAAACCGTCATCGCGGTCACGGTGTTTATCAGCTTCGTGTTCTTTGTCACGTCGGCCGACTCCGGCACCGTGGTGCTCTCGACCCTGTCGTCCAAGGGCGGCAACGCCGACGAAGACGGGCCGAAATGGCTGCGGGTGTTCTGGGGTGCGATGACCGCGCTGGTCACCAGTGCGTTGCTGTTTGCCGGCAGCATCGATTCGCTGAAATCGGCGGTGGTGCTGACCTCGTTGCCGTTCTCGCTGATCCTGCTGCTGATGATGTGGGGGCTGCACAAGGCCTTCTACCTCGAGTCGCAAAAGCAGATTGCGCAGTTGCATTCGCTGGCACCGGTGTCGGGCTCCCGCAAGGGCACCGGCGGTTGGCGCCAGCGTTTGAGCCAGGCCGTGCATTTCCCGTCGCGGGACGAGGTGTACCGGTTCCTTGAGACCACGGTGCGTCCGGCGATCGAAGAAGTGACGGCGGTGTTTGTCGAAAAAGGCCTCAACGTCGTCACCCAGCCCGACCCGTCCAACGACAGCGTCAGCCTGGAAATCGGCCACGGCGAAGAGCATCCGTTCGTGTACCAGGTGCAGATGCGCGGCTATTTCACGCCCTCATTTGCACGCGGCGGCATGGGGTCCAAGCAGCTCAACAATCGTCGCTACTACCGGGCGGAAGTGCACTTGAGCGAGGGCAGCCAGGACTACGACCTGGTGGGCTACACCAAGGAGCAGATCATCAACGACATCCTCGACCAGTACGAGCGCCACCTGCAGTTCCTGCACTTGGTGCGCTGACGCTCAACTCCCCGCAAAGCCCCGTTCTACGGGGCTTTCTTAAACTTAATTTCATCCGTCAAGACGCTGTTTTGACGCGTAACTGTCATCTGGCCACTGCGTAATTGTGTGAAGCGTTTGACGCTTTCATTTCAGAACAGTGACGGAGACCGGTACCCATGAAGACGTTTTTAAGCCCTGTGGTGGGAGCCGCCATGGCGAGCTTTATGCTGTCCGCCCACGCCGATTTTATCGATGACAGCCACGCCGACGTGACCCTGCTCAACCGCTATCTCAACCAGCAGGGGCGCGACGTGGTGGGCAGCAATGCCAAGGCCCATAGCATTCGGGATTGGGGCCAGGGTTTCGAATTCAACTTCAAGTCCGGCTACACCGAGGGGCCGGTGGGCTTCGGCCTCGATCTGCAGGCGTTCTACGGCCTGAAGCTCGACTCCGGCGGCGACCTCAACGACAAGGATCACCAGGGCCGCTACCCCGGCAGCATGTTCCCACTGGACAATGGCAAGTCCGCCGACCAGTTCGGCGTGCTCAGCCCGACGTTCAAGATGCGCTTTGCCAAGGATGAGTTGCGCGTCGGTACGCTGTACGGCAACAACCCGATACTCGCCAACACCGACGGGCGCCTGTACCAGCAGACCAATACCGGTGTGCAACTGGTGTCCAAGGACCTCAGCGACTTCACCTTCACCGGCGGCGATATCTTCAAGACCAAGATCCGCAACGAAACCGGCGACCAGGGCATGATCACCGCGGGCGGGACCAAAGAGAGCGACCGCTTCCTGTTCGGTGGTGCGGACTACACCGGCATACAGAACACCACTGTCAGCCTGTGGTACTCCAACCTTGAGGATTACTACCAGCAGTTCTTCCTCGGTGCCAAGCGCCATGACGCCTTGTCGGTCGGTGCGATCGATACCGACGTGCGTGTGTTCCGCAGCCTGGGTGTGGGCGGCAACGCCGACGGCGACAAGGACTTTGCCGCAGCGGGCCTGTATGGCGATGGCGTGAGCAAGGGCCGCATCAACCAGTCCACCGTCAGCCTGCTGGAAAGCTACAGCCTGGACGGCCATACCGTCGGCCTGGGCATCCAGAAAAACAGCGGCGACAGCGACTTCCCGTACCTCGACTCCGGCCTAAACAGCGGTGACGCGCGCCAAGGCCCAGGCTCGGGTGCCGACACCCCGGCGCTGACCAACATGCAGCTGAACAAATTCCAGCATGCCGGCGAACGCACCTGGCTGGCGCAGTACAAATATGACTTCGGCAAACTCGGCCTCAACGGCCTGACCTTCTCCGCCGCCTACGCCCACGGCGATGACATCCGCACTGCCCAGGGCACCACCAGTGAATGGGAGCGAAACGTGGCGGTGGCGTATCAAGTGCCGACCGGTACCCTCAAAGGCCTTGGCGTCACGTGGAAAAACGCCCATGCCAGTCCGGACATCACCGGTGCCACCGTGCAGGATGAAAACCGCTTCTATGTCAGCTATGTCGTTCCACTCTGGTAGGAAATTGCTGTAAAACGGAAGGGCAGACTTAAGCGATTCAGCTGGTTAAAAGGCCTGGGAATATCGTTATTCCCAGGCCTTATTTGCCTACGTCCAAGAGAGGATTCGATGACTTACATTGCTGCCGAAAACCGCTATGAATCTATCCCGTATCGCCGCGTAGGCCGCAGTGGACTGGTGCTGCCGGCACTGTCCCTGGGGCTGTGGCACAACTTTGGCGACAGCACGCCGATCGACACCCAGCGCGCCCTGCTGCGCACCGCGTTCGACCTGGGCATCAACCACTTCGACCTGGCCAACAACTACGGCCCACCCTACGGCAGCGCCGAGATCAACTTCGGTCGTTTGCTGCGCGAAGACTTCAAGCACTACCGCGACGAATTGATCATCTCCAGCAAGGCCGGCTGGGACATGTGGCCTGGCCCCTACGGCCAGGGCGGCGGCTCGCGCAAATACGTGCTGGCCAGCCTGGACCAGAGCCTGCAACGCCTGGGCGTCGACTACGTGGATATTTTCTACTCCCACCGTTTTGATGCCGACACGCCCCTGGAAGAAACCGCCAGCGCCCTCGCCACCGCCGTGCAACAGGGCAAGGCGTTGTACATCGGTATCTCGTCTTACTCCGGGGTGAAAACCCGCGAAATCGCCGCGCTGCTCAAAGAGTGGAAAGTCCCGCTGCTGATCCACCAACCGGCCTACAACCTGCTTAACCGCTGGGTGGAAAAAGACCTGCTGGACACCACCGAAGAACTCGGCGCCGGGGTGATTGCCTTCACGCCGCTGGCCCAGGGTTTGCTCACCGACAAGTACCTCAATGGCGTGCCGGCCGACGCACGGGTCAACCGTCCGGGTGGTGGTTCGTTGCAGGCCAAGCACCTGTCTGAAACCAACATCGCCCACGTGCGTGCGTTGAATGAAATCGCCCAGCGCCGTGGCCAAAGCCTGGCGCAATTGGCGCTGGCCTGGACCCTGCGCGATCCACGGGTGACCAGCGCGCTGATCGGCGCCAGCCGGCCGGAGCAGATCATCGAGAACGTCGGCGCGTTGAAGAACTTGAGCTTCAGCGCGGAAGAACTGGCGGAGATCGATCGGTTTGCGCAGGAAGGCGGAATTAACTTGTGGGAAAAGCCATCCAGCGCTGAATAACCTGACCCCACTGGGTCAATGTGGGAGGGGGCTTGCCCCCGATGGCGGTGTGTCAGTCACTTGATTAGTTGACTGACCCAGAGCTATCGGGGCAAGCCCCCTCCCACATTTGATTTGCAGTGTGGCTTAGAACGGCACATCCCCAAGAATCGTCGCTCGATGCATCACCCGCCGTTGCGGCCGGTAGTCATCCACCGCGTAATGCTGGGTCACGCGGTTATCCCAGAACGCCACGTCGTTCTCCTGCCAGCGCCAGCGGAGGGTGAATTCCGGGCGTGTCGCGTGGGCGAACAGCAGCTTGAGGATCGCCTCGCTTTCCGCCGGTTCCAGTTCATTGATCCTGGTGGTAAACCCATCACTGACAAACAGCGACTTACGCCCGCTCACCGGATGCGTGCGCACGACCGGGTGCGACAGCGGTGGGTTTTTCCTGCGGGTTTCTTCCCAGCGCGCCAGGTCTTCGGCGCTGTTGCCAAAGCGTTCCAGCGGAAAGGATTTGGTGAAGTCGTGGGTAGCCGTCAGCCCATCGAGCAACCGCTTCAACGGCTCGGACAGCGCCTCGTACGCCGCGATGCCACTGGCCCACAGCGTATCGCCGCCGTACGCCGGCAGCAGCTTGGCACTCAGCACCGCGCCGAGGGCCGGGGTGGGCAGGAAGGTCACATCGGTGTGCCATACGGCGTTGTCGCGCACGTCGGTGACGGCGGTGTCGAGGATCAGCACTTCGGGCTGTTCCGGCACGTTGGGGTAGATCGGATGGATGTGCAGGTCACCGAAGTTCGCCGCGAACCGCGCCTGTTGCTGCGGGGTGATCGGCTGGCCACGGAAGAACAGCACCGAATGGCTGAGCAACGCCTGTTCGATGGCATCGCGGTGTTCGGCGCTCAGCGGCCGGGTAATATCGACGCCACTGATCTGGGCGCCCAGGGCGGTACTCAAGGGGGTAACGGTCAGGCTGCTCATGCTGTTCTCACTCAATGTGCCTGGCCATGCCAAGGCACTAACTTACGCTGCAGGGCGCGCAGGCCCATTTCCATGGCGAAGGCGATCAGGGCGATCACCAGGATCCCCAGCACCACCACATCGGTCACCAGGAACTGCGCCGCCGACTGCACCATGAAACCCAGGCCGCTGGTGGCCGCGATCAGTTCGGCGGCGACCAGGGTCGACCAGCCCACACCCAGGCCGATGCGCACCCCGGTGAGGATGTCGGGCAGGGCGCTCGGCAGGATCACATGGCGAATCAGCTGCGCACGGGTGGCGCCCAACGACTGCGCCGCCCGCAGCTTGGCCGGGTCGACGGTGCGTACGCCGGTCGCGGTGGCGATGGCGATCGGCGCAAAGATCGCCAGGTAAATCAGCAGCACCTTGGACAGCTCGCCGATACCGCACCAGATCACAATCAACGGCAGGTAAGCCAGGGGCGGAATCGGCCGGTAGAACTCGATCAGCGGGTCGAGAATGCCGCGGGCGATGCGGTTGGCGCCGATGGCAATGCCTACCGGCACGGCGGTCAGCACCGCGAAGCCCAGGCCCAGGCCGATCCGGCTGAGGCTCGCGCCCAGGTGCTGCCACAAGGTGGAATCCATATAGCCCGTGGTCGCCAGCAGCCAGCCTTTTTGCAGCACGGCCGAGGGCGGTGGCAGGAACAACGGTTCGATCAGGCCGGTGGCGGTGACGGCCCACCAGAGGGCCAGCAAGGCGACCAGGGTCAACAGGCTGATCCAGCGTGTGCTCAGGCTGCGCCGCACCGGGATAACGGTGTGGGCCAGCGGCTTGGCAGCGGTGGCGGGGAGTTCGTAGCTGCTCATGCGGACACCTGCCGTTGCGAGAACACTTTGCCCAGCACGTGTTCGCGGGTTTCGATAAAGCGCGGGTCGGACTTGATCGCCCGCGCCGACTCACCGGCCGCGTAGCGTTGGCCGAAGTCCAGGTGCAGGCGTTCGACGATCTGGCCCGGGTTGGGCGCCAGCAGGATCAGGTCGGTGGCGAGGAACACCGCTTCTTCGATGTCATGGGTAATCAGGAACACCGGCTTGGCCGTGCGCCGCCAGACTTGCAGCAACAGTTCCTGCATCTGCTCACGGGTGAAGGCATCGAGGGCGCCGAAGGGTTCGTCCATCAGCAGCACGCGCGGGTCGGCGGCCAGGGCGCGGGCCAGGCCGACGCGTTGCTTCTGGCCGCCGGAGAGTTGCCAGATGCGGCGATTGTCGAAGCCGGCGAGGTCCACCAGCGCGAGCATTTCCCGGGCGCGCACTTCGCGCTGCGCCTTGGGCACGCCGGCCAGTTCCAGGCCGAAACCGACATTGGCCAGCACGTCCTGCCAGGGCAGCAGGGCGTCGTCCTGGAACACCACGCCGCGTTCGGCACTGGGGCCTTTGACCGGCACGCCATCGAGGGTGATGCGCCCGGCGGACGGTTCGACAAAGCCGGCAATCAGGTTCAACAGCGAAGTCTTGCCACTGCCGGACGGGCCGAGGGCCACCAGCAATTGCTGGGGCCCCAGGTCGAGTGAAATGTCGGACAGTACCGGTTCTGTGGCGCCTGGGTACTGTGCGCTGATGCGCTCCAGTTGTAGCAAGGCCATCGCGATGAACTCCTTGAATCAGTTAGTGATGAACTTGGCGCTGACGTAAGGGGCATAGTCCGGCAGCACGGCGTCGACCTTGCCTTGTTCCTTGAGGAACGCAGCGGTATCGGTCACGGCCTTGGTGGTCGGTGCGCCCAGCAGGGTCACCTGGTCAGCGGCCAGCGGGTAGATGTTGCCTTGCAGCAGCAGCGGGATGTCGCTGGCCTTGGCGCCGGAGAGTTTCACCAGTTTGTCGACGTTGCCTGTGTCGGCGAGCCAGGCTTGTGGGTCTTTGCGGTAGGCGGCGTAGGCATCCAGGGTGACTTTGGCGAAGGCGGTGACGATTTCCGGGTGCTTCTGCGCGAAGTCCTTGCGCACGATCCAGGCATCGAAGGTCGGCGCGCCGAACTTGGCCAGCTCGCCGGAGGTGATCAGCACCTTGCCGTTTTCCTTGGCCACGCCCAGGGCCGGGTCCCATACGTAGGTAGCGTCGATGTCACCGCGCTTCCAGGCCGCGATGATCGCTGGCGGTGCGAGGTTGAGGATGGTGACTTTCGATGGGTCGATGTTCCAGTGCTTCAGCGCGGCCAGCAGGCTGTAGTGGCCGGTGGAAACGAAGGGTACGGCGACTTTCTTGCCGATCAGGTCCTGGGGACTGTTGATTCCGGAACCATTGCGCGCCACCAGGGCTTCGGCACCGCCGATCTGGGTGGCAACCAGGAAGGTTTCCACCGGCACCTTGCGGGTGATCGCAGCGGTCAGTGGGCTGGAACCGAGGTAGCCGATCTGCACGTCGCCGGAGGCGATGGCGGCGATGATGTCGGCACCATTGTCGAATTTGCGCCAGTCGATCTTGGCGTTGGTGGCTTTTTCATATGCGCCGTCGGCCTGGGCGACTTTGGCCGGGTCTACGGTGGTCTGGTAAGCGATGGTTACATCCGCCGCCTGGGCAAACAGGCTGGCACCGGCCAGGGACAACGCGGCCAGGAGGCGCAGAGGGGTTAACAGTTTCAAGGGGAAGCTCCTCAATCAGGCGGCCGAGGGTCGGCGTGTGAGGAGACTAAATGATCTAAGAATCCGAAAATAAATAACATTTTCGAATTAGCTTATGGGCGAAAGGTTGAAGCGAATCTTGAGCTTGATGAGGGCAAATGTGGGAGGGGGCAAGCCCCCTCTCACATTTTGAGCCGGGTTCGGCTTCAGTTAGTTGCTGATGGCCAGAATGCTCGCCTGGTACGAGCCGACAAACACATCAAAGTCGCCCACTTCGTTCTGCTCCAGTTCCGCCTGCTGCGCCAGCGACGTGCGCGCCAGCTCTTCAAAGCGTGCCTGCTCTTCAGCCGGCAACGGCTCGCGGCGGAAGTACTCGGCGTGCACCTCGCTCTGATGCAGGGAGAACTGCGCGAAACTCTCTTTGCGCTCGGCCATCGCCGCCAATACCTGCGCCGAAGGGGTCAGGGACGGGTCCTTGACCTTGGCCAGTTGGGCGTCCAGTGCCTGGCTGTGTTCGGTGATGCCGTGGCTTTCATCCAGCAGCGCAGCCAGCGGGGCAATCTTCTCCAGCAGCTCGGTGGCCCATTCCTTCATGTCCACGGCCTGGCCCTTGCGCTGCAATTGCAGGCCCGGGCGCCGGCCTTCCTTGACCACGCTGAGGAAGTTGGACGTGGCGTTGCCGCACTCGTTGTCGGCGAACAGCGGGCTGTCGTTCAGCGCGCAGTACAGCAGGAAGGCGTCGAGGAAACGCGACTCCGGCAGGTCGATGCCCATCGGCAGGAACGGGTTGATGTCCAGGCAGCGCACTTCGATGTATTGGATGCCACGGGCCATCAGCGCCTGGATCGGCCGCTCGCCGGTGTAGGTCACGCGCTTGGGGCGGATGTTGGAGTAGTACTCGTTTTCGATCTGCAGGATGTTGGTGTTGAGCTGTACCCACTCACCGTCCTTGTGGGTGCCGACTTCGACATAGGGCGCATAGGGCGTTGCCACCGCTTCGCGCAGGCTGTCGGTGTAGCTGGCCAGGTCGTTGTAGCACGGCGTCAGGCCGGCCTGGGCGTTGCTCTGGTAACCCAGGTCGCTCATGCGCAGGCTGGTGGCGTACGGCAGGTACAGGGTGTCGGCGTCGAGCACTTCCAATTGGTGCGAGCGACCCCTCAGGAAACCCGCGTCCAGGGCCGGCGATGCGCCGAACAGGTACATCAGCAGCCAGCTGTAGCGGCGGAAGTTGCGGATCAGCGCGATATAGGCCGTGGACTGATAGTCGCGGTCGGTGCCGACGAAGCCTTCAGTCTCCTTGAGCAGCGGCCACAGCTGTTCCGGCAGGGAAAAGTTGTAGTGGATGCCCGCGATGCACTGCATGGTCTTGCCGTAACGCAGGGCCAGGCCCTTGCGGTACACGTACTTGAGCTGTCCGATATTGGAGGTGCCGTAGTAGGCAATCGGAATGTCTTCCTCGGCCGGCAACGGGCACGGCATCGAGGGGCTCCACAGGTATTCGCTGCCGAGCTTGGTGTAGGCAAAACGATGGATCTTGTCCAGGCTGCTCAAGGTATCGGCCGGGTTGGGCAGGGCCGGAGTGATGAACTCCAGCAGCGATTCCGAGTAGTCGGTGGTGATCTGTTCATGGGTCAACGCGGCGCCCAGGGCTTCGGGGTGCGGCGTTTGCGCCAGGCGACCCTCACCGGTGACACGTAGGCATTCACGCTCGATGCCGTGCAAGCACTGCTCTAGCAGGGAGAGGTGTTCGCGCTTGCCGAGCAGGGCCAGGCGGCGGTTGAGAAGTTCGCTCAAGTTGGATTCCTTCACGCGTCAGTCGCCCCAATATGGGGGTGGGCAGGACGGTCTACAAGGGTGAAGTTAAAACTGGCGTGATCGCCTGGTTTTGAGTCGATTTGACCCGCGTTAAAAAAGCCTACTTCACTCCATGAATTGGGCTATAGCGCAGCAAGAAAATTCCGACGCTGTTATCGCAGCGCCGAAATTAACTCAAATCGGGGGCGGGGAGCTATAGGACAGCGAACGTGCCCTGTGCTTTTGCGACAAGTCTTTCGTCCTGATACACATCGGCCTCGACCACCAGCGTGCGCCGGCCGGCGTGAATCACGCGGCTGGTGCACAGCACATCGCCGTCTTCCACGGCGCGGATGTAGTTGATCTTGCATTCGATGGTCGCGCTCTGCTGGTCAAACCCATGGGCGCTGGAGCAGGCCAGCCCCATGGTGATGTCCACCAGACTGAAAATCGCCCCGCCATGGAGCTTGCCCGCGCGGTTGCGCAGGTGCGGCTCCAGGGTCAGGGCCACCTCGGCAACGCCTTCTTCGAGGCGTTGCAGGCGGCAGCCGATCAGTTCGCTGAACGCGCTCTGGGTCAAACCGGCGGGGATTTCCATCAGCGTTTCTTCAACTGCTTGGCGTTGGCGAACAGCGAGGCCATGGCGTTGTTGCTTGGCGCTGCGGTGGCGGTTTCCTTGCGCGGTTGACTGTTTTCAGAGCGGTTCTGCGACTGGCGCGGTGCCGAGCCAGGACGTGCACCACGGGCGCCGTCGATTTTTTCGCCGGGGGTGTCGCCCATGCGCATCGACAGGCCAACGCGTTTGCGCGGGATGTCGACTTCCATGACCTTGACCTTGACCACATCACCGGCTTTCACCGCTTCGCGCGGATCCTTGATGAACTTCTCCGAAAGCGCGGAAATGTGTACCAAACCGTCCTGATGCACGCCGATGTCCACAAACGCGCCGAAGTTGGTCACGTTGGTGACCACGCCTTCGAGGATCATGCCCAGTTGCAGGTCCTTGAGGTCTTCGACGCCGTCCTGGAACTCGGCGGTCTTGAACTCGGGACGCGGGTCGCGGCCAGGTTTTTCCAGCTCTTGCAGGATGTCGGTGATCGTCGGAACGCCGAAGGTTTCGTCAGTGTACTTCTTTGGATCCAGGCGCTTGAGGAATGCGGCGTCGCCGATCAGCGAGCGGATATCGCGGTCGGTCTCGGCGGCGATACGTTGCACCAACGGATAGGCTTCCGGGTGAACGGCTGACGAATCCAGCGGGTTGTCGCCGTTCATCACGCGCAGGAAGCCGGCGGCTTGCTCGAAGGTTTTTTCACCCAGGCGGGCGACTTTTTTCAGCGCGGCGCGGGTTTTGAACGCACCGTTTTCGTCGCGGTGAGTGACGATGTTCTGCGCCAGGGTGGCATTGAGGCCGGAGATACGCGCCAGCAGCGCCACGGAGGCGGTGTTCACGTCCACGCCCACCGCGTTTACGCAGTCTTCCACCACCGCATCCAGGCCGCGTGCCAGTTTCAGCTGTGACACGTCGTGCTGGTACTGGCCGACACCGATGGATTTAGGATCGATTTTCACCAGCTCTGCCAGCGGATCCTGCAGGCGACGGGCAATGGACACCGCGCCACGGATCGACACGTCGAGGTCCGGGAATTCCTTGGAGGCCAGTTCCGACGCCGAGTACACCGAAGCACCGGCTTCGGAGACCATCACCTTGGTCATCTTCATGGCTGGGTACTTCTTGATCAGTTCGGCGGCCAGCTTGTCGGTTTCACGGCTGGCAGTGCCGTTGCCGATGGCGATCAGGTCCACCGCATGCTTGGCGCACAGGGCGGCCAGGATGGCGAGGGTCTGGTCCCACTTGTTGTGCGGAACGTGTGGGTACACGGTGGCGTGGTCCAGCAGCTTGCCGGTGGCATCGACCACGGCGACCTTGCAGCCGGTACGCAGGCCCGGGTCGAGGCCCAGGGTGGCGCGCGGGCCGGCCGGGGCGGCCAGCAGCAGGTCGTGCAGGTTGTGGGCGAATACGTTGATCGCCTCGGTTTCGGCGCCGTCGCGCAATTCGCCGAGCAGGTCGGTTTCCAGGTGGGTGTAGAGCTTGACCTTCCAGGTCCAGCGCACGACTTCACCGAGCCACTTGTCCGCAGGACGATTCTGATTCTGGATGCCGAATTGTTGGCCGATCATGCCTTCACACGGGTGCATGGTGCCCGGCAGTTCGTCGCCGACTTTCAGCGCAGAGCTGAGAATGCCTTCGTTGCGGCCACGGAAAATCGCCAGCGCACGGTGGGACGGCATGCTTTTCAGCGGTTCGTCGTGTTCGAAGTAGTCGCGGAACTTGGCCCCTTCTTCCTCTTTGCCGGCGATGACGCGGGCGCTGAGGGTGGCTTCCTGTTTCAGGTAGTTGCGCAGTTTTTCCAGCAGGTTGGCGTCTTCGGCGAAGCGCTCCATCAGGATGTACTTGGCGCCTTCGAGGGCGGCCTTGACGTCGGCAACGCCTTTTTCGGTGTTGATGAAGCGCGCGGCTTCGGTCTCCGGGGTCAGCGACGGGTCGTTGAACAGGCCGTCGGCCAGTTCGCCCAGGCCGGCTTCCAGGGCAATCTGGCCCTTGGTGCGGCGCTTCTGTTTGTACGGCAGGTAAAGGTCTTCGAGGCGGGTCTTGGTGTCGGCGAGCTTGATGTCGCGTTCAAGCTGAGGCGTCAGCTTGCCCTGTTCCTCGATGCTGGCGAGGATGCTGATACGCCGTTCGTCGAGTTCTCGCAGGTAGCGCAGGCGTTCTTCAAGGTGCCGCAGCTGGATGTCGTCGAGGCTGCCGGTCACTTCTTTCCGGTAACGGGCGATGAAGGGCACCGTGGAGCCTTCATCCAGTAGAGCGACGGCCGCTTCGACCTGTTGTGGGCGTACGCCGAGTTCTTCGGCGATGCGGCTGTTGATGCTGTCCATAAAACCACCTGAAATTCTGAAAAGCAGCCCGCAGGCCCGGAAAACAAGGCCTTGCGCGGCTGGTTGAGCGGCCCGACCGGCGCCGCTACCTGGGTCAAGAGGCAGCCTATTGACCCTCGAAATCGAAAAAATCACGACAAGCGGGGAAAAAAAGCCCGGCAGTAAACGGCAACGATCTGACGTTGCCCTGCACGAAGGCGCCGCATTATAACCAGCGTTCTGCCCTTGGGGGGTACTGCGCCAGTGGTTGGAAGGCGAGGGTTCGCTGGCAGTAGAGGAAAAATCTGCTAACAATGCACACGGTGCGTATAACGGCAGCTACGCCATAATGCGCGCCGAGATAAGAGGAGCATCCAATGAGCAGCACTGCACAAACTGCTGAAGGCGAAAAAATTCTCATCGTTGATGATGATCCGGGGCTTAGCAGCCTGCTGGAGCGTTTCTTCAACTCCAAGGGCTACCGTGCCCGCGCGGTGCCGAACACCGAGCAGATGGACCGTCTCCTGGGGCGTGAGGTATTCAACCTGGTCGTACTCGACCTGATGCTGCCCGGCGAAGACGGCCTCACCGCCTGCAAGCGCCTGCGTGGCGCGAACAACCAGATTCCAATCATCATGCTGACCGCCAAGGGCGATGAGCTGAGCCGCATCAAGGGCCTCGAGCTGGGCGCTGATGACTACCTGGCCAAACCCTTCAACCCCGACGAGTTGATGGCGCGGGTCAAAGCCGTGTTGCGTCGTCAGGCACCGCCGGTACCGGGCGCGCCGGGCAGCGAAGACGAAAGCGTTACCTTTGGCGACTACGAACTGTCGCTGGCAACCCGCGAGCTCAAGCGTGGCGACGAAGTGCACATGCTCACCACCGGTGAATTCGCCGTGCTCAAGGCCCTGGTGATGAACGCGCGTCAGCCGCTGACCCGCGACAAACTGATGAACCTGGCACGCGGTCGCGAATGGGACGCCCTGGAGCGCTCCATCGACGTGCAGATTTCCCGTCTGCGCCGGATGATCGAGCCGGACCCGTCCAAACCTCGGTATATCCAGACGGTATGGGGTGTGGGCTATGTGTTTGTGCCGGATGGCACCGCAACCAAGTGACCGATGATTTGCAGGGCGGGCATCCTGGCGCTTGACTCCATGAGGGTCGACGGGATGCCCGGCGTCTGCAATTCTGCGAGCGCCGCTCGTTCCAGCAAGGTGTCCAGCTGTCTTCTATGAAAACCCCTCTGTGGTTCCCGCAAAGTTTCTTCTCCCGCACCCTTTGGCTGGTGCTGATCGTCGTGCTGTTTTCCAAGGCGCTGACACTGGTTTATCTGCTGATGAACGAAGACGTGCTGGTGGACCGGCAGTACAGCCACGGTGTCGCCCTGACGCTGCGTGGTTACTGGGCCGTAGACCCTGAGAACCGCGAAAAGGTCGCCAAGGCCTCGACGTTGACCCGCGTTGACGGGGCTGGTGTACCCGAGGGTGAGCAGCATTGGCCCTACAGCGAGATCTACCAGCGCCAGATGCAGGCCGAACTGGGCGAGGACACCGAGGTGCGCTTGCGCATGCATGTTTCACCTGCGCTGTGGGTAAGGGCGCCGAGCCTTGGCGATGCCTGGATCAAGGTTCCGCTGTATCCGCACCCTTTGCGGGGGCAGAAGATCTGGAACGTGTTGGGCTGGTTCCTGGCCATCGGCTTGCTTTCCACCGCGTCGGCGTGGATTTTCGTTCGCCAGCTCAACCAACCGCTTAAACGCCTGGTGTTTGCCGCCCGCCAATTGGGCCAGGGGCGCAGCGTGCGCCTGCCGGTCAGCGATACGCCCAGTGAAATGACCGAGGTGTATGGCGCCTTCAACCAGATGGCGGAGGATGTCGAACAGGCCGGGCGCGAGCGCGAGCTGATGCTGGCGGGGGTGTCCCATGACTTGCGCACGCCCTTGACGCGATTGCGCCTGTCCCTGGAGCTGATGGGCAACCATAGCGACCTCACCGACGACATGGTTCGCGACATCGAAGACATGGACGCGATTCTCGACCAGTTCCTGGCGTTTATTCGCGATGGTCGTGACGAGGTGGTGGAGGAAGTCGATCTCACGGACCTGGTGCGTGAGGTTGTCGCGCCCTACAACCAGAATGGCGAGCAAGTGCGCATGCGCCTTGAGCCGATCCAGCCGTTTGCGTTGCGTCGGGTGTCGATGAAGCGCCTGCTGAACAACCTGATCGGCAACGCTTTGCACCACGCCGGTTCGGATGTTGAAGTGGCTGCGTATGTGTCTGGCGACAGTGCTGCGCCGTACGTGGTGCTGAGTGTGATGGACCGGGGGGCGGGCATCGATCCGGACGAGCTGGAGGGTATCTTCAACCCCTTCACCCGTGGCGACCGTGCCCGGGGTGGCAAGGGGACCGGCTTGGGGCTGGCGATCGTGCGGCGGATTGCGTCGATGCACGGCGGCAATGTCGAGTTGCGTAACCGCGACGGCGGTGGCCTTGAGGCGCGGGTACGCTTGCCGCTTGGGCTTATGCTGCCAAGGGATGCGGTCTAGAAACAGCTGCAAGTTTCAAGCTTGAAGCCGCAAGAGAAAGGCGCACAGCTTTTGCCCTTTCTTGCAGCTTATAGCTTGAAGCTGACAGCTCCCGTCTCTAACCCTTGCCCTTGGTCCTGGTCATATTCGGTCCACCATTCTTCTCCAGATGTTGGATGATGATCCCCGCCACATCCTTCCCAGTGGTGGTCTCTATCCCTTCCAGGCCCGGCGACGAGTTCACCTCCATCACCAGTGGCCCATGGTTGGAGCGCAGGATATCCACACCCGCCACTGCCAACCCCATGACCTTGGCCGCCCGCAGCGCGGTCATGCGTTCTTCCGGGGTGATCTTGATCAGGCTGGCGCTGCCGCCACGGTGCAGGTTGGAGCGGAACTCTCCGGGCTTGGCCTGGCGCTTCATGGCTGCGATCACCTTGTCGCCCACCACGAAGCAGCGAATATCCGCACCGCCGGCTTCCTTGATGTACTCCTGGACCATGATGTTCTGCTTGAGGCCCATGAATGCCTCGATCACGGATTCCGCTGCAGTCGCGGTTTCACACAGCACCACACCGATGCCCTGGGTGCCTTCCAGCACCTTGATCACCAGCGGCGCGCCGTTGACCATTTCGATCAGGTCGGGGATGTCGTCGGGGGAGTGGGCAAAGCCGGTGACCGGCAGGCCGATGCCCCGCCGCGAGAGCAGTTGCAACGAGCGTAATTTGTCCCGCGAGCGTGCAATGGCCACGGATTCATTGAGGGGGAAGACCCCCATCATTTCGAACTGGCGCAACACGGCGCAGCCATAGAACGTCACCGAGGCGCCAATCCGCGGGATCACCGCATCAAACCCCTCCAGAGGTTTACCGCGGTAATGGATCTGCGGCTTGTGGCTGGCAATGTTCATATAGGCACGCAGCGTGTCGATCACCACCATTTCGTGGCCACGTTCGGTGCCGGCCTCGACCAGGCGGCGGGTGGAATACAGACGCGGGTTTCGCGACAGCACAGCAATCTTCATGCAGCACCTGGGGCAGAAATAGTAGAGACCGGGAACACCGGCTTGTCTTGAACGTACTTGACGCCGGGATTGACCACCAGGTGGCCGTCAATCAGCGCCTTGGAACCCAGCAACAGGCGGTAACGCATGGCTTTGCGGCAGGCCAGGGTGAACTCCACCCGCCATACCCGATCACCCAGTGCCAGGGTGGTGCTGATCACGTAGCGCACCTGCGCATGGCCATTGGAGCTCTTGATGGTTTTCATGGTCACCAGGGGCGCTTCGCAGCGGCGGTGACGCAGTTGCACAACGCTGCCCAGGTGCGCGGTAAAGCGCACCCACTTCTCACCGTCGCGCTCAAAAGGCTCGATGTCGGTGGCATGCAGGCTGGAGGTGCTGGCACCGGTGTCGATCTTGGCACGCAGGCCTGCCACTCCCAAGTCGGGAAGTGCCACCCACTCACGCAGACCTACAACGGTCAAATGGTCAAATGTCTTCAATATGGGTAACCGGTCAATTCGCCCACGCCTGAGGAGAAACCTCGGCCAGGGCTTTGAATGCAGGCCTGGCGAACCAGTAGCCTTGCATCAGAAATATTCCGCAGTCAGACAGAAAGTCGCGCTCGCCGGCACTTTCGATGCCTTCGGCGATGACAGTAACGTTCAACTGCTCACAGATTGTGACAATCCCCTGGACGATCACCTGGCGGACACGATCCTGGTCGACATCGCGGATCAGCGCCATGTCGAGTTTGATCAAGTCAGGTTGGAAATCGGCCAGCAGATTCAGCCCCGAATAGCCCGCGCCGAAGTCGTCGATGGCGGTCTTGAAGCCGAACTCGCGGTATTCACGCAGAATATTCGTCAAATGGCGATAGTTATCTACATGCTCGCTTTCCAGTGTTTCGAAAATCAGTTGGTTCAGCGGGAAGTTGTGCGCGCGAGCTGCCTCTAGGGTGCTGCGGATGCACAACTCCGGACGGTACACGGCGTTGGGCATGAAGTTGATGGAAAGGTGGGTTTGCATCCCAAGGGCCGCAGCACCGGCGATCGCCTGGGTGCGGCAGCGCTGGTCGAAGCGGTAGCGGTTGCTGTCATTGACCTTCTCCAGTACCGACATCGCCCCTTCGCCCTGTGTACCGCGCACCAAGGCTTCGTGGGCAAAAAACGAATGGTCCCGAAGGTCTACGATAGGCTGGTAGGCGAAAGCAAACTCGAAACCCAGGGGTTCGCTTTGCTGGCAGCCTGCGCAACGCTGTTCAGGCGAGGTGAGTGAAGTGGGAAAGTCGGTCACGGCGTATCCTCGCGAAAACAGGGTGCTACCTGGCGTATCTTAGGTGAGCCTTGAGGTTTATGCGTCGAAGGGTTTCAACGTTACAGTTGCGACATTTGTCAGAGCGAGGAATTCAAGTGGCTCAAAAGCAGGAAGAGGAAGAAAAGGTCCGTCTGGACAAGTGGCTTTGGGCAGCGCGTTTCTTCAAGACACGTGCCTTGGCCAAGGCCGCGATTGAGAGCGGCAAGGTGCATCACCGAGGCGAGCGCTGTAAACCGGGCAAAGAGCCACGTGTCGGTGATGAGCTGCAGATTCGGATAGGTTTTGACGAAAAGACCGTGGTGGTTCAGGCACTTTCCATTGTGCGCCGTGGCGCCCCCGAAGCGCAGGCGCTGTACACCGAAACCGAAGCCAGCATTGCCAGGCGCGAAAATGCGGCGGCCCTGCGCAAGGCGGGCGCCACGGGGATGACCACCGATGGCAAGCCGAGCAAGAAGCAGCGCCGCGACCTGTTCAAGTTTCGCGGCAGTGGCAATGATGACTGATTGCGCAGCGGCCCATTCAAATGCGGGAGGGGGCTTGCAGCGTTAAGGGGAGGTGCGCACGACGCTCAATCCACTGATCACTGGCAGCTTGCCAAGTAACCTGAAGATCGGCGTCGTCACGTGTAACAACGCGGCCGACACCTTCGCTGCAAACGGCGTGTAACAACCCCAGCCCAACGCCAACAGTGCCAGCAGCACCCCGCCGATGTAATCGTCCTGCCCCCAATGCGCGCCCGCTACCAGCCGCGGCATCATGAACAACAGCGCCAGGCCCCAGATCACCAGCACCTGGCCGATGCGCTTGGCGAACACGCTCATGAACATTGCCCAGATCAGCAACACCGAGGCGTGATCCCCCGGAAAGCTTTGGCTTGAGCGGTCCTTCAGCTCCCAGGTCTTCTCCAGCCCCGGGAAATAGTCGCTCATCTGGATCGCCCCGGCGATGACCATCGACGGGCTGCTGTGTTGCCAGCCCATCTGCGCCGCGAGTTTGGAAAACAGCATGCGGATAAACAGCAAGAGCAACAAAATACCGACAAAACCTAACAGGGCCTGGCGTACCTGCGCGGCTTTGAACACCCAGTCGCCGCGAATCAGCAGCATCAGCAGGATCACCCCGACCACCGCATCAAACGGCCGCAGACTGGCCACGGCCCACACGTGCAGCCATGTCGCGTTGCTCGCCAGCGGGTCGTTGAGAAGGTGAAACAGCCACTCGTCGAAAATCACACAGAGCATCTGCCCCGTGGGCCATAGCCAAAAACACAGCAGCCCGATAGCGAGTAGATTGCACAGAGCCCATCGCCGGAGGTTCCACTTGGCTTGGAACAAACCCGGATTGTTCATAAACTGTCCCTCTTCGCTCTAAATAAGCTCTCTGTTTCCAGGAGAAAGCCGCACCAAGATGGTGCTAAAGCGTTTAATTTTATAAACCTTGTAACCAATTTGTCATCAATTCAGATACCCAGACCTATGACTGATCTACCGGATACCGACTTCACCCAACGCTTCATCTTCGACGAGAGCGACGCCCGCGGCGAAATGGTTTCGTTGGGGCGCAGCTACGCCGAAGTCCTCGCCAAGCACCCCTATCCGGAGCCGGTCGCACAACTGCTCGGTGAGCTGATGGCCGCTGCTGCGTTGCTGGTGGGCACCATGAAGTTCGACGGTTTGCTGATCCTGCAAGCCCGTTCCGAAGGGCCGATTCCGCTGTTGATGATCGAATGCTCCAGCGAGCGCGAAATCCGAGGCCTGGCCCGTTATGAAGCCGACCAGATTGCCCCGGACGCCAGCCTCGCCGAGCTGATGCCCAACGGCGTCCTGGCGCTCACCGTCGACCCGACCTCAGGCCAGCGTTACCAGGGCATCGTCGACCTCGACGGCAAGACGCTGTCGGAATGCTTCACCAACTATTTCGTGATGTCCCAGCAAGTGGGCACCAAGTTCTGGCTTAACGCCGACGGCAAGCGCGCCCGTGGCATGTTGCTGCAACAACTGCCGGCCGACCGTATCAAGGACGACGAAGATCGCGCTGAAAGCTGGCGGCACTGCATTGCCTTGGCCGATACCCTGAAAGCCGAAGAACTGCTGGGTCTGGACAACGAAACCATCCTGCACCGCCTGTACCACGAAGACCCCGTGCGCCTGTTCGACGCGCAGACGCTGCACTTCCACTGCAGCTGCTCCCGCGAGCGTTCGGGCAACGCCCTGGTCAGCCTGGGCCTGGAAGATGCGCAGAACCTGGTGGTGGAACACGGTGGCAATATCGAGATCGACTGCCAGTTCTGCAACGAGCGCTACCTGTTCGACGCTGCCGATGTAGCGCAATTGTTCGCGGGCGCAGGCATCGACACGCCTTCCGACACCCGCCACTAAAACGTTTAAGCACAGGTAAATCACCTGTCAAATGCCGGATTAGAGGCGTTCTGACGGGAGGGCCCTACTCTTTTTGGGCTTTTCTGGCATAATCCGGCCCACTTTTTTCGCGGTAGTAGTGCGCAACTTTCTACTACAAAACGTTTGGAGCACTCGGCCACAGGCCGACGGGGAACCTCATGACGCAAGCCAATAACGCCGTATACACCGATCTGAGTGTTGACGATCTGGTCAAAGAAGCCCTGCAGCGCGGTGAAGGCGTGCTTGCCGATACCGGCGCGCTGGTCGTGGAAACCGGTCACCGTACCGGCCGTTCGCCAGTCGACCGTTTCATCGTTGAAGAGCCTTCCACCCAGGATTCCATCGCCTGGGGCCCGATCAACCGCAAGTTCCCGGCCGACAAGTTCGATGCCCTGTGGGCCCGCGTCGAGGCGTTCAACAACGCGCAAGAGCATTTCGTTTCCCACGTTCACGTAGGGGCTGCCGAAGACCACTACCTGGCCGTGAAAATGACCACCCAGACTGCCTGGCAGAACCTGTTCGGTCGTTGCCTGTTCATCAACCCGGCCCAGTACAACCCGGCCGGTCGTGACGAGTGGCAAGTGCTCAACGTGGCCAACTTCGAGTGCGTGCCAGAGCGTGACGGCACCAACTCCGATGGTTGCGTGATCCTCAACTTCGCCCAGAAAAAAGTGCTGATCGCCGGCATGCGCTACGCCGGTGAAATGAAGAAAGCCATGTTCTCGGTGCAGAACTACCTGCTGCCGGCTTCCGACGTACTCCCGATGCACTGCGCCGCCAACATTGGCGAAGCAGGCGACGTGACCCTGTTCTTCGGTCTGTCGGGCACCGGCAAGACTACCCTGTCCGCCGACGAAAGCCGTTACCTGATCGGTGACGACGAACACGGCTGGGGCGAAGGCGTGGTGTTCAACATCGAAGGCGGTTGCTATGCCAAGTGCATCGACCTGTCCGAGAAGAACGAGCCGGTTATCTGGAAAGCCATCAAGCACGGCGCCGTGCTGGAAAACGTCGTCATCGACGAGGCCAAGCACGCCGACTACGCCGATGTCAGCCTGACCCAGAACAGCCGCGCCGCCTACCCGCTGGAGCACGTTGCCAAGCGTTCCGAGAAGAACCTGGGCGGCGAGCCAAACGCGGTGATCTTCCTGACCTGCGACCTGACCGGCGTACTGCCGCCCGTGTCCATCCTCAGCGAAGAACAAGCGGCCTACCACTTCCTGTCCGGCTACACCGCACTGGTGGGCTCGACCGAAATGGGTTCCGGCAGCGGCATCAAGTCGACCTTCTCCACCTGCTTCGGCGCACCCTTCTTCCCACGCCCGGCCGGCGAATACGCAGAGCTGCTGATCAAGCGCATCCGCGGCTTCGGCTCCAAGGTCTACCTGGTCAACACCGGCTGGACCGGCGGCGGCTACGGCGTTGGTAAGCGCTTCAACATCCCGACCACGCGCGGCGTGATCGCAGCGATCCAGAGCGGCGCTCTGATCGGTGCTGAAACCGAACACCTCGACACCATCAACCTCGACGTGCCATTGGCCGTACCGGGCGTTGAGACCGGCCTGTTGAACCCACGTAACACCTGGGCAGACAAGGCGGCTTACGATGAAGCAGCGAAGGCGCTGGCTGGTCTGTTCATCGAGAACTTCAAGAAGTTTGAAGTGAGTGATGCGATCAAGGCTGCGGGTCCGAAGTTGTAAGACTCGGTCGCTGTTAAAAAGCCGCCCCTAGTGGGCGGCTTTTTTGTGCGCGAAGGGTTAGTCGACGATAGGCAGAATCATTGCCCCTCCACCTTTGAGTTGCGGTGTGCCTGGAGCTGATCTTCGTTCAGCTCAGGTTTTCCAGTGTCTGGGTGTCCCAGCTGTGGGTCTTGATGGCCAGGTAGAGCATGCCGATGGTCAGCGGCACCTTGTCGCCATGCCCCTTGCCCCGACGCTTGAGGAACACGTCAAAGACCGGTGGGTTGAAGTAACGATAAGTGTCGTAGTCGCCGAGGTCGAGGGCGAACTCCTGCTCCAGCGCTTCCATGAGTTGCTTGGCTTCACTGCCGTCACAGCCCAGGTCGAAATTGAGTGAAGTTTGCAGGCGGATGGTCTTGTGTTTCGGCAGGCCGATTTCTTCGTGCAGCAGTTGCAGGAGTTGCTGCATCACGGGGTCTTCGGGGAAGTTGGGGGCGAGGTTCATGGTGGGGGCACGCAGGAGTGGATGAAGGGGCTGGTTGCGTTGGAGGCGGTATTTGTTTCGAGTGATGAAGAGCGCCAAGCCTATCAAGAATACAAAGACAGGTAGGAGGGGCATTCTGAGGATCACCGCTACATAGGGTAGTAGGACCGTCAAAATAAGGCCTGTTGTAAGAAATGTGACTGCGAAGTGCTTTCTGAGCATTGGGTCTGTGATTTGGTAGTGCAGCACCAAATAGATAATGAGAAAGGAAGCGGATTGAAGATAAAGGGCCATGTCACTAAGACTCGTCCGAGTAGACATGCATTGAGAGTGTTGACCGCGCCACCGTTTTTGCTTCAAGCAGGCATAGATTGGCCAAAGCATGCCGATTGTCAGGCACAACAGTGAAGCGATTCACTGTGAAGATGACGCCATAGTGGCCGATGTGTTGAGCCCTTTCGATGTTCACAGGTTTCTGCCGAGAAAGTTGAGACCGCGCTATTTTCATTCAGCTACGGGTAACTTCTGTAGAGGGTCAAGCGGGTGTTTGGAGCAGTTTGGGAAGGGGATGTCGCGGTGTTTGGAGGTTTCCTACAACGGTTTCCGGCATTTGTGGCTTGGCAGTGCTTGTAGGAGCGAGATTGCTCGCGAAAAACTCAAGGACGCCGTGTTTTTTCTGGTCCATCGCCTCGCCGTTGATCAAGATCATTTCCACGCAGAGCGTGAGGAACGATCACTGCCCTGCAGGCCTGCTGACACACCGCTCAAAAATCGCCACCAACCCCCGATAATCACACGCCACCGCATCGATATTCGCCGGTATCCATGCCGCGTGTTTCACCAGCCACCAGTTCACTGAAAACCCCGCGTTGACGATGATCTGTTCGAACAAAATCCGCTGCGCCCGGCCATTGCCCTCGCGGAAGGGGTGGATGACGTTGAGGTCGCCATAGGCTTCGGCAATCCTGCTTATCAACTCGGTTTGGCTGGCACCGACAAACCAGTTTGCTTCTTCCATCTGCCGGATGATCTTCGCGGCTTCCGGGGGGATGCGCTCCGGGGTGCAGAACAGGGTGTCGCCTTTCTGGATGTTCACGCTGCGCAACTCACCGGCCCAGTCGTAGATGTCACCGAACAGCGTGCGGTGGATGTGTTGCAGACGGTCGAGGTCGTAGGGCGGGGGGAAGAGAGGGAGGTTGCCTACGGCGATTTCGGATAATTCCCGCTCGGCCTGGTGCAGGCGGGCTTCGTCGAGCAAATCGAGGCGGTTGCGCAGGACGCTGCTACCGGGATAGCAGTACGGATCCTGGCCCACCCCGTATTTGTCGAGCATCAGCGTGGGGTGTTGCGGTACTTGGCAAGGACGGCTTCGCGGGTCGGCAGGGGTTTGTCGACGTCGGCCGGCTGGGTGTCGAACCCTTCCAGGCGCAGGCTGGCCAGGTAATTGGAACGGCGGATCTTGTGGTAATGATCCTGTTTTTGCTCAAACGTCAGTTCGCTCATCGCAGCGTACTCCTGGGTAGCAAGGTTTGATTGTAGCGCAATGCTTCAATGGGCAGGCGGGATAAAAACCACGTCACATTTTGTATAAAAAGTCCGCCGACACCCGGAATTCAGCGTATGTTTCACCGCAAAATCTTGCAGGGCGATTTCCGCCCGCGACTTAAAGGGAGTTAGGCATGGGTTTGCTTCGTGTTGCTTCGGCGATGTCATTGTGTGCGGTGGCTTTTTCGGTCCAGGCCGGGCAGTTGCCGATCGAAGTGCTCAGTGCGGTGGTCAAGGACCAGAAAATCGCCGATGCCGAAGTGCTGCTGCAACGTAACGGCGCACAGAACGTGGTGGGCCGCACCAACGCCCAGGGCCAAGTGACGCTGACCAGTGAGGCCGCCGATGATGGGAGCAACCTGCTGATCATCAAGAAGCCTGGCTACTCCAACCTGGTGGTGAAGTGCCCCTGCGCGGGCATGACCTACGCCATCAGCCCGGTGATGGAAAACCTCGATGGCCTGCGTGTGGTGCTGACGTGGGGCAAGACGCCGAGTGACCTCGACTCCCACATGATTTTCCCCGGCAATAACATCTACTTCGAGAACCAGAAGGGTACCGATGCCGAGTTGGATGTGGATGACACCGACAGCTACGGCCCGGAAACCATCACCCTGCAGAAAAAACACTACGGCGAAAGCTACGTTTATGCCGTGCATGACTACAGCAATGGCGGCAACCCAGGCTCGCGCCAGTTATCCGACAGCGAAGCCAAGGTGTTCGTGTACATGGGCCAATCGCTGGTGCGTACCTACTACGTGCCCAAGAACCGCAGCGGCAACCTGTGGACGGTGTTCCGCATGACCGGCAGCGGCGACTTCCAGGACATCAACACTTTCAGTGGCGTGACCGTGAATGCGGCGAATGTGCTGAACGAAGTCAAACCGCTGCTGGATGACAGCGTGGCGGTCACCGCCGTCACCGTCAGTTCTTCCGTACAAACAGATGCGAAGCGTCTGAACCTGCAGGGTGAAGCGGCCTACCAGGCCGGCAAGCTGGACCAGGCCATCGACCTGTTCCGCCAGGCTATCGAGCTGGACAATGGCTTCGGCAAAGCCTACGGCAACCTCGGCCTGGCGTATCAGAAAGCCGGCAACACTGCCGAGTCGATCTGGGCCAATCGCAAGGCTATTGCCCTCGCCACTGGTGCCAATGCTGCCACCGTGCGTGCAGGTGCCTATTACAACATTGCGCGGATCTACGAAGCGGCGGGGCAGTTCCCGGATGCATTGCGTCACTACCAGTTGGCCAAGGAGCAGAAGGCCAACCCGGTGTATGACACGGCGATTGAGCGGGTGCAGAACCGCTGATTCAGCTGTAGCGCAGGTCTGAAAATGTGGGAGGGGGTTTGCTCCCGATAGCAGTGGGTCAGTCAGTTATTGGTAACTGATCCATTGCCATCGGGGGCAAGCCCCCTCCCACATTTGGATCTGTGTCTTTCCTGCAACCTCCTCAGTTTATTCCCGATTCGGCCCTAGGCCGTCCCCACCCTGTGTATCATCCTGTCTCTTTTTTCCATGCGACCTTTCTCGATTCGCTGAACGTGCTGGGCTACGTTTTTAAGCCACCTTCAGCGGTCAATGGAGTGACAGCCTATGCACGACACCCTCCAGCAGGTCTTTGGTTATCCACAGTTTCGTCCGGGCCAGGAAGAAACGGTCAGCGCCGTACTGGCAGGTCGTTCGGCTGCGGCCATTTTTCCTACGGGATCGGGCAAGTCCCTGTGTTACCAACTGTCGGCGGTGTTGCTGCCACACCTGACGCTGGTGGTGTCGCCGTTGTTGGCGTTGATGCAGGACCAGTTGGGCTTCCTGCAACGCCACGGTATTTCGGCGGGCAGTATCGATTCGGCGCAAAGCCGCGAGGACGCCAATGACGTGATGGCACGCGCGCGGTCGGGCGAGCTGAAAATCCTGATGATTTCCGTGGAGCGCTTGAAGAACGAGCGTTTTCGCCACTTCCTGCAAAGTGTGCAGATCTCGCTGCTGGTGGTGGATGAGGCGCACTGTATTTCCGAGTGGGGCCACAACTTCCGCCCGGATTATTTGAAGCTGCCGGACTACCAGCGCCAGTTCAAGATCCCGCAAGCGCTGCTGCTGACGGCTACGGCCACGCCCAAGGTGATTGCCGACATGCAGGCCAAGTTCGCCATTGCGCCGGACGACGTGGTCACCACGGGCTTCTACCGGCCCAACCTCAACCTGTTGGTGGAGCCGGTCGCTGGTGCGGACAAGCGTCGTCGCCTGGTGCAGTGGATGAGCGCGCGGGCCAACCAGCCCAGCATCGTCTACGTCACCTTGCAGAAAACCGCCGAGCAGATTGCCGAGCACCTGAACCGCAACGGTATCCAGGCCGAGGCGTATCACGCCGGCTTGCCCCACGACAGGCGTGAAGGCATCCAGCAGCGCTTCATGGGCGGGCGCTCCAATTGCATCGTCGCTACCATCGCGTTTGGCATGGGCATCGACAAGAGCGATATCCGCAATGTGGTGCATTTTGACCTGCCCAAATCCATCGAGAACTACAGCCAGGAAATCGGCCGTGCGGGGCGTGATGGGCAGCCCTCGGACTGCCTGGTGCTGGCCAACCGCGACAGCCTCAATGTGCTGGAAAACTTCGTGTATGGCGATACGCCGGAGCAGGACGGTATTCGGCGGGTGCTGGAAGAGTTGCAGGCCGCGCGCAGTGAAGGGCAGTGGGAGTTCCTGCTGAGGTCGCTGTCGGACCACAGCAACATCCGCGAACTGCCACTGAAGACACTGTTGGTGCAATTGGAGCTCAAGGGCGTGATCGCGCCGCGCTACGCGTTTTATGCCGAATACCGCTTCAAGTACCTGGTCGAGCCCGAGGCTCTGCTGACGCGTTTTTCCGGCGAGCGCCAGCAGTTTGTCGCGGCGATCATCCAGGTGTGCAAGCGTGCGAAAACCTGGGCGACCGTGGATTTCGATGCGCTTTACCAGCAACACAATGCCGAACGCAGTCGGGTGGTGAAGGCCCTGGATTACTTCCAGGAACAAGGCCTGATCGAGTTGGAAAGCAAGCAGATGACGGAGGTCTACAGCCTGCTGGATACCGAGTTTGATCCACAGGTGTTGAGCGCCGAGTTATACACAGGCTTCAAGCAGCACGAGGTGACGGAAGTGGCGCGGATTCACGCCATGCTCGATCTGTTCGCCACCGAACATTGCCTGGGGCAGCGCCTGGCGCGTTACTTTGGTGATGAAAATGCACCGCAGCGCTGCGGGCACTGCTCCGTGTGCCACGGTCACGTCGCGCATTTGCCGGCGCCGCCGAGCCTGCCGCCACTTGTGGATAAAAACTTCATGGGGCTGTGCGGTGATTTTATCCACAGGCATCATGAGCACACCGGACAGTTGCCGGGCGCTGAGCGGCTGACACGGTTCCTGGGGGGTATCAGCGTGCCGTTGTTTACCAAGTTGAAGGCGCGGGGCATTCCCGGTTTCGCAGCGCTGGAAGACTACCCCTACGCCGACGTGCGTGAGTGGGCCCAGGCCCACTTGAGTGACCTGTAACCCTACTTTCATGAGACCTGCCCATGCCTGACTCGATGCCGCAACGCGCCGATTACCGTCACTTCCAGCCGATCATCACGCGTTGGCACGACAACGATGTGTACGGCCATGTGAACAATGTCACCTACTACAGCTTCTTCGACACGGCGGTGAATACCTACCTGATCGAACAGGGTGGGTTGGATATTCATGACGGTGAGGTGGTGGGGTTTGTGGTGAGTTCGGCGTGCGATTACTTCGCGTCGATTGCCTTTCCCGACCGCCTGGACATCGGCCTGCGGGTGGGCAAGCTGGGCAACAGCTCCGTGCAGTACGAGTTGGCGGTATTCAAGGCAGGCGAAGAGGAGGCCTGTGCGGCGGGGCGCTTTGTGCATGTGTTCGTGGATCGGGGGACGAACCAGCCGGTGACGATTCCGGGGATGTTGCGCGAGGCGTTGCAGCGGTTGGTTGTCTGACTTCGGCGTTGCAGGCACCACGGAACCCAATGTGGGAGGGGCAAGCCCCCTCCCACATTGATTTTGCAGTGTTCTTTAGCGCTTAGCGGTGACGGTAGTGATGCTTGTTCTTGCGATGCCCGTAGGCATGGCCGCGGCCGCGATGGTCGTCGCGGTCATAACGGCGGCTATCACGACTACGACGATCATCGTCATCGCTCTTGTTGCCCATGTAGTTGCCCAGCGCACCGCCCGCGCCACCGCCGGCCGCTGAACCGATCAGTGCCCCGGTGCTGCCGCCGACACTGCGGCCCACCACGTTGCCGCCGGCTGCGCCCAGTGCGCCGCCAATGGCTGCTTCGCCGCGGCTGCGCTTGTCGGCGCCGACCGCACTACCGCCTGCGCCGCCCAGGGCCGCGCCGATGGTCGAACCGGTGTTGCCGCCCAACTGCTGGCCGACAACCGAGCCTAGAACCCCGCCCAATGCGCCGCCCACACCGGCTTCGGTGGTGCCACCGGCCATGGCTGCGCCACTGACCAGGCCAAGGGACAACAAGAGAATCGAGGAGAACTTCATAGAGAGACCTCAAGAGGATGACGGCGCGATCCTGAGGCTGTATTGACATGGTTACAATAGAAATCCGACCAGTAACACGAGTTGTACACAATTCTCTAAGTTACTGTTTTAACTCGGGAACTTAAGTAGTTTTTGCGAGTCTTTAGCTACTTCGGAACGGCCGCTTTTATGTAAAAGCGGCCTTTTTTTTGCCCGAAATGATCAGTCAGGCCGAACGCGCCATGATCAGCCCATTGTCACTGGCAGCTTCCAAACGTATCGCCACGAACTTCGACGTCGGTGTATGGCTGCCATCCCCGGTGCTTTCCAGCGGCACCAACGGGTTCACTTCCGGGTAGTAAGCCGCAGCCTGCCCCGCCGGAATATCAAACGCCAGCAAGGTGAAGCCCTTCACCCGACGCTCGCGGCCGTCTTCCCACAACGACACGATGTCGGCCTTCTGCCCCGGCTTGAAGCCCAGGCGGATGATGTCGGCTTCGTTGACGAACAGCACGTCACGCTGGCCTTTGACCCCGCGATAGCGGTCGTCCAGGCCATAAATGGTGGTGTTGTACTGATCGTGGGAGCGCATCGATTGCATGATCAGGTCCGGCACGTGGCCCGTGGCGTGGGTGCGCTCGTGGATCAGGTCCTTGGGCAGGATGTTCGGGCGGAAGTTGGCACGGCCCGAAGGCGTGTTCCAGCGCCGGGCACCTGCGGAGTTGCCCAGGTAGAAACCACCGGGGTGTTTCAGGCGTTCGTTGAAGTCCTTGAAGCCTGGGATGGTATCGGCGATCAGGTCGCGGATGCGGCTGTAGTCGGCCACCAACCAGTTCCAGTCCACCGGTTTGCTGCCCAGGGTTGCGGCGGCGATGCCGGCGAGGATGGCCGGTTCTGATTTCATCAACTTCGACAGCGGCTGCAGTTGGCCGTTGGAGTCATGGACCATGCTGAACGAGTCTTCCACCGTCACCGCTTGCGGACCTTCGGCCTGGATGTCGATGTCGGTGCGGCCCAGGCACGGCAGGATCAGCGCGTCTTTGCCGTGCATCAGGTGGCTGCGGTTGAGCTTGGTGCTGATCTGCACGGTCAGGTCGCAATTGCGCAGTGCTTCGAAGGTGCGCGGGCTGTCCGGGGTGGCTTGGGCGAAGTTGCCCCCCAGGCCGATAAACACCTTGGAGCGACCTTCAAGCATGGCGTGGATTGCTTCCACCACGTTGTGCCCGTTGGTGCGCGGCACCTGGAACTGGAAGCGCCGCTCCAGGGCGTCGAGGAACGCCACCGGTGGGCGTTCGTTGATGCCCATGGTGCGGTCGCCCTGCACGTTGCTGTGGCCACGCACCGGGCACAGGCCGGCGCCGGGGCGGCCGATGTTGCCGCGCAGCAGCATCAGGTTGGCGATTTCCTGGATGGTCGGCACCGAGTGGCGGTGCTGGGTGATACCCATCGCCCAGCACATGATCACGTTCTTGCCCTTGGCGTACATGCGCGCCGCTTGCTCGATCTCGACCAGGGTCAGGCCGGACTGTTCGACGATTTCATCCCAGGAGGTGTCGTCGATCTGGCCCAGGTAATCCAGCACGTTGGCCGTGTGTTCATTGAGAAAGTCGTGATCGAACACGGCTTCCTTGCCTTCGGCCTGAGCCTGGCGCTCCCACAGCAGCAGGAACTTGGCCATGCCGCGCAGGATGGCCATGTCGCCACCCAGGGCCGGGCGGAAGTACGCGGTGTTGGTCGGCTTGTCGCCGTTGGTGAGCATTTCCAGCGGATGCTGCGGATGCTGGAAGCGCTCCAGGCCGCGCTCCTTGAGGGGGTTGATGCACACCACCTGGGCACCGCGTTTGACCGCTTCACGCAGCGGTTCGAGCATGCGCGGGTGGTTGGTGCCGGGGTTCTGGCCCCAGACGAATATCGCATCGGCATGTTCGAAGTCATCAAAAGTCACGGTGCCTTTGCCGACCCCCACGCTCTGGGCCAGGGCCACGCCGCTGGCCTCGTGGCACATGTTCGAGCAATCCGGGAAGTTGTTGGTGCCGTAGGCGCGCACAAACAGCTGGTACAGGTACGCCGCTTCGTTACTGGCACGGCCCGAGGTGTAGAACTCGGCCATGTCCGGGCTGGGCAGGGCGTTGAGGTGCTTGCCGACCAGGTCGAAGGCCGCTTCCCAACTGATGGGGGTGTAGCGGTCGGTTTCGGCGTCGTAGCGCATCGGCTCGGTCAGGCGGCCCTGGTACTCGAGCCAATAGTCGCTTTGCTCCAGCAGCGCGGTGACGCTGTGCTTGGCGAAAAACGCTGCGTCAACGCGGCGCTTGGTGGCTTCCCAGTTGACCGCCTTGGCGCCGTTCTCGCAGAACTTGACCATGCCGCTTTCCGGCGAGTCGCCCCAGGCGCAGCCCGGGCAGTCGAAGCCGCCGTTCTGGTTGGTCTTGAGCATCATGCGCAGGTTTTTCAGCGCGTTGTCGCTGGTCAGCCACGCCTGTGCCACGCTGATCAGCGCGCCCCAGCCGCCAGCCGGGCCCTTGTAAGGCTTGTAGCGCGGGGTTGGGGTTTGGTCGGCTTGATGATGATTGCTCACGGCTGGTTCTCCATCGCAGGGCTGTAGACCCGCGGCGCACTTTTCTGCGGCAGGTGGATGAGATTGAGGTGATGCCGGCGGGCCCATTGCAGGGCCAGGCCGGTGGGCGACGACAGGCTGACCAGGGTCTGGATGCCCGCGCGCAGGACTTTCTGGATCAATTCGAGGCTGCAACGGCTGGTGACAATCGCCAGCCCTCCGTCGGTGGGGACCCGTTGGCGGATCAGCGCACCGATCAACTTGTCGAGGGCGTTGTGCCGGCCGATGTCTTCACGGCCCATCAGCAATTCGCCCTGGTTATCCATGAACACGGCCGCATGCACAGCGCCGCTGTACTGGCCCAAAGGCTGGAACGCACTGATGCGCTGGCGCAGGCCGTCGAGCCATTCGGCAGGCGGCAAGGGCGCGCCGGGCAGCACTTGAAGGTCCGGCAGGGCCTGTTCCACCGCTTCCACTCCGCACAGGCCGCAGCCGCTGGTGCCTGCCAGCTGGCGGCGCTGCTGCTTGAGGTTCCAGAACGCACGGCTGGAGATCTGCACCTGAGCGTATTGGGCCGAACCCGAACCGCTAAGTTTCAGATCATAAATATCGCTGACGTCGGCGATAATGCCGCTGCCGATGCTGAACCCGACAATAAAGTCTTCCAGGTCCGTGGGCGTGACCAGCATGACGGCCTGGCTGATGTCGTTATAGGCAATCGCCAACGCCACTTCTTCCGCCAAGGCGGTGCTGGCGACTTCAGTGTGCTCGAGGTTGCAAAACTGGTAGCTCTGGCTGGCGACGGGCGCGGACGTTTCCGGAGCAGGCGCCGCGCAGACTGGGCGCTTGGCGTTCATGGGGCAGTACCACCGGCGGATTGATCAGTGTTTAGACTAGGCGCGACAAAGCGTCGCGTCTAATTGCCAGTACTGATCTACCGATAGATGACGTCGATCAAGACTCTGTTTGCGATTTCTGAAACAGCGCGAAACACGCCTCTGCCAATGCCGAACGCGGTGCGCTGCGCCGCATGATCAGGCCCAGGCGCGCCAGGGTGTGGGCGTCTTCGATGGGTTGCAGGCGCAAATGTTCGGTGAGGGCGTCCAGGCCGCCGTCCAACGGCATGACGGCGCAGCACAGTCCGCCATGCACCGCTTGTAGCAACTGATGGACGGCGTCGGTTTGTAACAGCGGCTGCGGGTGCAGGCCCCGGCTGTGGAAGTTGTGGTCGATGGACTGACGGAAGTGCATGCCACTGGTGAGCATGCCCAGGGGCAGTTCGATCAAGGCCTCCCAGCTCAGCGGCTTGTCGCCAAAACTGAAATAGCGCTGGTCGTAGAGCAGGCCCATGCGGGTTTCGCCGAGGGCCAGGGAGTCGAAGCGCTCGTTGTCCAGGCGGTCGAGGTAGGACACGCCCAGGTCCAGGCGATTGCTCGCCAACTGTTCGAGGATCTGCTCGGAGCTGAGGGCCGACAGCTCAAAGCGCAGGCTCGGATGCTCCTTGTGCAGTTGTTGCATCAACGCCAGCGGATCAAAGCTCGACAACGGCACCACACCCAGGCGCAACGTACCCACCAGGTTGCCACGGCAGGCGGCGGCTTCGGCCTGCAAACCGTCATAGGCCGCCAGCACCGTGCGTGCCCAGGCCAGCACGCGCTCGCCGGGGGCGGTGAACCCTTCGAAGCGCTGGCCGCGATTGACCAGCGGCAAGTCCAGCTCTTCTTCAAGGTTGCGCAGGCGCATCGAAAGGGTTGGCTGGGTGATGTGGCAACGCGCCGCGGCCTGGCCGAAGTGACGGGTCTCGTCGAGGGCGATGAGGAATTTCAGCTGCTTGATGTCCATCTTCGCTCCAGGGCTTATTCCAATGGCGGGGGGATTCTAGCGCGTTTGCGTCTTTGGTCGGGCTGGAACCCAAGTCTGCCGGACTGGTCTAGTCTTGGGCATCTGGAAATCAACTACCAAGGAGAGCGCACTATGAGCATTTTCAGCTTTATCAAAGAAGCCGGCGAAAAGATTGTCGACCTGTTGACGCCGGGTAATGCCAACGCGAGTGAGCAGTTGAAGGAACACGTAGCGAAGGTGGGGCTGGGGAATCCGAATGTGCAGACCACGGTGGATGGCGACAAAGTGACCGTGACCGGTGAAGTCGCCACCCAGGAAGAGAAAGAGAAGATTCTGCTGGCGCTGGGTAACATTCAAGGCGTGGCCAGTGTGGATGACCAGATCACCGTAACCGGCCCGGCAGTTGCCGCCGCCCGTTTCGTCGTGGTGAAAAAGGGCGACACCCTCAGCGCGATTTCCCTGACGGTGTACGGCAACGCCAACCTATATAACAAGATCTTCGAGGCCAACAAGCCGCTGTTGTCCCATCCAGACAAGATTTACCCAGGGCAGACGCTGCGTATTCCTGAGTAATACACGGGCGAAAAGGTGGGAGGGGGCTTGCTCCCTCCCACAGGGTTCAGAGCCCGACAATGAGATCGCGGTAGTCACCGACTGCTGCAAATTCAGCCGTGTCCTTTGGCCCCTTTTTGCTGTCCGGCTCTTTCACCGCCAGCAAATGCCCCACGCCAAACGCCTGGGCACTGCGCAGGATCGGCAGGGTGTCATCGATAAACAGGCTGCGAGCCGGATCGAACTGGATGTCAGCCTGCAAGGCATCCCAGAACTGCGGGTTTTCCTTGGCGAAGCCGTAGTCGTGGGAGCTGATCAGTCGCTCGAAATACGGCGCCAGTTCAATGCGCTCCAATTTCAACGACAGCGAATCACGATGGGCGTTGGTGATCAGGATCACGCGCTTGCCGGCCTGTTTGATCGCCGCCAGGAAGATGTCGGCATCCGCGCGCAGGGCGATCAGGTGGGCGGTTTCCAGCTTGAGCTCGCGCACCGGGATGTTCAGTTCCGCACTCCAGAAATCCAGGCAATACCATTGCAACTGTCCGGCGTTACGCTCGAACAGAGGCTGCAACTCCATCTCGGCCATGGCCCGGCTCACCCCGTGCAGTTCGGCGTAACGCTGGGGCAGGTGTTCCATCCAGAAATGGTTGTCGTAATGCAGGTCGAGCAGGGTGCCGTCCATGTCCAGCAGGACGGTGTCGATGGCGTGCCAGGGCAAAGAGGGCATGGTGCGGTCTCATGTAAGTAAAGATATCCGACACAGACAATCGGAAAAGCCACGGTATAGTAACCCGATCACGCCAAGGAGCCGCTTATGCGCCAGAAACCCACCGTCCTCGCCCGCGAAATAGTCGCCAGTAGCCGTTTGTTCCGCGTGGAGGAAGTGCAATTGCGCTTTTCCAATGGCGTTGAACGGACCTACGAGCGCCTGGTGGGCCGCGGTGCCGGCTACGGCGCAGTGATGATCGTGGCGATGATCGACGAAGATCATGCGTTGCTGGTTGAAGAGTACTGCGGCGGTACCGATGAGTATGAGCTGTCCTTGCCCAAGGGCCTGATCGAACCCGGCGAAGACGTGCTGGCGGCGGCAGACCGGGAACTCAAGGAAGAAGCCGGCTACGGCGCACGGCAGTTGGAACACATTACCGAGCTGTCGTTGTCCCCTGGCTACATGAGCCAGAAAATCCAGGTGGTGCTCGCCACCCAACTCTATGAAGAACGCCTGGAAGGCGATGAGCCCGAGCCGATGCGTGTGGACAGGGTCAACCTGCGCGAGCTGTCGCAGCTTGCGCAAAACGAGCAATTCAGCGAAGGCCGCGCCCTGGCGGCGTTGTACCTGGTACGAGATTTGTTGATTCAGCGTGGAGCGTTTACCCCATGAGCGAACTGTTTTTAGGCCACCCGTTTATCGCCCCTGTGATCGAACTGGCCCGCCAGGCGGGTGAAGTGATCCTGCCGTACTGGCGCGCCGATGTGGCGGTGACCTCCAAGGCCGATGATTCGCCGGTGACGGCGGCCGACCTGGCCGCCCACCATCTGATTCTTGCGGGCCTTACCGCATTGGACCCGAGCATCCCGGTGCTGTCCGAAGAAGACGCTGACATCGACCAGAGCGTACGTGCCGGCTGGCAGCGCTGGTGGCTGGTGGACCCGCTGGATGGCACCAAGGAATTTATCGCCGGCAGCGAAGAATTCACCGTCAATATTGCCCTGGTCGAACAGGGGCGCGTGGTGTTCGGCGTGGTGTCCATGCCCACCAGTGGCCGTTGCTACTTCGGTGGTGCCGGCCTGGGGGCGTGGCGTTCCGACGTGAACGAAGCGCCCAGGCAGATCCAGGTGCGCGAGGCCCCGGCAGTGGGTGAGGCGTTCACCGTGGTCGCCAGCCGCCGGCATACCAGCCCCGAGCAAGAGCGCCTGCTGGACGGTTTGAGCGAAGGGTTGGGGGAGTTGAAGCTGGCGAATATCGGCAGCTCGTTGAAATTCTGCCTGTTGGCCGAGGGCAGTGCCGATTGCTACCCGCGGCTGGCGCCGACTTCGCAGTGGGATACGGCGGCGGCCCAGGGTGTATTGGAAGGGGCGGGCGGCGAGGTGCTGGAGTTGAGTGGCGAGCCGTTCAGCTATCCGGCGCGGGCGTCGTTGCTGAATCCGTTTTTCCTGGCGTTGCCGGCGAAGGCGGCGTGGCGTGAGCGGTTGCTGACCTTGGCCCGCTCTTAATACCTCAGCCGATCTGAATGTGGGAGGGAGCAAGCCCCCTCCCACATTTTTTTTGTGTATTGGCTTCTAGCGGTGCAAGACGTATTGGCCGGTAAACGTAACGGCCCGCTCTTCACTGCCCTCATTCACGATCCAGGTGTCCAACGCCAGCCGCGCCCGGCCATAGCGCCTGTAGGTCGCCAAAAAACGCTTCCACACCTTCTCCTCCGGTGCCGCGCAAATGGCGGTCGCGTCGTGCGTCACCGGCAGCGGATAACTGATCTGCCCTTCCTGAATCACGATATGCCCGTCTTCAATCCCTTCCTCGCGCAGTTGCAGGTGCATCCAGCCCCAACCCGCCAGCACCGCGCCGCAGTAGAGGCTGCCGCCGAACATGGTGCTCTTGTGGTTGATATTGGCGTGCAGGGGCAGATGCAGTCGCAGTTGCCCGTCTTGCCAGTCGAGTACCTTGAGGCCCATTTCGCGGGTCAGGGGGATGTCGTGGTGGAGGATGGATTCCAGGTAACGGCTGTCGCGGCTCATGGCGGCCTCTTGGTGGGTGGGCAGGGTCATTCGTCGTCAGTGCTTGGGTTGGCGAAGTTCAGGCCGTGCTTGCGCAGTTTGTCGTGCAGGGTCTTGCGCGGTACGCCGAGGGCTTCTGCGAGGCTGCGCATGGAGCTGTGGGGGCGGGTCAGTTCGGCGGCGATCAGGCTTTTTTCGAACTGCTCGACCTGTTCGCTCAAGCCGCCCGGCGTGGAAGTCAGCACGCTGCTGGCGGGGTTGTCCGGGGTGCTGTCCAGCGCCAACTCCAGGCCCAAGGCGAAGCGCTCGGCGGCGTTCTGCAATTCGCGCACATTGCCCGGCCAGCTATGACGCAACAGCAGGGCACGCTGGCCCGGTTGCAGCTCATGCAACGGCAGGCCATGGCGGCTGCTGGCTTCGTCGGCGAAGTGCTGGAACAGCATCAACGCATCTTCACCGCGCTCGCGCAGTGGCGGAATACGCAACGGCGCGACGTTGAGGCGATAGTACAAGTCGGCGCGGAAGCGGCCCTGGTCGGCGGCCAGGCGCAGGTCTTCCTTGGTGGCGGCGATGATGCGGATATCCAGCGGGATCAGCTGATTGCCGCCGAGGCGCTCCACCACACGCTCCTGTAACAGACGCAGCAGCTTGACCTGCACGTCCAGGCTCATGCTTTCGATTTCATCGAGGAACAAGGTGCCGCCGTTGGCGAATTCGAATTTGCCGATGCGCCGCTTCTGCGCGCCGGTAAAGGCGCCGGGCTCATGGCCGAACAGTTCGCTCTCCACCACCGACTCGGCCAACGCCCCGGCGTTGATCGCCACAAACGGCCCGCTGCGCCGGCTCGACAGGTCGTGCAGCGCGCGGGCCACCACTTCCTTGCCGGCGCCGGTTTCGCCGAGGATCAGCACATCTGCGCGGGTTGCGGCCAGGGCGCCGATCTGCTCGCGCAGGCGCAGCATCTGTGGCGAGTGCCCCACCAGGCGGGTGCTCAGTTGTTGGCGGTCGCTCAGGGCCAGGCGCAGGCTGCGGTTGTCGAGCACCAGCCGGCGCAGGGCCAGGGCGCGGCGCACGCTGTCGAGCAGGGCGTCGCTGGCGAAGGGTTTCTCGAGGAAGTCATAGGCTCCCGCGCGCATGGCCTGCACCGCCAGCGGCACGTCGCCGTGGCCGGTGATCAGCAGCACCGGCAGGTCCGGATCCTGGCCGTGCAGCTCGGCCAGCAGCTCCAGGCCGTCCATGCCGGGCATGCGGATGTCGCTGACCACCACGCCCGGCCAATCCCGCGACAGGCGCGCGGTGAGGCCGGTGGCTTCGCCCAGGGGCAGGACGTTCAGCCCGGCCAGGTCCAGGGTCTGGCACAGGGCCTGACGCAAGTGCGGATCATCGTCGATCAACACCACCTGAATCTGGTTATCGATACTCATACACTGCGGTCCTCGGACGGTTGCAGACTGACGCCCGGCGAGCCGGCACGCAATTTCAGGGTTAACAGCGCGCCACCTTCCTTGTGGTTGGCAAACAGCAGTTCGCCGCCAAAGGCACGCATCAGGGTGTCACAGATCGCCAGGCCCAGGCCCAAGCCCTGGGTGCGGGTCTTGGTGGTGTAGAACGGTTCGCTGGCGCGGCCCAGGGCTTCCATGCAAAAGCCCGGGCCGTTGTCGCGAATGTACAGGTTGACGCCCTGGGCGGTGGTTTCGGCACTCAGCCACAGTTTGCGCGGCGGGCCTTTTTCGGTAAGGGCGTCGAGGGCGTTGGCCAGCAGGTTTCCCAGCACCTGGCGCAGGCGGGTTTCGCCGGCCTGCACCCATAGGGTCGCTTCCGGCAAATCGCGGATCAGTTCCACTTCCATCGAGCGCCGCCGCTTGGCCAGGAGCGCCAGGGCATCGTCGAGGGCGGGTTGCAGGGCCACGCTCTCCGGCGCGTGCCGGTCGCGCCGGGCGAAGGCGCGCAGGTGGGCGATGATCGAGGCCATGCGCCCGGTCAGTTCGCTGATCAGCTTGAGATTGCCCCGGGCATCGCTGGTGCGCTCGTGGTCGAGCAGGATCTCGGCGTTTTCCGCATAGCTGCGGATCGCCGCCAGGGGTTGGTTGAGTTCGTGGCTGATACTCGCCGACATGGTGCCCAGCGCTGACAGCTTGCCCGCCTGCACCAGGTCATCCTGGGCGCGCACCAGTTCCTGCTGGGCGTGTTCGCGCTCCAGCACTTCCTGTTTGAGGCGCCGGTTGAGGCCTTCCAGATCGCTGGTACGTTCGACCACGCGCATCTCCAGCTCGCGGCGGGCCTTGGCTTCGAAGGCGATGCGTTCCAGGTAGTGGCGACGGCGCTGCATCAACAGGCCCAGCAGCAGCATCAACACCAGCAACGTGGCGCCGCCCACGGCGACCACCGTGCGCACCGGGCGGCTGATCAAGGATTGCGGTGCCAGGATTTCCACATTCCAGCCGGTCTCGGCAATGGCGGTGGATTGGCGCAGCCATGCGCTGCTGCTCAGGCTCAAGGGTTGCGGGTCGCGCGTGGGGTAGGGCTGGATGGCGATGATGGCCTGGCGTTCTTCGGCGGTCAGCGGCCGGGTGGCACGGAAGCGCCATTGCGGGCGCGACGTGAGGATCACCACGCCGTTGTGGTCGGTGACCAGCAGTTGTTCCGGGGTATTGCCCCACAGGCTTTCGGTGTGGTCCAGGTCGACCTTGACCACCAGTACGCCGATGATCGTGTCGCCATCGCGCACCGCGGCGGCGAAGAAATAGCCGCGCTTGGCCGAGGTGGTGCCCAGCCCGAAAAACCGTCCCAGGCGCCCGGCCATGGCTTCGCTGAAATAGGGCCGGAACGAGAAGTTGCGCCCGACGAAACTGTCCTGCTTGTCCCAATTGGACGCGGCGAGGGTCTTGCCGGTGGTGTCCATCAGATACATCACTTCCACCCCGGCCTGGGCGGCGACGTCCTTGAGCAGCATGTTGGCGTTGACCAGGTTGGTACTGACCTGCGGCGCGGCCAGCGCCGTGCGCAAGGCCGGCAAGTCGCCGAGGATCTGCGGCAGCACTTCATAGCGATGCAGGGTGCCCAGCAGGTTGGCGACGTACAGATCGAGGGTCTGGCGGTTTTGCCCGGCCAGTTCGCTGCGATAGTAACGCTCGGCCAAGTGCTCCAGCGGCCACAGCAACGGTGCCAGGCACAGGGCCAATAGGGCGAGGCTGCGCCAGCGGGGTCTTCGCGGAAGGGGTGGAGTCATGGGAGTCGTGCGCCTGTGGGTACAGGCGCATTATGCCTAGTGCTGCCCGGCAAGACACTCGCGCAATGCGTCTTGCCACAAGGGCTGACTGACGCGCCATTGCAGGCGCAGGTGGCTGCAATCGAGGCGTGAGTTCAGCGGGCGCCGGGCGGGCGTCGGGTAGGCGCTGGACGGGATCGCCTCCAGTTCGGCACACGCGCGGCCACTGGCGCGCAGGTGCTCGCCGATCGCCTGGGCAAAGCCGAACCACGAGGTTTCACCCTCGGCGGTCAGGTGGTAGATGCCCCATTCCCCGGCCTTGCCCGCCTGCCAGCGTTCGATCAGGGCGCGCGTACTGGCGGCAATGGTCACGGCCCACGTCGGCGCGCCGATCTGGTCGGCGACGATGCGCAGGTGGGGTTTTTCTTGCAGCAGGCGCTGCATGGTCAGCAGGAAGTTCTTGCCATGGTTGGAGTAGACCCAGCTGGTGCGCAGGATCAGGTACTGGCCTCCCACTGCGGCAATCGCCTGTTCACCCGCCAGTTTGCTCTGGCCGTAGACGCCCAAGGGGTTGGGCGTGTCTGCTTCGGTGTAGGGCCCAGGCTTGCTGCCGTCGAACACGTAGTCGGTGGAGTAGTGGATCAACGGGCTGCCCAGGGCCTTGGCTTCCTCGGCGAGAATTCCGGGGGCGGTGGCGTTGATGGCGAAGGCGAGGTCCGGTTCGCTTTCGGCCTGATCCACAGCCGTGTGGGCGGCGGCGTTGATGATCAGGTCGGGGCGATGGGCGCGCACCTGCTGGCGGATGTGCTTGGCGTCGGCCAGATCGAGGTGCTCGCGGCCGAGGACAATCAGTTCGCCCAGGCCCTGGAGCTGCTGTTGCAGTGCCTGGGAGACTTGGCCATGTTGGCCGGTGATCAGGATTTTCATGGGAACAGATCGGCGTCTTTCAGACTTTTGCCGCTCTGGTCCTTGGAAGACAAGGTTGGAGGCCCCGTCAATTGCCAGTCGATATTGAGGTCCGGATCGTCCCAGCGGATGCAGCGCTCTGCAGAGGGTGTGTAGTAATCAGTCGTCTTGTAGAGGAATTCGGCGTAGTCGCTGAGCACCACAAAACCATGGGCGAACCCCGGAGGAATCCACAGTTGGCGACTGTTGTCGGTCGATAGCCGAACGCTGGCCCATTTGCCAAATGCAGGTGAGCTCTGACGTATATCCACTGCGACGTCTAACACCTCACCGGCAGTCACTCGCACCAATTTGCCCTGAGCGTGTTCCACTTGGTAATGCAGGCCGCGCAACACGCCTCTTTGTGAGCGCGAGTGGTTGTCCTGAACAAACTCTTGCTGCAGCCCGGTTGCTTGCGCAAAGTCCCGGGCATTGAAACTCTCATAGAAAAAACCGCGTTCATCGCCAAAAACCTTCGGCTCGATGATCAATACCCCGGGCAACTCAGTGGCGGATACATTCATATGGATTATCCCCTGCGAGGGTGAACAAGTATTGACCGTAGCCGGTCTTGCCAAAATATTTGGCCCGCTCCAGCAAGTATTCACGGTCAATCCAGCGGTTCTGGTAAGCAATTTCTTCCAGGCAAGCTACTTTCAGGCCCTGGCGATGCTCGATGGTCTGCACGTAGAGCGAAGCTTCCAACAGGCTGTCGTGGGTGCCTGTATCGAGCCAAGCGAATCCGCGCCCGAAACGTTCCACATGCAGGTCGCCGCGCTTGAGATAGGCGTTGTTGACGTCGGTAATCTCAAGCTCGCCACGATGTGAAGGTTTCACGGCTTTGGCGATCTCGATCACGTCGTTGTCGTAGAAATAAAGGCCGGTTACGGCATAGGGGGACTTTGGCTTCAGTGGTTTCTCTTCAATCGACAGGGCGCGACCGTCCTTGTCGAAGTCGATCACGCCAAATCGTTCTGGGTCTTTTACCCAATAACCAAATACCGTCGCGCCGGAAGGACGCCTGGCTGCAGTCCGCAACTGTTCGCCGAAATATTGGCCGTGGAAAATGTTGTCACCCAGGATCAGGCATACCGGGTCATTACCGATAAATTCTTCGCCAATGATAAATGCCTGGGCCAAGCCATCCGGCGACGGCTGCTCGGCATAGGTGAAGCGCACGCCGAACTGGCTGCCATCGCCCAGCAAGTTACGATACTGCGGCAAGTCCACTGGCGTGGAAATCACGAGGATGTCTTTGATTCCTGCCAGCATCAGCACCGAGATCGGGTAATAGATCATCGGCTTGTCATACACTGGCAGCAGCTGCTTGGACACGCCCAGGGTAATGGGGTGCAAGCGAGTGCCTGAGCCTCCTGCCAATACGATTCCCTTCATCATGCAATCAGATCCTTCATGTCGGTGTTGCCCAATCGTTCACCCTGATAACTGCCGTCCTGTACCCTGCGGCACCATTCCAGGTTGTCGAGGTACCACTGTACGGTCTTGCGCAGGCCGGTCTCGAACGTTTCTTCCGGGACCCAGCCCAGTTCGCGTTCGATCTTGCTGGCGTCGATTGCATAGCGCTGATCGTGGCCTGGTCGATCTTTGACGAACGTGATCAGGTCGGTAAATTTTTCCAAACCGGCCGGACGTTGCGGTGCCAATTCTTCCAGCAGGCCGCAGATGCCTCGTACCACGTCGATGTTTTTTTGCTCATTGTGGCCGCCGATATTGTAGGTCTCGCCGACCACACCTTCAGTTACCACTTTCAGAAGTGCGCGGGCATGGTCCTCGACGAACAGCCAGTCGCGCACCTGCAAACCATTACCATAGACCGGTAATGGCTTGCCCGCGAGCGCGTTGAGGATGACCAGCGGGATCAACTTCTCGGGGAAGTGGAAAGGGCCGTAGTTGTTCGAACAATTGGTCAGCAATACCGGCAGGCCGTAGGTGCGTTGCCAGGCACGCACCAGGTGGTCGGACGCCGCCTTGCTCGCGGAGTAAGGTGAACTGGGCGCGTAAGGCGTGGTTTCGGTGAAAAGATCGTCAACGCCGTGCAGGTCGCCGTACACCTCATCGGTGGAGATGTGATGGAAACGGAAAGCGCTCTTGGAGGGCTCCGCCAGCGTGTGCCAGTACGCGCGGGTGGCCTCCAGCAGGCTGTAGGTGCCGACGATATTGGTCTGGATAAAATCCGACGGCCCGTCAATCGAACGATCGACATGGGATTCTGCGGCCAAGTGCATGATTGCCTGTGGCTCGAAGCGCGTCAGCACGGCGCTGATGCTGGCCTGGTCAATGATATCGGCCTGTACGAACTCATAGCGGCTGTTAGACGCAATGCTGGTCAGTGATTCCAGATTGCCTGCATACGTAAGTTTGTCCAGATTGAGCACTTCGTGTTCGGTGTTTTGAATCAGATGGCGGATCAGGGCGGAGCCGATAAATCCAGCGCCGCCGGTGATGAGAATGCGCATGTCGGAGGGCCTTTTCCTTAGACGGACATTAAGCGAATGAAGCATAGCTTGAGTTGTGCGGAAGATAGGCGCAAGCGCGGTATGCGTAGGGGGGTTGCCTAACTCACCTGAACAATGGCGATATACACCCCTGAAAAAAACGAGGCCACGCCCATGCTGCTTGCTACGTTGATCCATCGCGCCAATCTACCCTGCCCGCAAGTAGGCCCCGACCAGGCAGCGCAATTGCTCGAGCAGCACTACGGCCTCACGGGCACCCTGCAATCACTGGGCAGCCAGCAAGACCTCAATTACAAAATCGACAGTGCCCGCGGTCGGTTTGTTCTGAAAATCTGCCGGGGCGACTATGCGGCGATTGAGCTGCAGGCCCAGCACGCGGCCCTCGACACCCTGCAGGCCGTGCGGGTGCCCAAGGTCATCAAGGCCCTGGACGGTGAAGAGCTGTTGAGCGTGACGGTCGATGGCCAGCCCCTGCACCTGCGGCTGCTGGACTATATCGACGGCCAGCCGTTGACCCATCTGCCGCATTTGGGGCGCGACGTGATCGCCGGCTTCGGCGACCTGTGCGGGCGCATGAGCCGCGCGCTGGCGGATTTCTCCCACCCTGGATTGGACCGTACCCTGCAATGGGACCCACGCCATGCCCGGGAACTGATCACTCATCTGTTGGCCACCCTGGAAAACCTGCCCCACCGCGCCGCGCTGGAACAGGTGGCCGAGCAGGTTGAACAGCGCATTCGTCCCCTGGCCGACCGCCTGCCCTGGCAAGCGGTGCACATGGACATCACCGATGACAACGTGGTCTGGCAGCGCGATGCGCAACGGCACTGGCAACTGCAAGGCGTCATCGATTTCGGCGACCTGGTGCACACCTGGCGGGTTGCCGACCTGTCGGTGACCTGTGCGGCCCTGTTGCACCATGCCGAGGGCGACCCGTTTGCCATCCTGCCGGCGGTCCGGGCCTGCCATGCCGTGACCCCGTTGCAACGCGAGGAATTGCAGGCGTTGTGGCCGCTGATCGTCGCCCGTGCGGCAGTGTTGGTATTAAGCAGCGAACAGCAGCAACGCCTGGATCCGGACAACACTTACCTGTTGAAAAACGCCGAACACGAGTGGGAAATTTTCCATGTGGCGACGTCGGTGCCGTTTGAACTGATGGAGGCTGCGATTCTCGGCAGTGTCGGTGAGACGCTGCCGTCGATTGCCAGCCAGGACTTCGCGCCGTTGCTACCGGGCCTGGTGGGGCGTGAGTTCGCGCTGATCGACCTGGGTGTGCTCAGCCCGCATTTCGAAGCCGGCAACTGGGAACTGCCCGGCATTGATCGGCAACTGCTGGATCAGGCGGCGGCGGTGCATGGGCTGGCGGCAAGTCGTTATGGCCAATATCGGCTGTCGCGTACCTGCCCGGACAGTGCCACCGAACCGCAGACTTTCCCCCTCCACGTAGAGCTGCATCTGCCCCATGGCACGGTGTTGGAGGCGCCTTTTGCCGGAACGCTGCATCAGGACGCCGATGGCCTTGTGAGCGTGCAAGGGGTGGAGCTGAGCGTGCGGTTGTGGGGCGTGGACACCCGGTTGAAGCACGGTTCATTGCTGGTGGAGGGGCAGGTTCTCGGTGAGGTCCATGGGCCGCTGACCGTGCAACTGTGCCGTGCCGACCTCGAACCGCCGCTGTTTTGTACACCGTCCCGGGCCTTGGCCTGGCAAGCCTTGTGCCCCTCGCCTGCGGGGTTACTGGGACTGGCCTGTGATGCCGAACCGGAACTCGACCCCCACGCCCTGCTGGCCCGGCGTGACGCCAGTTTCGCCCGCTCGCAGAAGCACTATTACGTCGACCCGCCACGCATCGAGCGCGGCTGGCGCAACCACCTGATCGATATGCAGGGCCGTTCCTACCTGGACATGCTCAATAACGTCGCCGTACTGGGTCACGGCCACCCGCGCATGGCGGCGGTGGCGGCGCGGCAATGGTCGCTGCTCAATACCAACTCGCGGTTTCACTATGCCGCCATTGCCGAGTTTTCCGAGCGCTTGCTGGCGCTGGCGCCGGCGGGCATGGATCGGGTGTTCCTGGTCAACAGCGGCACCGAGGCCAACGACCTGGCCATCCGCCTGGCCTGGGCCTACAGCGGTGGGCGCGACATGCTCAGTGTGCTGGAGGCCTATCATGGCTGGTCGGTGGCGGCGGATGCGGTGTCCACCTCGATTGCGGACAATCCCCAGGCCCTGAGCAGCCGCCCGGAGTGGGTCCACCCGGTTACCGCGCCGAACACCTATCGCGGTGAATTCCGCGGGCAGGACAGTGCGCCGGACTACGTACGAAGCGTGGAACATAACCTGGCGAAAATCGCTGCGAGCAAGCGCCAACTGGCCGGGTTTATCTGTGAACCGGTGTACGGCAACGCCGGCGGCATCTCCCTGCCGCCGGGTTACTTGCAGCAGGTGTACGGGTTGGTGCGTGCCCAAGGCGGCGTGTGCATCGCCGATGAAGTGCAGGTCGGCTACGGCCGCATGGGGCACTTTTTCTGGGGCTTCGAAGAGCAGGGCGTGGTGCCCGACATCATCACCATGGCCAAGGGCATGGGCAATGGTCAGCCACTTGGCGCGGTGATCACCCGTCGCGAGATCGCCGAGGCATTGGAGGCCGAGGGGTATTTCTTCTCATCGTCGGGGGGCAGCCCGGTAAGTTGCCGGATCGGCATGGCGGTGCTGGATGTGATGGAAGAAGAAAAACTGTGGGAAAACGCCCAGGTGGTCGGCGGGCATTTCAAGGCGCGGCTGGAAGCACTGATCGACCGTCATCCCCTGGTGGGCGCGGTTCACGGTTCCGGTTTCTATCTGGGCCTGGAGTTGGTGCGTGACCGGCAAACCCTGGAGCCCGCCACCGAAGAGACCACCCTGTTGTGTGATCGCTTGCGGGAGCTGGGGATCTTCATGCAGCCGACTGGCGATTATTTGAACATCCTCAAGATCAAGCCGCCGATGGTGACCTCCAAACGGAGCGTGGACTTCTTTGTCGACATGCTGTCGAAGGTGCTGGATGAGCAACTGTAGATAATCGATTGTTATCGGTGATTGGCTGTCATATTTTTCATTCATGCTGTTTATTCCCTTCTAAAGCCGATTTTTATCCGTTATAAAGTCGGCCTCTACCCCATTCGGAGTCCTGATCGCCATGACCACCCTGCATAGCACCCCCCGCGCCGATGGCTTCCACATGCCCGCCGAATGGGCGCCACAGACCCAAACCTGGATGGTGTGGCCCGAGCGCCCGGACAACTGGCGCCTGGGCGGCAAGCCCGCACAGGCGGCTCACGTGGCCGTGGCCAAGGCCATCGCACGGTTTGAGCCGGTGACCGTGGCGGTTTCCGCCGGCCAGTACGAAAACGCCCGCGCCCGCCTGGACCTGCCGAATATCCGTGTGGTGGAAATGTCCAGCGATGACGCCTGGGTGCGCGATACCGGCCCGACGTTCGTGATCAACGACCGTGGCGAAGTGCGCGGCGTGAACTGGGATTTCAACGCCTGGGGCGGTTTTGACGGTGGCCTGTACTCGCCGTGGAACCGCGACTCGCAGGTGGGCGGCAAGATCCTCGAAATCGAGCGCGCGCCGCGTTACCGCACAGAGGGCTTCGTGCTGGAAGGCGGTTCGATCCACGTCGACGGCGAAGGCACCCTGATTACCACCGAGGAATGCCTGCTCAATCGCAACCGTAATCCGCACCTCGACCGTGCCGAAATCGAAGCGGTGCTCAGCGCCAACCTGGCTGTGGATAAGATCATCTGGCTGCCGGACGGCCTGTTCAACGACGAAACCGACGGTCATGTGGATAACTTCTGCTGCTACGTGCGCCCAGGTGAAGTATTGCTGGCCTGGACCGACGACCCGCAAGACCCGAACTACACACGTTGCCACGCCGCCATGGCTGTCCTGCAAAGCAGCACCGACGCCCAGGGGCGCTCGTTCACAGTGCATAAAATGCCGATCCCGGGGCCGTTGTATGCCACTGAGGAAGAGTGCGCAGGGGTCGACCCGGTGGACGGCACACAGGAACGCAATCCGACCGTGCGGTTGGCGGGTTCCTACGTCAACTTCCTGATCGTCAACGGCGGCATCATCGCGCCAAGTTTCGACGACCCGTTGGACGCTGAAGCCAAGGCTATCCTGCAGGACCTGTTCCCGCAGCACGAAGTGGTGATGGTGCCGGGCCGTGAACTGTTACTGGGTGGCGGTAATATCCATTGCCTGACCCAACAACAGCCGGCCCCGCATAAAAACTGAGTGCAGTTGTAACAACGCCTTTCCGGCAACCGGGCGTCCCTCGGTTTCGGTCTCTACAGCAAGCCCACGGCCCAGCACGGTCGTGGGCTTTTTTGTGTCCGCCCACCTATAAACACGCGACATTGGCATAGCTCTTGTATCGGTGTTGCCCCAGTGTCCCAGGGTGATGACCGCACAGTTCTGTCATAAACCTTAAGTAAGTTAGCCGCTCACGCAGCAGGAGAGAGCGCCGAAATGAATGCCAATATCAACCCGATGTACACGCGCACCTTCCACCCTTCGCGGGTTGACGGTGACGCGATCCATGCGCTGGGGCTCTGGTTGAAGGAAAACGGCTCGCGACAAGCCAGGCAGCAGCCGGATTTGCGCAGTGTGATGAGTGAACGCTACCCGGTGGGGTTGTTCAGCGAGGCTGAAATGCACGCGTTGTGCGAGTTGATGAGTAACTAACGAAATAGCCTTGGCTTCATCGCAGCTGCCTCGCTTGCGCTCGGCAGCTGCGATAAGAAGGGGGTTTACGTTTAGAAGCTATAAGTGCCCGTCACCACCAGGTTACGCGGTTCGCCCGGCTGAATCTGCGCCACACTGGTCGCCGATTCGTAGTAGGTCTTGTCGGCGATATTGTTCAGCGCCGCGCGCACATCCCATTCTTTCTGCCGGAACCCGACCAACGCGTCCCAACTGCCATAACCCGGCAGCACCACGGTGTTGAGGCTGTCGGCATAACGGTCGCCGACCAGGGTCAAACCGGTTTCCGCGTACCAGCCCATCTCCGGTTTCCAGGTGATGAACAGGCTTGCATTGCGCTTGGCCACGTCGCTGACGCGCTTGCCTTCAAAGCCGTTGTTGTCCTTCTCGACCTTGGCATCCTGCAGGCCGACACCACCGCGTACAGACCAGTTGCCGATGATCTTGCCGGTGGCTGTCAGCTCCACGCCGCGCGAGCGCTGCAGGCCGCTGAGCAGGGTAATGGTGCGGTCCAGCGGGTCGCTGGTGCGGCGGTTGTAGAGTTCCAGTTCGTACACCGCCAGGGTGGTGCTCAGGCGATCGTCGAGCCAGTCGCTTTTTACGCCGATCTCTTTTTGCTTGGTCAGCTCGGGGCTCAGGTCGTTGACGCTGCCGGCGGCGTTCGGGGTGATGCCGATCAGGCCGCCACCGGCCGGTGAGAAGGTCTTGCTCCACGAGGCATAGAACGAGTGGTGTTCCAGGGGCGTCCACACCAGGCCAAAGCGCGGGCTGGTGCTGTGGCTTTTGACGTCTTGTCGGGTATTGAGCAGTTTGTTTTTGGTGTCCACTTCGAAACGGTCGTAACGCAGGCCGGCCAGCACTTGCCACTGGTCGTTCAGACGCAGTTGGTCTTGCACATACAGGGCGCGGCTTTCGACTTCGGTGTGGTTGTTACTTGATACGCTCATGCGCCCGGTGTGGCTCAGGCGACGGTTGGGCTGGTTGAGGTCCAGGGCTGGCACGGCCTGGCCACCGCGGTTCACAGCAGTGGCGGTGTACAGCTTTGGATCGCGGCGCTGGCTGCCCAGCTCCACGCCGGTGAGCAGGCGGTGTTCCAGGCCGAAGGTGCTGAAGCCTCCTTCCAGCTCAATGTTGTTGAAGACGTTGAGGGTGGTCAGGTCTTGCTGCCAGCGTTGGCGCGTCACCCGATTGGTCGAGGCAACATAGGCGGTCTGGTAGGTGTTGTCGAAATCGCTGTCGAGCTTGAACACGCCGAGGGTCTGGCGCAGTTGCCAGTTGTCGTTGAGTTCGTAGGCCAGCTTGGAGCGCAGGGACTGGGTCTTGTCGTCGATGTAATCGCGGCTGTCGCCGTAGGTGGTGCTGCGACTGACGTCGGCGGGGCGGCCGTTGACGCCGGGGATGCCGCGATCCGGCGTGCGGTTGTAGCGGCTGTATTCGTATTGCACCAGCCAGTTCAGATCCGGTGTGAGCTGCCAGCTCATGGACGGTGCGAACAGTTGGCGATTGCCGCTGACGCCGTCGCGGAAGCTGTTGTTGTCCTGGTTGCCCATGTTCAGACGCAGGCTGATGTTGTCGGTGGGGTCGGTGCTCAGGTCGGCATACACACTGCGCAAATCGTTGCTGCCGCCCTGGGCCTCGATGCTCGACTTGCGCCCGGCCGTTGGCAGTTTGCTCACGCGGTTGACGATCCCGCCCTGGCCGCCTCGCCCGTAAAGCACGGCTGCCGGGCCTTTGAGCACTTCGATGCGCTCGATGTTGTGCAGGTCGCGCACGTACTGGCTGTCGTCGCGAATGCCATCGAGGTAGAAGTCGTTGCTCGCGTCGAAGCCACGGATGCGCAGACTGTCGAAGCGCGTGTCGGCGCCGCTGCTGACGTTGGGGATGCCGCTCAAGGCCTGGCCCAGGTCGTTGGTGCCGTAGGCGCGCAGGCTTTCGGTCTTCACCGAGTCGATGGCCTGGGGCACATACCGTACCGGTGTGGCGGTGCGGGTCGCGGTGCTGGTTTCCTTGACGCGCGGGTCGTCTTCGTCAGCTTCGGCGCTGATCGAGGTTTCGGGCAAGGTGGTGGCGGCACAGGCAAAACCGGCAGACAGCAGAACAGAAAGCCCAAGGGTCATGGGCGTCAGGCGAAGGGCAGGCATGGTGGAATGCATCCAAAGGGTTTGGCAGGAAAAAGCACGCTAATGGTAATGCTTTGCATTTGCGTGCGTTATCCATTACCAAACGTATCGGCTTTGAAATATGTTACGAGATGTGTTTCGTGGGTCGTTAAAGACAGAATCTGGTCGTTTTCAGAAAGGCAGTAGGCCTTTGCTTAGAATTATTTCGCCTAAATACAGACGATTCACGAAATTGACACATAGTTCAACGCGCGACTAGGATTGCGCCCAACGCCTGTGGCTAACAGCCATGACTCATCCAATAAGAAAAGGCCCGCGGCATGTTCAGTCGTCCGCGGGCCTTCTTTTTTCGGAAAAGTCGACACCAGAAAAGCGACATGGAGCCTGGTGTCATCGCGCGTACTCAACCCGTAATAAGGAATACAAAAAATGTTGAAGCAACGGATGAGTCTGATCGCTCTGGGGATTTTGAGCGCATCGACAGCAATGGCAAACGACCAGGAGCAATCCAAGGGTTTCGTTGAAGACAGCCACCTGAACATCGCAGCCCGTAACGCCTACATCAGCCGCGACTACAAAAACGGCAAGCAAGACAAAGCCGAATGGGGCCAAGGCTTCATCGGCAAGTTCGAGTCCGGCTTCACCCAAGGCACCGTCGGTGTGGGTGTGGACGTGATTGGCCAATATGCTATCCGTCTGGACGGTGGCCAAGGTCGCGCCGGCGCGGGGGGGATCGACTTCTTCAAGCAGGGTAATGGCACCACCAACCCAGATGGCTCGGCAAACCCTGGCTCGGCACCACACGACCTGGCCAAAGGCGGCGCAGCGGTCAAGTTCCGCGTCTCCAACACTGTGCTCAAGTACGGTGATCAGTTCCCTAACGTTCCGGTCCTGGCCTACGACAACTCCCGTCTGCTGTCCGAAACGTTCACGGGTACGTCGATCGTCTCCAAAGAGATCGCCGGCCTGCAACTCGACGCCGGTCACTTCACCAAGGAAGCTCGCAAGAGCGCCGAAGGTACCGACAGCGGCCGTCTGAAAAGCATCGACTACGTCGGTGGCAGCTACAAATTCACCGAAAACCTATCGGCCGCGCTGTACGCCTCCGACATGCAAGACGTGCTGAAGAAGCAATACGTCAACGTCAACTACGTGCTGGCCCTGCCAGAGAAACAGTCGCTGACCTTTGACTTCAATGGCTACAAGACCAAGCTGGACAAGAGCTTCGCCCTGGAAAACCAAGGCAGCGAAGACGCTCGCGACAACAAGATCTGGAGCCTGGGCGCCACATGGGCTGTCGGCCCGCACAGCTTCACCGTCGCTCACCAGCGCAGCACGGGCGACACCGGCTACCTGTACGGCGGCTACCGCAACGCTGGCGGCATCGGCGACGGCGGCAACACCATCCTGCTGGCCAACTCCTACTGGTCCGACTTCAACGGCAAGGACGAGCGCTCCTGGCAAGCCGGCTACGGCCTGGACTTCAGCACCTTCGGCGTGCCTGGCCTGACCTACAACGTGGCCTACGTGCGCGGCACCAACATTGACGACGGTTCCAACCGTGGCAATGGCACCGAGCGCGAGATCTTCAACCAGTTCAAATACGTCGTCCAAAGTGGCCCGGCCAAAGACCTGAGCCTGCGTGCTCGTGCGTCCTGGTTGCGCGTTTCCAGCAATGCCGACAAGTACAACGTAGGCGGTAACGAAATCCGTCTGTTCGCCGACTACCCGATCAACGTTTTCTAAGTGATCGCACCTCGCGCCTGATTCCAGGCAATAAAAAACCCCGACTGGTTCGGGGTTTTTTTATGGGTGTGCATCAGTCCTCGCGGCTCTGCAAAATCTTGCGCGCCAACGCCGCATTCTTGTAGTCGAGCATCAAGGACAACCCCTCATAAGGTTCGATCTTTTTATTGTCGATACACAGCTGTGCCATCAGCAGCAGCACCTGGCGTTTCTTCTTGTTGACCCGCACGCCGGGTACACCGAACGCGGTCTTGCGCATTGCCGGTAACGGCGCCTCGGGCGTCAGTTGAACGGTTACCCAGATGCCCTGGACAAACTGCAACGTGATCTCCTCGATATGTTCGATGGGCAGCGGTTGCGCCAGGTTATTGAACACAAAATGCTCCGGTGTCAGGCGCAACGCGGTCTGCGGCGCGCGCTTGAATCGACGGATGCCCAGCCACAGCAGGCCCAGCCCGATAAGGCCCAGGCACGCGCCCGCGCCGACTGCCGACAGCGGCGTGCCTTTCAAACGCTCCGGGGCGAGCCAGACTCGACTCAGGATAAACAGGGCAGCCAGCACAAAGGGCAGGCCCGACACCGCCATCAGCACCCCGCGCCACTGGCCGCCTTCATGCAGGCTGCGCTCACCCTCGGCCGAAGCGGCCAAGGTTTCCAGCAGCTGGGTGTGCGCGCTGTTCTCCGACACCGCCACGTCCATCACGTCGCGAGACAGCTGCTCGCGCACTGCCTGGGGGGCACTGAAATAGGCATCCATCTGTGCATTCGCTACGTCGCTATCCACCTCGCGGGTGGCGCTGCGCAGGGTATCGTCCAGTGGCACGTGCAGCGCCTGCAGGCGTTCGCCATTGGAGGGGTGGGAGTCGGTGGGATGGGGTTGATGAATCTCCAGGGCTTCGGCTGATGGTTGCAATTCACACTCACGCAAGCTCGCGAATACGGCGTCGGGCAGATCGGTAGCCGCGCCTGCTTCACACAACGCCAACAAGGCATCCTCAACGTGCGGCTGCACCACCGACACCCGCAACAACGCCGAAGCCGCCGCCGCAGGGCCCGCCAACTGCGCGCCGGCAGCGTCCGCCAGCAATTCACGCTCACGGCTCCAGTGGTTCACCGCGTCATCAAAGCGCTGCATGAAAAACACACCGAACATGAACGACGGCCGCATCAGCCGTCCCTGGATAAAATCGCTGGTCAGCATCGTGTTCAATAGCGCTTCGAGGCTGCGATTGACCCCATCGTAGATCGGTAAAAAGCGCAGGCTGTATTCCGTGTCCTTCCCCACAAAGTGCGCCAGCTCATGGCCGATCACCGCGCTGATTTCTTCACGGCTCAGCAGGCCCAGATACAGCAACGGCACATGCAAGGTGCGCCCCTGCAGCAAAGTATTCGCCGGTTGCACAGTGGCCGCGCTGGAGGTCACGTAAAAGCCCTGGGCCAGGCTCACCACGATGTGGTCCGGTGGCAGCGCGCCGAGCCTCTCCGCCAATTCGTCCACATGGCGCCACAACCCTGGAGCCTGCACGGGCGTCACCACCTGGCCGAACATCTCCAGCGGCTCGGGCTTGAACATCCCCAGCATAGGGCGCAGCTGTCTGAGCAACTGCCAGATCGAATACACACAGAACGCCGCGATCACCCCCAGCACCGCCATCAGCTTGACTTCGCCACTGCCCAGCCGGCCGATATGCCACATCCCCAAGCCTTCGAAACTCAACGCCAACGCGACGGCCGCCGCCACCGCCACCACATGGCCCACCAGCACATAGGGCAACAGGCGGCTGCCCAGGGAGAACGCCTGCAATAACCTCTCCCGTGAGTGCCGTGCCCGCCGCCCGGCCCAGTACGTACCCGCCAATGCAGCCGCACCAATCAACGCCGCCGACAGACCCAAGCCCATCACCCACGGCGCCAGGACCCGCATCGCACGGTTCACGCGGTGGGCAATGGGCAGCTCGGCTTCGATTTTTTCCAGACGCGAGAGGGCCGTTTGCACGCTGATTTTTTCATCGACCAGGGCGACCATCGCCGTCGGCTCCTTCGCCGCCAGCGCTTGGAGTTGCTGTTTAGCGGTAGTCACCGTGACGTGGTAATCGACCAGCGCCGTGGTGGTTTCGTCAGCACGCTGACGCTCCCAGCCACCGAGGGCGGCCAGCAGCAGCGGGAAAACGATGAGGAGGCAGATCAGTTTGAGGGCGTTCATGGGAGTCCGTTCACGACGCAGGGATGTTCAGGTTTATACCGAAAAAAACGCCCCTGGGTATCTACACCACCCTCAAATGCGGGCACACAACTCTGTGGTGAGCGGGCTTGCCCCGCGCCGGGCTGCGCAGCAGCCCCAATAAAGGCACTGAGATTTTACTAAGCGCCTGGTTTTGGGGCCGCTTCACAGCCCTACTTACAGCCCGGTATTCCCAGGCGACTCCAACACCTTCACCACATCATCAATAGCGGACCTACAAAGTCCAAGCATGTGACTAAGGTGGAAAATTTATTGCTTGTCCCTACCGCCCCTCAATCAACGCACGCTCCTCCAACCAAATCTCCTGAACAAACTGATCCGTAATCGCATAAATCCCATGCCCTCGCCGCATGATGATGTTCTCCGCCACCAGCGCAATCACCACGGGTTGAATCTCTTCAACCCGCACTTCGCGACCTACCGTCTTTGAATATTCCGCAGCTGCATCGGTAGAGAAAATCCCCCGAGCATCGCCTTCCGTAGCCGCGATCTTGTTGAAAATCGCCTGAGCCAGGCTGCCCAGCTGTTCGACTTTTTCAAGCTCAATACTTGCCGCCGCTGAGCGTAAGGTGCTGGCAATCACGGGGAGGAAAAGATCAGGATCACCGCCCTGTTGCAGTAGCTGACGCAATGCCTTGAGCATTTCCTCAGGTCGATTGCCCAGGGTATTGAAGGCTTCGACAGCGGCTTCAAGTGAGGGGAGCTTTTCCTTCTTCACCGTCATTGCCAGTCGGTTGAGCAGGAATTCAACGTAGTCACCCTTTAGCAGTGGATACGCGGCCGATGTCGCGCCGGAAAACGCTTGGTTGCGTTTGGCGGTCAGCTCGCTTACCTGGGCTCTGTGGGAGCCTGTGCCGATAAAGAGGAAGTAGCCCGGCGTATTCGGGCGCGGGTTGATTGCATCACGAGCAGCCTTGAGGGCCAGGAGCAGTTGGTTGCCATCGTCGGAGGAAATGGCATGTTGCACCTCGTCGATGATCAACACGAGATCGGTCTTCGCTTGGTCGACGACCTCTGCGAGTGCTTGCGCCAATGTGGGGCCGTCGGCGTTGCCGATGCTGTCGAGTTTGAAACCGAACTTGAATCCTGCTGCGCCCAGATCGACATTGCTGACTCGCTTGAGCGTTTCCAGGATTGAAGAGCCCGGCGTTTGCAGTTCTTTCAGGGTCTTGTGGATGGCGTTGTGCACGAGCGTTGCCGGGTTGGCCAGCGTATCGCTCCATAGGTCGACGTAAATCACCAGGGCGCCTGCTGCTTCCAGGGCAGGGATAAGGTCGTTGCGCAGGAAGGTCGTTTTACCTGTACGGCGCAGGCCAGACAGAAAAAGACCTGAGCGTAGACCTTCATCTAATACGCCTGGATTGAGAAGCTGGTTTGCCATCGATTCAGCCAGTTCAGGGCGCTGAAATATGCTGCTCATGCAATTATCCCTTTTTATGGATACGCCATAATTATTGCCAATACATAATTTAGCATAAAGGATGAAATCCGGAGCTTTGGCGCGAAAAGAGGTGATTCAACAGGAGGGGAGGTGAGGCGTGGAGGGGATGATCGAGGATGAATATATGGTAAACCTCCTGAATTCGAACGTTGTCGATCATCCCTTCCGTAGAGAATAGGCAGGAATCCGCCAAAAGCTGCCGTGGCAGCAGGCTGTCGAAAGCAGTCCGCTGTCAACGCCCTCTATCGGCCGACGCTGTTGAAATATCGAGTACGAAAGCGGTTTTGTCTGGCAATTGCGCTACGTGCCGATCCGGTCGCCAAGGGGGTGCTTACCAGTTGTAACTCACCGATCCGGTCACATTTCGGCGATACCCGTATTTGCAGCTGTCGCCGGTGTAACCACACTGGGAGACATAGGTTTCGTCGGTCAGGTTGGACGCATTGAGCGCCAGCTTCGCCCCTGCATAGGATGAAGACAGCTTGCCCAGGTCGTAGCTCAGGCTGGCGTCAAACAGCGTGTAGTGGGGAATGCCTTCGCTGTTTTGCGAGTCGATATAGCTCTTGCCGACATAGCGTACTCCTCCCCCTATCGCCAAGCCCGATAGCGCGCCGCCCTGAATGGTGTATTGCGACCAGAGCGAGGCCAGTTGTTCAGGGGTATTGCCAGGTTGATTGCCTTTCTCATCGGCCGTATTGCTGCGGGTAATTTCAAGGTGTGAATAGCTGTAGTTGGCCATCAACTCCAGCGCATCGGACACCTGCGCCTTGCTTTCCAGTTCGATACCGCGCGACTGGATTTCTCCGGTCGCCACCGAGAAACGATTGTTGGCAGGATCGGCAGTCAGTACGTTTTGCCGCGTCAGGTCGAACAGCGAGACGGTCACGTAGCTGTCACTGCCCTTGGGTTGGAATTTGATCCCGACTTCATACTGGCGACCGGTTTCGGGTTCGAAGGCACTGCCGTCACGCGCCACCGCCGTGATGTTAGGGAAAAACGACTCCGAATAGCTCGCGTAGGGCGCCAGGCCGTTGTCTGCCAGGTACATCACACCGGTCCGCCACGTGAAGGCGTGATCGCGCTGCTTGAGGTCTGCCGCCGTATCGGTGGCGTAATGGACCGTTTTCGAGCGTGCCCAGTCTTGGCGACCGCCCAGGTTGAAGACCCAATGCTCGTCAAATTTGAGCTGTTCCGAGAGATACACACCCGCCTGGTCTAGCTGACGACGCTGGTTGATGTCGTAAAAAGCGTCCAGGTCGCTGTAATCCTGGTGATAGACCGGCGCATACACATCCAGGGGATCAACCACGTTGCCACCCCCCAACTGGTTGGTACTGGCGTGTTGCAAATCGATACCGACCAGCGTTGTATGTTCGAAACGGCCGGCGTTCCACTGGGCCTGGAAGTGGTTATCGAGCAGCGCATTCTTCACCTTTTCGTGGCCCAGATAACCGAAGCGGCCCACGGTGCGCTGGTCGTCATCCAGGCCGTACTGGTAAATCGTGCGCTGTTCCTGATAGGAGCGGCTGTAACGGGCGTTCTGGCGGAATGTCCAGATATCATTGAGGTGATGTTCAAACTGATACCCCAGTGACCACTGTTCTACATCGTACTTGTCGAAGTCAGGGTCGCCGACAAAACGATCCGTAGCGATCCGTCCGTAACGCGAGCTGTCGAGGGTGCCTATCCGCGGCAACGCGTAGTAGCCCAGCACATTGCGGTCTTTTTGAAAGGACGCCAGCACCGTCAGCGAGGTGTCGTCCGAGGGGCGCCAACTGATTGCCGGGGCGATGAATTGACGGTCATCACGGGCGTAGTCGATTTGCGTACCGCTGTCTCGCCACAGCCCGGTGAGGCGATAAGTCAAGACGCCGTCCTCGCTAAGCGGCCCGCCGAAGTCCGCAGCCAATTGCTTGCGATCAAAACTGCCTGCCTGCGCCACCAGTTCATGCAGCGGCTCATCGGTGGGACGCTTGCTGATCACGTTGACCATGCCGCCCGGCGAGCTTTGCCCGTAGAGCACCGACGATGGCCCGCGCAGTACCTCCACCCGCTCCAGTCCATAGACTTCGCCCACGGCACGGCTCTGGTTGGCAAAGCTGTACTGGCGCAGGCCATCGCGATAGATACCACCGCCAGTCGTCGCGTCAAAGCCACGAATACTAATCGTGTCGCGCCGGGTATCGACACCGTTGGCTTCACCATTGACCCCGGCGGTGTAGCGCAGCACCTGCCCGATGCTTTGTGGCTGCTGGGCATCGATCTGCTTACGGGTGACCACGCTGATCGATTGCGGCGTTTCCATGATCGACGTATCGGTCTTGTTGGCACTCATGGTCCGGCTGGCGACCAGGCCATCGTTGCGGCCCAACGAGGTGTCGTATGCGGTGCCACTGATCGCAGTCGGCGCTAACTCCAACACGTCGCCGTTGCTCGGTACCAGCAGCAGGCTACCGTCGTCCTGGCGCTCATAGGTCAGCCCCGAGCCGAGCAAGAGCTGCGTCAGGCCGGCCTCAGTACTGAAATCGCCTTGCAGCCCCTGGGTTTTCTTGCCGGCCGTCAGCGTTGAGCTGCCCGCCATGGTAATCCCTGCCTGTGCGCCGAAACGTGACAGCGCAGAATCCAGGGGGCCAGCGTCGATGCTGTAATGCTGCGAACTACCCGCGGCAAAGACTGGAAGGCCGCAAAGCGGTTGCACGCTGAGCAACAACAGCCCAAGCGTACGGGCACGCAGGGCGCGGGAAGGTGAAGTCATACGGGGCTCCTAAGGGGTCAAGACCCACCTCTGGCGGGTGGGTGATCCCTATAGGCCAAGCGAGTACGAAAAAACTATCGTGCAGCGGAAAAAATATTTCAGGCGGGCACGATCGAGACCCAATACCGCGTCATGCGCTCGATACGCACCGGCAGCGTGCGCGCTACCAGGGTCAAGGCTGCGTCGGTGTCATCCAGCGAAAAACTGCCTGTGAGGCGTAACCCTGAGACTTGCTCATGACAACGTAAAACACCGGGACGATAACGCGAGAGCTCCGCCACCAAGGTATCCAGGCGCAGGCGATCCGCCGGCAGAATCCCGCGCAGCCAGGCCTGGGCGACCAGCAGGTCGGGACGGCTCGGTACGCCGATACCCAGGCGGTCCACCCGTGCCTGCCATCCGGCCTCAAGTGAAGAGGACGTTGGCTGGCCGCGTGAGTGCACCTGCACCTGGCCGCCCACGACGGTGACCTGCGTGCCCTGCCGGTCATGGCGCACCTGCAACTGCGCATCGCGGCTCTGCAGGATCGCGTCCGGCGTGATCAACTGCAGCGGGCGCGATTCTGCTCGCACATTCAAGGCCAGCTCGCCCTCTATCATCTGGATGCGCCGCACCTGGTCATTAAAATCCAGGTTCACCGCACTGGCCGTGTTCAGCCATAGCGAGCTGCCATCAACCAGGGTCCACTGGTGACGCTCGCCTGTTCCTGTGCGGTGGTTCGCCAGCGCGGCGCGCACTGGCGTGGACCCCGCGCCTTGCCAGGCAACGGTGCCAACCGCACCAAGGACCAACAGGCGCTTGAGTAACTGCCGACGTTTCTGCATGTCCGGCCCAGCCGACGCCAGTGCCCTGCGCGCGGTGGCATCGCGCAAGAGATTCGCTCCGGGCTGCTGCAACAGCGGCAAGCTGGCGACACGTTGCCAGGCCTGCTCATGCTCATCGCTCGCCTCGCGCCAACACCGCAATGCCTCCAGATCAGGCGCACTCATAAGCCCGGACTGCGTCCTGACAAGCCAATCAATGGCGATATCGCGCACCTGCGGATTAATCTCGGCCCTCATTCGAAACGGCTCGCATAGCACACACTGAATGCCTTACCCATGGCCCGTTGCACTTGAGCCACAGTCAAACCCAACTGCGCAGCGATCTGCGGGTACGTCAGGCCGTCGAGCTGGGACATGAAGAAAATCTGCCGTATGCGCTCAGAGAGCCCAATCAGCAGCGAGTCGAGTTGTAACAAGGTTTCGATCACCAGATACCGGTCCTCGGGTGACGATTCCCCCCCTTCGGGCCGAGCAGCCAACGCTTCAAGATAAGCCCGCTCGATCTCCTGGCGGCGCCAGCGATTGACCAGCAGTCCATTGGCAATCGCCGCGAGAAACGCCATGGGCTGGCGCAACTCGCGCACCTGCTGGGGGGCGCGCAGCACACGGATGAACGTGTCGTGGGCCAGATCCTCGGCGTCGGCACTGTGCCCCAACCGCCGGTTCAGCCAGCCCTGCAGCCAGCCGTGATGATTCTCGTACAACTGTTCGACGGACGATGTTGGGCTGGCATCCTGCATGTGAGGCTCGCACTGCGTGAATGATAATGCTTCTCATCGTATTGATCGGGCGCATGGTTGTACAGTGTTTACACCTGTTTGATGGGGTGGAATTCTCCGTCCATATTCCTGACGGCCTTTGAATTACCCTGGCCGGGTTTGTTTTCTTGCAGTTGCCGATATTCATTCAAACGCCAAATAGCACCAAGCCCCGAGTTACGGGGCTTGGTGCTGTGGTGCGCTTCGCGGTCACCTTGCAAACTAGAGGTTGCTCGATACGGATACGCAGTGATAACCAGCTCCCGGCAATCGAGTACTGGAGACGCTTTCCCTGCATGAGGGAACGCTCCAGCATTCCCAGGCTGTTGAGAATGTGGAAGACGGCTGCCTCCCCCAATTCCCAATCAGTGGCGTTGCCGGCATCAGTATCTGCAATGTCTTCCTGCACGGCTTTAAATGCCAGCACTCAGCGGTCACGTAGCGGCTCAAAGCCCGCTGCTGGGGGGTATTGACGATCTCGGTCGGTCGCCCGCGCCAGTTGATCCAACTCGCTGACAAGTTCGGGCTTTACTCGGAAAGACAGAACGGGAGAGGCTGCCATTAACGTTGTTCCACACGTGTTCTGTATGCGCTGTGTACATGGTATGCGGACGTTATGCTTCGGCTGGTAGTCGGCCACCAATAGCGGTTTGTCGGTTTGGGGAAGGATTTACAGGCGAGCGACTGGGTTGTATTAACCCAGAAACAACAAAGCCCTCACATTTCTGTGAGGGCTTTGTTTTGTATGGTGCGGCACCAGACGAACGGTAGCTTTTGGCGAGGCCAGGTTTCCTGCGGGTTTAGACGTCGGTGGAAAATTTGGCGTACCCCGACCAGTAACTATAAATAAATCAGCTAGTTATGGATCTTGTTGGAGTCGAAGCCGGTACGTCATCCACGTCTCGTCTTTAAAAGGCGTCTACCAAATCTCATGTTTTCTATAGCGTTCCAGGAGATGTCCATAGCCACCTACGACACAGACTTTTATAGATTTTTTCGTTTGATTCCAAGCGTATGTAATGACATGACGGCGTGAAAATTTTGAGTCTGTTGATCCCCCATGCTCTGAATCCTCTGCGACTTTCTCTAACCATCCACCTCCATATCCCCCCACAGATTCAGCAGCTTGTTGGGGGTGATGATAAAACGCTACCATGAGGATACTCATGGTGTTCCCGTTTTGGGAATTTATGCGGTTGACGCGCGTTCGGAAGGGATTTATATTGATCCCAAATTGGGAACATTACTATGCATCTGGTTGGTAAGGACATACTCGATAGGTTGAGAGGGCGCGGACCAGAAATCGACACGTGGGTCAGCGCATGGGTCGCTGAAATTATCCATGCGGTGTGGACGCAGGAAGCTGATCTCTTTGATCAATTTCCCTCGGCAAGAGAGCGGAAGACCGGTGTTTTTATTTTTGAAGTGAATTTAGCAAAGTGCTGGTTAGAGGTGAAAATTGTGTTTCCTCAAAAAATCGCGCTCATAACCGCGCTATTAGGTGCAGAAGAAATTGATGGACACTAAGGTCATAAGAACAGAAGAACAGCACCGAGCTTATCTGAGTGAGGTGGATAGGCTGATGTCAATGATGCCTAAACCTGGTTCTTCGGAAAGTAATCGCCTTGAGGTCCTGATTCTTCTTATTGAGGATTATGAGAATAAAAAACATCCGATTGATGCCCCTGACCCAATCGATGCAATTCTGTTTAGGATGCACGAAAGAAATTTAAAACAAGCGGATCTAATTCCTTACTTTGGTACTAGGAGCCGGGTGTCAGAAGTTCTGGGTCGCAAACGCCCGCTGACTGTTCCTATGATAAAAGCTCTTTCAGTTGGATTGGGGATTTCGGCAGAGACCTTACTTGGATTGTCCCATACAGAAGAAAAAAAATCGACGGACGAAGTTGACTGGTCTCGATTCCCAGTAAAAGAAATGGTCGCTAGGGGATGGATTGATAAAGCTATAGGTAAAGCCTCCAAAACTACTGAAGAGACGCTTCGGGAATTCGTGTCACTTATAGGATGGCAGTTTGGGGAGGCCGCATTCAGGCGTACGCCATTAGGTGATGCATACTCACCGACTACCAAATATTCTTTGTATGTGTGGCTTCTTAGAGTTATTCAGCGCGCTAGAGAGAGTAGCCATCTTTTAGGTGCATTTGACCAAAGTAAGCTGTCGAGTTCATTTTTGAAGGATTTGGCCCAGCTAAGTTGGTTTGAAAATGGACCTCTCCTTGCTATCGAGTTCCTTAAAAAACATGGTATAGCAGTGATAATTGAGCCGCATCTGAAGGGTACTATGTTAGATGGTGCCGCATTGAAGGATGTAGACGGAACCCCCGTGATAGGCTTGACACTTAGGTACGACCGATTAGACAACTTCTGGTTCACGTTGCTTCACGAAGTTGCGCATATATGGAAGCATATAGGAAATGAAGAGGCTTTCCTGGATGATTTAGATGCTTCTTCAGAAGACAGAAGAGAGGCGGAAGCAAATCGGATAGCAAGAGAGGCCTGTATCCCTAGGGTAACTTGGAAACGCTCCGGCGCCTATTTGGACCCCAGCAGAGAAAATATAGATAAGTTATCCAGGGAATTAAAAATACATCCTGCGATCATCGCAGGGAGAATCCAACGAGAAAAAGAAAACTACCAGTTGTTTTCTGATTTGTTGGGGCGTGGTGAAGTTAGAAAACTACTTTCTAATCATTCTAATGGTGAGTTATGAAACTTGTTTACGTCCCAATTTTGAAAGCAAAACCCGGTGAGCTCACCGCTCTTGCAGAGCTAAAGAAGTTCGCAGCGGAGAAAGTTATACCTTGGTTCGATATTTCACCAGTTAACGACGATAAGCTTGAAAAGCTTAGCGGTCAGCTGTTTCCTCCAATTGAATCCTACCTGAGCGGTATTGCTGCGGAGATCTCCACGGTTTGGAAGACTCGTGAAATTTTCTTAGATATGCCGAAGTGGTCTACCAGTGCTCAAACAGAGGGTGGCGAGCATGTGATTCCATTTCTACGGAATCAGTTGGAGTCATTTCGTGTCACAGCTAATCTAGTTGTTGATTATGTTCGATGGGATGATCCTGTTTACGTTAATGCGCTTCGTGGGGCTCGGCTAGCCTCTGGGTGTGATTTTGTTCTGCGCCTTGTTATGGATTCGGATACGGTGGAGGAACTCTCTGAGGAAGAATTTGTATTAGAGCGTCTGAGCGAGATAACTGATACTTTGGATCTTGATCCGATTCTTGTAATAGTTATGATCGATTTTGGAGACGTATCTTCTCAAAAGCACACTGTACCTGACATTATATTTAAGTCGGAAAAAGCAATAGCCCTGTTAAAAAGAGCTGGATTTAATAATTTTAGGGTGGCTGGGTGTTCACTTCCTGCTTTTATATCTTCCGCGATTAAAGACAAAAATAGCACCGGCTTAGTTCTTAGGAAAGAGATGTCAGCATGGAGATCTCTTATTGTGCAACCTGGATTAGAGTCGCTAGGTTTCAGTGATTATGGCATCCGCGGGCCTAATTCCAAAGAAACAGGTGGGCCTTCGCATGCGAACGGAAAGATCCGTTATACAATTGATAAGGAGATATTCATCGCTAGAGGTTACCCTTTGACAGAGGGCCTCAAAGGTGCCCAGCATCAGGAGCTTGCAAGGTTAGTTATTGCATCAGGGCACTGGGCTAAAGAAAAGTTTAGTTGGGGAGACAATGAGATTCTTCGTTGCAGCCAAGGTGAGTTTTCGGGAACGTCTTCAGATTGGATATCTATTGATACCAATCACCATATACACTCGGTTGTGCGCGAAGTAATAGAGTATAAAGAACTTGTTGCTGCTAAACATGCAAGGCAACCTGTGTGAGGTCGTTATTTTAATCCATTAGTAATTTATCCATCAGACGGTTAGCTGAGGGGATATTTTTTAGAGTTTTTTATTGCTCAAATATTATTTAGCCATTTAGATTTCGTGTTTTAGCCAGTGACTGATCTGGTTTTGTGCGGGGTAGGCATGCGTGCGTTACGTAGCTGATCTCAATTAGTCTGCAACTAATAAAATAAACTAGATTGATTGTACATTTCTGAGCTATGAAAAAATGGGATTACTTGCAAATAAATATCGTGCGCTGCAGCCTACCTTCGAGTATCTGACAGATAAAGTTGTGCTTGCCCAAGCCTGGAAAAAAGCACATCAGTATATCCGCTCGACGAATTGGTATGCTGATAACTTTGAACTCGATAGGTCGGCAATTGATCTGGATGAACGTCTCGATCATTGGCTCGCTGACTTAAAGAGTCCAGACTTTTCTTTCGACGATTTACGGCTAGTGCCTGCACCTAAAGCCGAACGTTGGACTTTTGTTAAAGCTCAGAATCTAAATATATTAGATATGGATGTGGTCGGTTGGGGTTTTGACGCATCTGAGGTTTCTACTCATAAATGGTGTCCTGAGGCAAAAACTCCGAAGCCACTTAGACCTTTAGCTCATGTTTCTATTCGTGATCAAAGCTTATTGATGGCGCTCATGATGTGCTTGGTCAATAAGGTCGAATCTAGTCAAGGAAATACGGCTACTCATCTAAATGAGGTTCATCAGAAAAGAATAGTAAATTATGGTAATCGCCTCTATTGTCAATTTAAGGACTCTGATGCGACATTCGCATGGGGTAACAGTACGAGTTACAGCAAGTACTTTTCGGATTACCAAAAATTTCTTGCTAGGCCTTTGTATTTTGGAGCGGAGGCGCTGCAGCAAAAGCTCAAGGGGCAACACGTCTTCGAGGTTCATTTAGATATAGCTAAATTCTACGATAATATAGATCGTAACAAGTTAGCATCTGGCATTAGAGCCTTGTGCGATAACAACCTGGATCCGATTGTTGAGAAGTTGTTAGCAAGCTTTGTTAATTGGAAGTGGGACGCAACTAGTCCAGCTATTTATGAAGCAGTATGCAAAAGTGATCAAGAAAGTATTCCAAGTGGAATCCCACAGGGTTTGGTTGTGGGTGGGTTTCTAGCCAATATTTATCTTTTGAAGTTCGATGAGATTGCTCAGACTCTAATTGGTCAGGATCTTTCGGAAAACATTCATCTTGTGGATTATTGTCGCTATGTCGACGATATGAGACTGATTATTTTAGTAGATGACGGCATTCGTTCGGAAGAAATAAGGTCTGTAATTGATGAAAAGATAGGTTGTCATCTTTTAGCGCTTGGCCTGAAATTTAATCATGATAAGACTAAAATAGAAAAATTTAGATATAAGCGTGCTGGGATTTCTACGAAGCTTAAAGATATTCAAAGCAAGGTCAGCGGCCCGCTATCTGCCACGGAAGTGGATGAGCAACTAGGTCATCTGGAGGGATTGATTGGTCTGGCGGATAGTCTACGAGCATCCGAAACGGATCAGGATAACACCAACCCTTTGGCAATTATCGAAGCGCCTAGTAATGACGTTCGTGATGACACGCTGCTACGATTTTCAGCTAATAAGATTCATGCTTTGTTGAAGCAAAAGCGAAGTTTCTTTTCGCAGGAACTAGACGAAAATGGTAACCCTAAACCAGGAGCCTGGGATTATTTACAAGAACGGATGGCTCGAAAATTTATTTCATGCTGGAGTAAAGATCCATCTTTAACTCTTTTGTTGAAAAAAGGTTTAGAGCTTTTTCCAGATAAACGAATCCTGAAGCCTGTATTGGGCCAGCTAACGTCAGTCGCTAAGCGTGAGGCCGAACTCCAACAGCAACAGGTTGCTCAATATTGCTTGGGAGAGATTTTTCGTCACGCGGCAACATTAATACATACAAAAGAAAAATGGACATTTCCAGCACATGCTGACGTAAGTGGCTTTTTTGAGCACCTACAAAATCTAGCGGTTAAGATGATTTCTTCTCCGTCTACGCATAAAAATCTTCTTGACCAAGCAATGTTCTATTGCTTGGTTAGGAATGACTCACCTTTAGATCAAGATACGAATAGTGATGACTTTAATATCATTACAAAAATGATGAAGGGCTATCGTAATATCTCAGCAAAAATGAGTGCTGTTGATTTTATAGCAAATGCACTTCTCTCCTATCAGTTATCACGCGACAAGGGCTTGGTTGTTCGCGCTGTCAGTTGTTTGTTAGAAAAATCTTTTGTAAAGGTGTTTCCTCTGCCTGCCGGCGGCCTATATAGAGCAGATGTATTCCGTTTTTGCAAAAAGATTGCTGTAGAGTCGCCAGAGTTTTTGTTTGCTTTAGCTGATTATGCGAAAAATAATGATTGCGGTTGGATATCTGAATGTAAGGGGGTTATGGAAAAAGCGGGCCTATTCCAGTTAGCAATCACGGGCGACCTTAACCGTTTTAATGGAAGACCTATTTCCCTTCTTGGGGTTGTTAAAAGGCCTGATAATCCGTTTGCACACGAGAATGCCGCTCTTGCTTTGTTGCTAGCATTGATGAGTGGTGGGGACTTCGATTGCAATTTGAATTCTTTAACTGACAATACGTTGGATCTTCCTGCTAATATTGATCTAGGTAATTGTAAGATAACTTGTTCAAATTGGGGTAAGATTCAATCGTTGGATGTTCGGTTCAGTATCGTGATTGGTTTCGATGAGGATCCGATATTTCCTTTGCCGGAATGGATTGAGGATAATCACAAGCCTCTATATAGGTTAGGTATCTTTCTGCGTAGTTGCCTCATGGGCAATGTAGACTGGTCTTCAATGACTCCGGCTGACTCAAGTCAGGCTCGATATATAGGCTTGAGATCGAGTTTTATGAAGCGGCAGTTAGGCATGATGCACTCTCCTGAAGCGTTGAATGGTGAGACGGCACCTATGTCTAACTGGGTATCCAGTCTTCTGTTTGCTTTATTGCAATGGCCAGGAACCAATTTGCATGAGGGAAATTATGAATGGCCAAAAGTATGGGATATTAAAGCCCTTCAGAAATTAACAATTGAACGCTTGGAATATCAGAAAGAACTATTCTGTAAAATGACTGGTATTCCTGCATATGTCGAAAAGCTTAGCTTTGGTTGGCAGAAGGACAAGAAATCGCTAAAAGTTGTTATGGTCCAATCTTTGTTGCCGTTGAAGGGAGACTTTCAAGAGCATGGGCTTATGTTGGATACACCTAAATATAGGTCTAGGCATCGTAGGCATATAGCTTCTGTTGCTGAGTTAATTTTACACAAGGCTCATAGTCAGCGTAGTATCGATGACCTAAACTACAAGGATAGCAGTATAGATCTTATAATTTGGCCGGAGTTATCAGTTAGTGAGCAAGATGTTGATATTTTGCACCAGCTCGCGAATAAGACTGGGGCAATAATTTTTACAGGTCTAACTTTTATAAATCTCCCTGGTGTGGAGGGGCCCAATAACGTAGCGAAATGGCTTATACCTCAAAAGCTTTCGGCGGGTAAGAAGTTCATAAGCCGGCTTCAGGGTAAGTTTAATATGATGAAGGACGAGGTCGGTAAGGTGAAACCTTGGCGTCCTTATCAATTGCTAATTGAGTTGGTGCATCCAGCATTTCCGAAGGATAAAGGATTCACGCTTTCAGGGTCAGTATGCTATGACGCTACGGATATTAAGATTAGTGCCGACTTGAAAGATAAGTCAGATGCATACTTGGTCGTTGCATTAAATCAAGATGTGACCACATTTGATTCAATGGTGGATGCTTTGTATTATCACATGTATCAGCATGTTGCATTGGTTAATACAGGAGAATTTGGCGGTTCGGTTGCTAAAGCGCCATATAAGGAACGGCATGACAAGCTTATAACTCATGTTCATGGCTCCCACCAAGTGTCAATATCATCTTTTGAAATGAATATGTTTGATTTTCGCAATGTTGGAGCTAGTTATAAATCTGGTAAAAAGGTAAAAACCAAGCCTGCTGGGTGACCTGATCTGTCATGGGTTATGCTTTAAAGCGTCTTGTTTTCCAAGGCGCTTAATTATTAATTTAATTGTAAGCTTGTAGTAATACCAAGTGGCTTCGCTTCGGCCATTTCTTTTGTTTATTAGAAACCAAGCAATATGTTTGCGTCTCCAGGTCCATGGATTATCTCGACTCCAACGCTCAGCGATTGCTGTTTGGATTGTCTTCGCCTGACAAATGTGGCGTTGGCGCGTGGAATACGACCCGGTTAAGACGCTTACTAGGAATAGCTCCATGTCGAATGGCTTGCTCATGCTCGACTACCAATGTAAGCCGACACCACGCCGATACGGCCGTGTCCCAGCTCATAACTGATTTTCACTCGGGCTTCCTTATCAAGGTGTTTGTCGAGCTGGCAGCAACGGCCACCGTTGATAGGTGCGGGATGATGGGTGATTTGTTCATAGCGTTCGCATGCATAGGCCGCGCGCAACTCGTGGAAACCTTTGAGACTGTACTGATGGAGGATGTCCCGTGCAGGACGGACGATTCCCCGTTGGAAATCGAGGTAGCTTTCGTTCGGTGCAAGCAGGTTGTGGCTACCGTCGGGCGAGACATGATGGGCGAATGCCAGTGCACCGCGTATGTGATCGTTCACCGTGATCCAGCGAGGTGCCGACGCACCTGCGCGGCCACCTTTGGTGCCATTCTGGATGTTGATCTTGCAGTAGTGTTCGGCCTCACGTTTTAAACGCGGTAGGTCCGCCAAAATGGCCTCGCGTAAGCGCATGCCGGTGGCTCTCGCTAACTGAGCGATGGCCGCCGCGCGCAGCATTTGGTGTTCGCAGAGCGCGTCGACGATCTGCTTCACGTGTTCGGGGTCTTGGCCTTGCGGCACCGAGCAGCGAACACTGGTGCGCCGCATTCCCAGCGCCTTGCTCGGATTCGGCACTTTCACATACTGATCACCGCGAAGCGCAGCCATAGTCCGGTTAACGCTGGATAATCGATTTTGCGCAGTGGTGATGGCGAGCTCACCTTGTTCAACGTGGTGACGCAGATATTCGGCATAGTCACGCAGGGTCTGTCGATCAATTTGCCGGGCATAGTTAAACCCCGGCCCATCCTCCGAGCGACACCAGCGCACAAACGCCTGCCAGCGATCACTGTGTGCTTTGACGGTCCCGTAATGCCCACCGCCAAACAGATCTTTCAATGCCTGTGGCCCGGCATAGCTCAACTGCCGACCGTAGCCAAAATTGCGTCCATCTCGCCTGCCCACCAGTGCCATGATCGAACTCCTCTCGAAGCCAAAACTTTTAAAACTTTCCCCACGTCATCCCGCCAAGAATGTTGAGTGTTATCAGGGATCAAGGCCCCTGCGACCTGTGAGGGTTGTCCACTAACGCGGGACTGACGGCTCTTTACGACCGGGAGCTTGGGCATCTCATGATCTGGCCTCCTGAACACCGATTCCGGTGGGCGGGTGGAGACTGCATTGGCTGACGAGGCCAATGCCGCGAGATCCTGAAGCAGGTGAAGGCAGGGATGCGATGACCGGGGCATACCTGACTGTCAGTCAGGTGCAGTCCATTCCGTAGGCTGCGGCACCATCATCTGCATCGCTGCTGCTGGTGACTTCGGTGTTTGTCACGCCGATTGTCACGAGGGGGAATGCCGCAAAGCCTTTTACGAGTTGGGCTGCAGCAGCGGTAGGAGCGCCCGTCTCTTTCCGGAAGAAAGAGACGGGCGCAGGTTGGCGCAAGAAATGGCCAAGCGGATAGGTTGCTGCAGGGCAGCTATGAAAGGGGATGAGTTGCCGCAGTGGGCATACTGGTAAAAGTAGGCATCCATCACATCGCTGTGACCGTGCGAGCCGCCGGACGCTAATCGCACTTTGGGAGAACCACCACTGTGTGGCGTAGCCTTAAAGGTTCTGGCTACCTGGGTTGCTGTCAACGACAGCGCTTTGCCCGATCTTTTCTACGCTTGTGGATAATTCGGGTCAAGGCTCGAATTTTCGGGAACTCTGCGGCTGTGGATGAAATTATCCACCGGTGGAAATCGGTGGTTTTCCACAGACAGTTGCATGGGCTTTAGATTTTTTAAGTGAGGTCCATCCAGACAGGGCGGCTTTGCAGCCCTGTCTGGATGGACCCGCGTGGAAGGGCGGACTGCGGTGATCTCATTGGCTTACCCACGTTTGGATGCGCCACGGCTATTTTGTAGGGCGGTAATGTTGTCGCCGACGGGGTGAGCGAATTCGTGAGGCGTTACATGTCCGCTACGGTTGGCATCGATGTAGTTGCTCCACCACGCCATGATCAGCCGGCGCTGTTCCAGAAATTCAGCTTTGTGGATATACGCGGCGCGCACGCGGTTGCGTTCCTTATGGCTCATTTGTCTTTCGATGGCTGCGTCGGTCCATAACCCGGACTCCAGTAGGGCGCTACAGGCCATAGTCCTGAAGCCGTGGCCGCACACGTCCTTGCTGGTGTCATAGCCGACGTTGCGGAGCATGGTGTTCACCGTGTTCTCGGACATGGGCTTCCAGTACTTGTGGTCGCCCGGTAGCACCAACTCTGAAAAACGACTGAGGCTGCGAAGGCGCTCCAGTATTTCGATGACCTGCGGCGACAGCGGGACCATTTGAATGTCGCCGTTCATCTTGGTCCCGCGTGTGGAGTTGCGTACCCCTTCAATCGGTGCGCGCGTATCGGGGATTTCCCACATGGCGCGTTGGAGGTCGAACTCACTCCATCGAGCGAAGCGCAGTTCGCTGGAGCGGACGAATACATGCAACGTCAACAGGACGGCGAGGCGTGTCAGTTCGCGGCCGTTGTAGTTGTCGATACGGTGTAGCAGTTCGGGTAGGCGATTGAGGGATAGGGCCGGGCGATGGACTGTGCGCGGCGCGTGAATCGAGCCTGCCAGATCCAGCGCAGGATTCATGGTGATCTGCCGAGCCCTTTTGGCCCCGCGCATGATGGTGGATAAGTAGTTCTGTACCCTTAACGCCACATCCATGGTGCCGCGTTCCTTGATGCGCTGGGTGATTTCTAGCAGGTCGTGGGTATCGAGTTCGGCGATGGGTCGTTGGCCGATGAGCGGGAAGACGTGGGTGCGCAGTCGGCTCATTACGGTTTTTGCGTGGCCTTCGGTCCAGCGGCGGGACATATCGGCGTGCCACTCCAGGGCGACGGTTTCGAAAAGCAGTGCCGCCCGCTGGGCTACGATCTTAGCCTTCTTTTTTTCTTCCATTGGGTCGAGGTTGTCGAGCAGCAACGCCTTGGCTTCGTCTCGCTTACGTCGTGCGACGGAAAGGGTAACGATGGGGTAATTGCCGATGATGAGCGTACCTTCCTTTCCGCTAGGCTTGGTGTACTTCAAGCGCCAGGTCTTCACGCCATTGGGTTTGACTAAAAGGTACATGCCTCCGCCGTCGAACAGCTTGTAGGCGAGTTCGCGGGTTTTGGCGGTGCGGCATTGCAGGTCGCTGAGGGGGATCGCTAGACGTGGCATAGGGGTACGCGCTCCTGACCGGAAAATCGCAGTACCCCTAACATACCCTCGGGGAAGGGGGATTTTGTTGGATCCCGACAGAGGGTCCTGGAACGAAAAAACCCGCCAAAGGGCGGGTTTTCGGGGCTTCCAGAGCATTCAGTGGAATGCAATGGAGCCTAATATGGTGCCGGCACCAGGAGTCGAACCCGGGACCTACTGATTACAAGTCAGTTGCTCTACCAACTGAGCTATACCGGCGTGTTAGGGCGACGATTATAGCGATTGGCAACGTTCTGTAAACCCCTGAATTCTGACTATTTTTGCAGAACCCGAGCTTTTTTCACGAACGCCCCTTTTTCCGGCAAGCACGGGTAGGATTCTTCTCTCGTCGCCGGGCGGCCTGGCCGGTGCGATCTTGAGTTCATCCCTGCCTAAGGAAGCCCCACGTGAAACGGATTCTCTCCCTGTGCCTCATCCTCCTCGCCGCCGCTCTCAGCGCGTGCTCCACTACCAAGCCCGGCAACGACCCCGCGCTGGTCGGTACCTGGAAAGGCCTGCGTTCGGAAACCGGCAACTGTCAGTTCCTGTCGTGGACCAACCACCTCAAGGCCGATGGCCGTTTCACCATTACCTTCTTTCGCGATGCGCAGCAGACGCAGGTGATTCAGACCGAGCAGGGTTCGTGGTCGGCGGCCGACGGTAAGAACGAGTTGCGCACCGATGGGGTGCGTTCGCCGGATGTGTACGCCTATAAGCTGGTGGATCCGGACACCGTGCATTACGTGAGCGTGGCAGCGGCCCCTACCAGTGATTGCCAGGGTGATTATGAATTCACCGAGAGGCGGGTTCATCAATAAGCCTGAGCCAATGCCCGCAGGCTGACGATGGTCAACGCGTTTGCGCTCGTGCTGGGTATCCTCTTGGTTCAATGGGTGGGTTCATTGAGGGTCGAGGAAGTGTCCAGCAGCGTGGGTTTTGCTTAGTTGTGCATAGACGTCGCGGGCGACCGCCGGGTGGGTTTTGCCTTGAATCCAGCTGCGGTTTGCGTATTCTGTCGCGCGATATGAATAGTAGGTTTAATCGCAAAATCGTGTAGGCAAATTTTCGAGACAGATTTGAGGCAATGGATTATTTGTTTGTGGGTATGTCAGATTTGTGCCGTTTTTGACCAGCAGGCCAACAAAAATCACGATAAATCAGTGCAAGTTCATGTTCTTACAAGGAATGCATTTTTTTCGGCGAAATAGTCATAAAAATGGCGCCAGGCCGTTCGTCGGATAAGATCGAGCTAAAAGCATCAAAATACTGACACCATCAATGTGATATCACAGAATGCCTCGGCCAACACATAACTATAAAAATACAAGGTCAGCTCTTCGCTGACCTTTTTATCGCCTTTAAAGCGCAAACCAGGTGGGGAGGGGCAGTGAGTGAGTCGAGCAGATGACATTTCAAAACTATTCAACAAGCTGGGTGCCAACCCGAATGGCTACCGCGAAATCGACTTTATCCATGAGTTTATCGAGGACGAAGTAGAGGTCCTGGAAAGCCCGGAGGTTGTTGCTCCCCCGCCTGCAGTGGCAGCTCTCTTGGACGAAGCCCCATCGGCCCCGTTGTTGCGTTTGCTCGAAGAGCTGAACCATGGCGCCGCCGACCACCTGCCACGGTCCGAAGTGGTACCGGGCACGCAAGGCGAGGTGTATTCGGAGCAGTCCACGCCGAAAGTGGTGGTGGTGGTTTCGGTTAAAGGGGGCGTCGGCCGTAGCACCTTGTCTGCTGCAATTGCCAGTGGCTTGCAGCGCCAGGGGCACCCGGCGCTTGCCCTCGACCTGGACCCGCAAAACGCCCTGCGTCACCACTTGTGCCTGGGCCTCGACTTCCCCGGCGTCGGCGCCACCAGCTTGCTTAACGAAAGCTGGGAAGCCCTGCCTGAGCACGGCTTTGGCGGTTGCCGCCTGGTGGCGTTCGGTGGCACTGACCACGAGCAGCAGCAGAGCTTGAATCGCTGGCTGGGCCAGGATCCGGAGTGGCTTGGCAAGCGTTTGGCCAGCCTTAAGCTGAACGGCCAGGACACGGTCATCATCGACGTACCGGCCGGCAACACCGTGTACCTCCGTCAAGCCATGTCGGTCGCCGACGCGGTGCTGGTGGTGGTGCAGTCGGATGTGGCGTCGTTCAGCACCCTGGAGCAGATGGACAGCGTGCTGGCGCCATACCTGCAACGCGCAAAACCGCCACAACGCTTTTATGTGATCAACCAGTTGGACGCCGCCCACCGCTTCAGCCTGGACATGGCCGAGGTGTTCAAGACGCGCCTCGGCAGTGCCCTGCTGGGCACGGTACACCGCGACCTGGCGTTCAGCGAAGCCCAGGCCTACGGGCGTGATCCCCTCGACCCTACCGTCAACAGTATCGGCTGCCAGGACGTCCACGCCCTGTGCCGCGCCTTGCTCGAACGCATCGACTCGGACCTTCCATGACCGACAATACGTCCTCCACGCCCTTCGTCGAAGGGCGCGCTGAACAGCGCCTGAATGGCGCCATCGCGCGCTTCAATCGCTGGCCTGCGGCGCTACGTACGGTGCTGGTATTTGCCAGTTGCGTGCTCGGTGCCCTGCTGTTTTTTGGCGTTATCAGTGCGCCGCTGGACCTCTACAGCCAATGCCTGTTTGCCGCTGTGTGCTTCATGGCGGTGCTGGTGCTGCGCAGGATCCCGGGGCGCCTGGCAATCCTTGCGCTGGTGGTGTTGTCGCTGGTGGCCTCGCTGCGCTACATGTTCTGGCGACTCACCTCCACCCTGGGCTTTGAAACCTGGCTCGACATGTTCTTCGGCTACGGCCTGGTCGCCGCCGAGTTCTACGCCCTGATCGTGCTGATCTTCGGCTACGTACAAACCGCCTGGCCGCTGCGTCGCACTCCGGTGTGGCTCAAGACCGAGCCGGAAGAATGGCCGACGGTGGATGTGTTCATCCCCACCTATAACGAAGCGTTGAGCATCGTAAAGCTGACCATCTTCGCCGCCCAGGCGATGGACTGGCCCAAGGACAAGCTGCGCGTGCACGTGCTCGATGACGGCCGCCGTGATGACTTTCGCGAGTTCTGCCGCAAGGTCGGGGTCAACTACATCCGTCGCGACAACAACTTCCACGCCAAGGCCGGCAATCTCAACGAAGCGTTGAAGGTCACCGACGGCGAATACATCGCGCTGTTCGACGCCGACCACGTGCCGACGCGCTCCTTCCTGCAAGTCAGCCTGGGCTGGTTCCTCAAGGATCCGAAGCTGGCGATGCTGCAAACGCCGCACTTCTTCTTCTCGCCGGACCCGTTCGAAAAGAACCTCGACACCTTCCGCGCCGTGCCCAACGAGGGCGAGTTGTTCTACGGCCTGGTGCAGGACGGCAACGACCTGTGGAACGCCACCTTCTTCTGCGGCTCGTGTGCGGTGATTCGCCGTGAGCCGCTGCTGGCAATCGGCGGAGTGGCCGTCGAGACCGTGACCGAAGACGCCCACACCGCGCTCAAGCTCAACCGCCTGGGCTACAACACGGCGTACCTGGCGATCCCGCAAGCCGCGGGCCTGGCCACGGAAAGCCTGTCGCGCCACATCAACCAGCGGATTCGCTGGGCGCGGGGCATGGCGCAGATCTTCCGCACCGACAACCCGCTGCTGGGCAAGGGCCTCAAGTGGGGCCAGCGCATCTGCTACGCCAACGCGATGTTGCACTTCTTTTATGGTTTGCCGCGCTTGGTATTCCTCACCGCGCCGCTGGCCTATTTGGTCTTTGGCGCGGAGATTTTCCATGCCTCGGCGCTGATGATCGTCGCGTATGTACTGCCGCACCTGGTGCATTCAAGCCTGACCAACTCACGCATCCAGGGCCGTTTCCGGCACTCGTTCTGGAACGAGGTGTACGAGACCGTACTGGCCTGGTACATCCTGCCGCCGGTGCTGGTGGCGCTGGTCAACCCCAAGGCCGGTGGCTTCAACGTCACCGACAAGGGCGGCATCATCGACAAGCAGTTCTTCGACTGGAAGCTGGCGCGCCCTTACCTGGTGCTGTTGGCCGTGAACCTGGTCGGCCTGGGCTTTGGTATCCATCAGTTGATATGGGGCGATGCGTCCACGGCCGTGACGGTGGCGATCAACCTGACCTGGACCCTCTACAACCTGATCATCACCAGCGCCGCCGTAGCCGTGGCCTCGGAGGCGCGCCAGGTGCGTTCAGAGCCGCGCGTCAGCGCCAAGCTACCGGTGAGCATTATCTGTGCCGACGGCCGTGTGCTGGATGGCACTACCCAGGATTTCTCGCAGAACGGCTTCGGCCTGATGCTCACCGATGGTCACTCGATCACCCAGGGCGAGCGCGTGCAACTGGTGCTTTCGCGCAACGGCCAGGACAGCCTGTTCGATGCGCGCGTGGTGTTCAGCAAAGGGGCGCAGATCGGCGCCCAGTTCGAACCCCTCAGCCTGCGCCAGCAAAGCGAATTGGTACGCCTGACCTTCTCCCGCGCCGACACCTGGGCCGCGAGCTGGGGCGCCGGCCAACCGGATACGCCGCTGGCGGCCCTGCGCGAAGTCAGTTCCATCGGCATCGGCGGCCTGTTCACCCTCGGCCGCGCCACCCTACACGAACTGCGTCTGGCCTTGAGCCGCACCCCCAAAAAACCGCTTGATACGCTGATGGACAAGCCATGACCTCGAAGATTTTCGCTCGCCCTCATCCGCGCCGTGCACTCGCGCTGATGATCGCCTCGCTGATGGGTTTCAACACCCTGGCGCAAGCTGCCGAGCAAGCGGTGACCACCGTGCCCGTGCAAAGCACCGACAACGGCTACAGCCTGACCCTCAAGCAATTGGGGCGTCGCGACACCATGAACCTGCAAGGGGTGGAGTCTTCCGACAGCGTCAACTTCGACATTCGTGCCGACGAAGTGGTCAAGGGCGCGCAACTGTTGCTCAAGTACAGCTACTCGCCGGCGTTGCTGGCGGACCTGTCGCAGATCAACGTGCTGGTCAACGGCGAAGTAGCCGCCAGCCTGGCGTTGCCCAAAGAGGGTGCCGGTACTCAGCAGGAACAACTGGTGCAGATCCCGCCGAAGTTGATCACCGAATTCAACCGCTTGAGCCTGCAGTTCATCGGTCACTACACCATGTCCTGCGAAGACCCGTTGCACAGCAGCCTGTGGGCCAAGATCAGCAACAGCAGTGAGCTGAAAGTGCAGGTCGAGCCGATCGTCCTCAAGGACGACCTGGCCGTGCTGCCGCTGCCATTCTTCGATAAGCGTGACGCGCGCCGGGTGAGCCTGCCGTTCGTGTTCGCCACCGCGCCGGACAGTGCCGCCCTGGAAGCGGCCGGTGCGTTGTCGTCTTGGATCGGCGGCCTCGCCAGCTACCGTGGCGCGACCTTCCCGACCACCCTCGGCGAGCTGCCGGCCAAGGGCAATGCCATCGTGCTGGTGCAAACCGCCGAAGCCATGGATGTGCACGGTGTCGCCATCGCCAAGCCGACCGGCCCGACGTTGACCCTGATCGCCAACCCCACCGACGCCAATGGCAAGCTGCTGATCGTCACCGGCCGTGACGCGCAAGAGCTCAAGCGCGCCGCCACCGCCGTGGTGCTGGGTAGCCCGGTATTGGCCGGCAACAGCGTGGTCATCACCAAGCTCGAAGCCCTCGCGCCGCGCCGTCCCTATGACGCCCCGAACTGGCTGCCGAGCAACCGCCCGGTGCGCCTCGGTGAGTTGGTCGAGCAGCAGAAACTCAGTGTGTCGGGCTACAATCCCGGCGCCATCAGCGTCGACATGCGCCTGCCGCCTGACCTGTTCAACTGGCGCGAAGAAGGCGTGCCGCTGCACCTCAAATACCGTTACACCCCCCAGCAGGTGTCGACCAATTCCGCGCTGCTGATCGGTCTGAATGACCAGTTCATGAAGTCCGTGGCGCTGCCGTCGGTGACCAACCTGGGCGGCGGTCAAACCCTGCTCGACCAGTTGAAGAAAGACGAAAGCCTGCCCCGTGAAGTGACGACCCTGTTGCCGATCAGCTCGGCATCGCCCAAGTCCAAGCTGCAGCTGCGCTTTATGTACGACTACATCAAGGAAGGCGAATGCCGCGACATTATCGTCGACAACATGCGCGGTTCCGTCGACCCGGACTCGACCCTCGATGTCACCGGTTACCAGCACTACATCGCCATGCCTAACCTGGGTGTGTTCAACGACTCCGGTTTCCCGTTCACGCGCCTGGCCGACCTGTCGGAATCCGCCGTGGTCATGCCGGACAACTTCGGCACCGATGAAATCACCGCTTACCTGACCGTGCTCGGCCGCTTCGGCGAAGCCACCGGTTACCCGGCGACTGCGGTGAAAGTGGTACAGGCCAAAGATGTGCAAAGCGTCGCCGACAAGGACCTGCTGGTGCTCGCCACCGCCGCCAACCAACCGCTGCTCAAGCAGTGGCAGCAGTACCTGCCGGCGACCAGCGATGGCGCGCAGCATCAGTTCCTGTTGTCGGACCTGCCGCGTTATGTGCGCAGCTGGGTCAGCCCCGATCCGGCGGCCAATATCCACAAGGCCAATACCGGGATCACCTTCAACAGCTTGAGCAGCAGCACCTGGCTGGCCGGTTTCCAATCGCCGCTCAAGTCCGGGCGCAGCGTGGTACTGATCGCCAGCAACCAGCCGCAAGGCCTGCTGGAAGCTACCTCCGCCCTGATCGGCGGCGACGACTACAAAGATTCGATCCAGGGCAGCCTGGCGGTGGTGCAAGGCACGCAGATCAGCTCGCTGGTGGCGGACGAGCAGTACTACGTCGGCAAGCTCAACTACTTCAAGTTCATGCAGTGGCAACTGTCCCAGCACCTGGGGTGGATGCTGTTGATCACCTTCCTCAGCCTGGCGGTGGTCACGTCGCTGATCTACCTGTCGCTGCGTGCCCGTGCAAAACGGCGGTTGGCATGAGCCCGCTGCGTAGCATGGCCCTGATAGCGCTGGGCTCGCTGATGTGTGCTGGTGTGGCGCAGGCACAGAGCTGCGACTGGCCGTTGTGGCAGAACTATGCCAAGCGCTTCGTGCAGGACGACGGCCGCGTGCTCAACTCCTCCATGAAACCTACCGAGAGCAGCTCGGAAGGGCAGTCCTACGCGATGTTCTTCGCCCTGGTCGGCAACGACCGTGGCAGCTTCGACAAGCTGTGGACCTGGACCAAGGCCAACATGTCGGGGGCCGATATCGGCCAGAACCTGCCAGGTTGGTTGTGGGGCAAAAAGCCTGACAACACCTGGGGCGTGATCGACCCCAACTCTGCCAGCGACGCGGATTTGTGGATGGCCTACGCCCTGCTTGAAGCGGCCCGCGTGTGGAATGCACCGCAATACCGCGCCGATGCGCAATTGGTGCTGGCCAATGTGGAACGCAACCTGATCGTGCGTGTGCCGGGCCTGGGCAAGATGCTGTTGCCGGGGCCGGTGGGGTACGCCCATGCCGGTGGTCTGTGGCGGTTCAACCCGAGCTACCAGGTGCTGGCGCAGCTACGTCGCTTTCATAAAGAGCGGCCGAATGCCGGCTGGAACGAAGTGGCCGAAAGCAACGCGCGGATGCTCGCCGACACCGCCAGCAACCCCCATGGCCTGGCGGCCAACTGGGTCGGTTATCGCGCGACCAGTGCCAACACCGGGCTGTTTGTGGTCGACCCGTTCTCCGATGACCTGGGCAGCTACGACGCGATCCGCACCTACATGTGGGCCGGCATGACCGCCAAGGCCGATCCACTCGCGGCGGGCATGCTCAAGTCCCTGGGGGGCATGTCCCGGGCGACGGCTGCGGCGGCCACCGGCTTCCCGCCGGAGAAAATCCACGTCACCACCGGCGAAGTCGAGAAGAACAACGGCTATTCGCCGATCGGCTTCTCGGCGTCGACCATTGCCTTCTTCCAGGCCCGTGGCGAAACCGCCCTGGCACAACTGCAAAAGGCCAAGGTCGACGACGCGCTTAACAAAGCCCTGGCGCCCTCGGCGCCGGACAGCGCGCAGCCGATCTACTACGACTACATGCTCAGCCTGTTCAGCCAAGGCTTTTCCGATCAGAAGTACCGTTTTGAACAAGACGGTACGGTCAAACTTTCCTGGGAGGCAGCATGCGCCGTCACACGCTAGCCATTGCGATTCTCGCCGCCCTGGCCTCGACCGCCAGCTTCGCTGAAACCAGCGACCCGCAGTCCCTGCTGATCGAGCAGGGCTACTACTGGCAGGCGAAGAAAAACCCCGAGCGGGCCCTGGAGACCTGGCAGAAACTGCTTAACCTGAGCCCCGAGCAGCCGGACGCGCTTTATGGCATCGGCCTGATCCAGATGCAGCAGAACCACCCGGCCGAGGCGCAAAAGTACCTGGCCCGACTGCAAGCGCTGAGCCCGGTGCCGCGCCAGGCGTTGCAGCTGGAGCAGGACATCACCGTCAACATGCCGGAAAATGCCAAGCTGCTGGAGCAGGCGCGTGAATTGGGTGAGCCCGAAGACGAGCGCGAAAAGGCCGTGGCCTTGTACCGTCAGATTTTCCAGGGCCGCCAGCCCCAGGGCCTGATCGCCCGTGAGTACTACAACACCCTGGGCTTTACCGCCAAGGGCACCAATGAGGCCATTGCCGGCCTGCAGCGCCTGACCCGTGAGCGGCCCAACGATCCGATCGTTGCGCTGTTCCTGGCCAAGCACCTGGCACGCAACCCGGCAACCCGGCCGGACGGTATCCGTGCGTTGGCCAAGCTGGCCTCGAACAACGATGTGGGCGGCAACGCCGATGAAACCTGGCGCTTTGCGCTGGTCTGGCTCGGCCCACCGAAGCCGGACCAGGTGTCGCTGTTCCAGCAATTTCTCACCGTGCACCCGGATGACACCGAGATCCGCGCGCTCATGGACAAGGGCATCGCCCAAGGCAGGGGCGGCGGTGCCTGGCAGCGTGATCCGCAGATGACCAAGGCGTTCAAGGCCCTGGACGACGGCGACTTGAAAACCGCCGAGCCACTGCTCACGGCGCGCCTTGCGCAAAAATCCAATGACGTCGATGCCCTTGGTGGCATGGGCGTGTTGCGTCAACAGCAAGAGCGTTTCAGCGATGCGGAAAACTACCTGGTGCAGGCCACGCGCTTGCCCGGTGGCGCCGCGTGGCAGTCGGCCCTGAACGACGTGCGTTACTGGAACCTGATCAGCCAGAGCCGTGACGCCCAGCGCGCCGGCCGCGGTGCCCAGGCCCGCGACCTGGTGGCCCAGGCCGAGCGCTTGAACCCGGGCCAACCGGGTGCGGCAATCGCCTTGGCCGGTTTCCAGGCCCAGGACAACCAGTTCGACGTTGCCGAAGCCGGCTACCGCAAGGTGTTGGCCCGTCACCCTGGCGACCCGGATGCGCTCAGCGGTTTGATCAACGTATTGTCCCAATCCGGCCAGCCGGATGAAGCCCTGAAGCTGATCGACTCGGTGTCGCCGGCCCAGCGCGCCAAGTTTGCGCCGAGCGTGAAAATCAACGCACTGCGCGCTACCCAGGTCGGCAAACTGGCCGAGCAGCGCGGTGACCTGAAGGCCGCGCAAGCCGCCTACCGCCAGGCCCTCGACGCCGACCCGGAAAACCCCTGGACCCGCTTTGCCCTGGCGCGCATGTACCTGCGCGACGGTCAGATCCGCAATGCGCGTGCCCTGATCGACGGCCTGCTCAAGACCCAGCCCAACCAACCGGATGCGCTGTACACCAGCACCCTGTTGTCGGCTGAACTGAGCGAGTGGAAACAAGCCGAGGCCACCCTCGGGCGCATCCCAACCGCCCAGCGCACGGCGGACATGAACGAGCTGGCGATCGATATCGCCCTGCATCAGCAGACGGACATCGCCATCGAAACGGCGCGTCGTGGCCAGCGTCCGGAAGCCCTGGCGCTGCTTGGTCGTTCCGAGTCGCTGACCCGGCAAAAACCTGAGCGCGTGGCGGTGCTGGCTGCTGCTTATGTTGAAGTGGGCGCCCCGCAGTTCGGCCTGGACATGATGCAGAAGGTGGTGGAGAACAACCCCAACCCGACTGTCGACCAGAAACTGCTGTACGCCAACGTACTGCTCAAGGCCAACAAGTACAGCGAGGCGGGCGAGATCCTGCGCGAAGTGCAAGGCCAGCCGTTGACCGAGATCGGTCGCCAGCGCTATGACGATTTGATCTACCTGTACCGGGTCAAGCAGGCCGACGCCCTGCGCGAGAAGAACGACCTGGTGGCGGCCTACGACATGCTTTCCCCGGCCCTGGCCCAGCGCCCGAACGACGCATTGGGTGTCGGTGCCCTGGCGCGCATGTACGCGGCCAGCGGCAATGGCAAGAAGGCCATGGAGCTGTACACGCCGTTGATCCAGCAGAACCCGAACAATGCGCGCCTGCAATTGGGTCTGGCGGACATCGCCCTGAAAGGCAACGACCGCAGCCTGGCGCAATCGGCCAGCGACAAGGCCCTGGCGCTCGAACCGGGCAACCCGGAGATCCTCACTTCGGCGGCACGCATCTATCAGGGCCTGGGCAAGAACAGCGAAGCCGCTGAACTGCTGCGCAAGGCCCTGGCGATTGAAACCGCGATGAAGGCCAGGACCCAGGTGGCCCAGGCCGAACCTCAGGGCAAATCGTCTAACCCCTTCGTGGGCTTGCCGGGCCAGCGCCGCCAGGTCACCGACCTGACTGTCGCCGGCGCCGTGCCGCCGCCGATCGATGCACCGACCAAGACCGTCACGTCCAGCGCGTTTGCCAGCGCGACGTCCAACGACCTGAGCGACCCGTTTGTGCCGCCGTCGACCATCGCCTCCATCGACAGCCCCGAGCTGAGCCCGGCCCGGCGTGCGCTGGATACCATCCTGCGTGACCGTACCGGGTATGTGGTGCAGGGCTTGAGTGTGCGCAGCAATAACGGCGAGAAAGGCTTGAGCAAGATCACCGATGTGGAAGCGCCGTTCGAAGCGCGCATGCCGGTGGGCGATAACACCATAGCGTTGCGCGTCACGCCGGTGCACTTGAGTGCGGGCAGCGTGGGCAGCGATGCGTTGTCGCGTTTCGGCAAAGGCACCACCACACCGGCGGGCTCCCAGAGCGACACCGGTGTTGGCTTGGCCGTCGCGTTCGAGAATCCGGATGAAGGTCTCAAGGCCGACGTCGGGGTCAGCCCGCTGGGCTTCCTCTACAACACCCTGGTGGGTGGCGTGAGTGTCTCGCGTCCGTTCGAGGCCAATTCGAACTTCCGCTATGGCGCCAATATTTCCCGGCGTCCGGTCACCGACAGTGTCACTTCCTTCGCGGGTTCCGAAGACGGCGATGGCAACAAATGGGGCGGCGTCACCGCCAACGGCGGCCGTGGTGAGCTGAGCTATGACAACCAGAAGCTGGGCGTCTACGGCTACGCGTCGCTGCATGAATTGCTGGGCAATAACGTCGAAGACAACACCCGCCTGGAACTGGGCAGCGGCATCTACTGGTACCTGCGCAACAACCAGCGGGACACGTTGACCCTGGGCATCAGCGGCTCGGCGATGACCTTCAAGGAAAACCAGGACTTCTACACCTACGGCAACGGTGGTTACTTCAGCCCGCAGCGCTTCTTCTCCCTGGGCGTGCCGATTCGTTGGGCACAAAGCTTTGATCGCTTCAGTTACCAGGTAAAAAGTTCGGTAGGCCTGCAGCATATCGCGCAAGATGGGGCGGATTTCTTCCCTGGCGAAAGTACGCTGCAAGCGTCCAGGAATAATCCCAAGTACGAGAGCACCAGCAAAACCGGCGTCGGCTATAGCTTCAACGCGGCGGCCGAATACCGTCTCAGCTCGCGGTTCTACCTGGGGGGTGAAATCGGACTCGATAACGCCCAGGATTACCGCCAGTACGCGGGTAATGCCTATCTGCGCTACTTGTTCGAAGACCTGAGCGGACCTATGCCTTTGCCGGTCAGCCCGTACCGTTCCCCTTATTCCAACTGATTAAATCGGAGTCATTCATGCCTGTTTCTGCGATTGCCGGCCTAACCATGCTGGTACTGGGCGAAAGTCATATGAGCTTTCCCGATTCGTTGCTCAACCCGCTGCAAGACAACCTGACCAAGCAAGGCGCGGTGGTTCATTCCATCGGTGCCTGCGGTGCTGGTGCGGCGGATTGGGTCGTACCGAAAAAAGTCGAGTGTGGCGGCGAGCGCCTGCCCACCGGCAAAGCGGTGATCTACGGCAAGAACGCCATGAGCACCACGCCGATCCAGGAACTGATCGCCAAGGACAAACCCGACGTTGTCGTGCTGATCATCGGCGACACCATGGGCTCGTACACCAACCCGGTGTTCCCCAAGGCCTGGGCCTGGAAAAGCGTGACCTCGCTGACCAAGGCGATCACCGACACCGGCACCAAGTGCGTGTGGGTCGGTCCGCCGTGGGGCAAGGTCGGTTCCCAGTACAAGAAGGACGACACCCGCACCAAGCTGATGTCGGCCTTCCTGGCCAGTAACGTGGCGCCGTGCACCTACATCGATTCGCTGACCTTCTCCAAGCCGGGCGAGTGGATCACCACTGACGGCCAGCACTTCACCATCGACGGCTACCAGAAATGGGCCAAGGCCATTGGTACGGCCCTGGGCGACCTGCCGCCATCGGCCTACGGTAAAGGAAGCAAATAATGAAACGCATGACCCTGGGCCTGGCGACCTTGCTCGCCAGTGTCAGCGCCTACAGCGCCGACATCCCGTTGTACCCCACCGGCCCGGAGCAAGACGCAGCGTTCCTGCGTTTTGCCAACGGCACTCCCGGTGAGTTGAAGCTGGTGGCGGACGGTTCCAAGGCCAGCCTGGTGTTGAGCGGGGATAAAGCCGTGTCGGCCTTCCTGCCGGTGGTGGGGGGTGACAAGCCGATCAAGGGCGTGTTGAGCCGCGACGGCAAAAACGTCGACCTGTCGGTGACCGTGGCCCCCGGCGAATTCGCCACCGTGGTCGCGTTGGTCGACGCCCAGGGCGCCACGCGCCAGTTGGTGGTGCGTGAGCAACCGGACGACTTCAACGCGCTCAAGGCTTCCCTGGCCTTTATCAACGCCGATGCTGCCTGCGCCGACGCCAGCCTGGAAGCCGTGGCCCAAAAGGCCGAGCTGTTCAAGAAGGTGGCCGAAGGTTCGTTGCAACGCCGCATGATCAACCCGCTGGAATTGTCGGTGCAGCTCAAGTGCGCCGGTGCTCCGGTGGGCCAGCCGCTGACGTTCACCCTCAAGGCGGGTGAGCGCTATAGCGTGCTGGCCGTCCCTTCGGCTGCAGGTTCGAAGTTGCTGTTCGCTTCCGACGCACTCGCTAACTGATCGGGCCCGACACCACCATGGTCTTTGCCTCACTCGAATTCCTCACGCTGTTCCTGCCGGCCTTCCTGTTGATCTATGCCCTGGCTCGTCCGAGCTGGCGCAACGTCATCCTGTTGATCGGCAGCTGGTTGTTCTACGGCTGGCTGAGCCCGTTGTTCCTGTTCCTGCACATGGTGTTGACCGTGGTGGCATGGGTCGGCGGCCTGCTGGTGGACCGTTCCCGTGAGGACGGCAAAGGCCGGGTGCGCCTGTTGATCGCGTTGATTGTGTTCAACACGGCGGTGCTGTGTTGGTACAAGTACGCCAACATCGTCGCCGGTACCGTGAGCGAGGTGATCACCTGGTACGGCGCCATGCCGTTGGATTGGCAGCGCGTGGCCTTGCCGGCCGGCTTGTCATTTATCGTGCTGCAGGCGATTTCCTACCTGGTGGACGTGCACCGTCATACGGTGCCGGTGGAACGCAGCTTCATCAATTACGCCACGTACATTTCGATGTTCGGCCACTCGATTGCAGGCCCGATCATCCGTTATGACTGGGTTCGCCGTGAGCTGAACCAGCGTTATTTCAACTGGCCGAATTTCTCCCTCGGTGCGCGGCGCTTCATGATCGGCATGGGCATGAAAGTGCTGGTGGCGGACACCTTGTCGCCGTTGGTGGACATTGCCTTCCACCTGGAAAACCCGAGCCTGGTGGATGCGTGGATCGGTTGCCTGGCCTATTCGCTGCAACTGTTCTTCGACTTCGCCGGCTACAGCGCCATGGCCATCGGCCTGGGCCTGATGCTGGGCTTTCACTTCCCGGAAAACTTCAACCGCCCGTACCTGGCCAGCAGCATCCAGGACTTCTGGCGTCGTTGGCACTTGTCGTTGTCCAGCTGGTTGCGCGACTACCTGTATATCGCCCTGGGCGGTAACCGCGACGGCGTGTGGCGTACCTATCGCAACCTGTTCCTGACCATGGCGATCGCCGGGTTGTGGCACGGCGGCGACAGTTGGAACTACCTGTTGTGGGGGGCGGCGCATGGTATCGCGCTGTGTGTGGATCGCGCCTGGTCGCGGTCGAGCCTGCCGCGCATTCCGCCGGTGCTGTCGCACATCCTGACGTTACTGTTTGTGTGCCTGGCCTGGACCTTGTTCCGCGCGCCGGACTTCCATTCGGCACTGACCATGTACGCCGGCCAGTTCGGTATGCATGGCGTGGCCTTGGGTGACGCCATGGCCGTGGCCATGCGCCCGGCCCACGGCATGGCGGCGTTGCTGGGCCTGGTCTGCATCATTGCGCCGATCTGGCAGGTGCGTTGCGAGCAGCGTTTCGGTACCCAGCCCTGGTTTGTGGTGGCCGCTTCGTTGTGGCCGGTGGCCGGGTTTGTGTTGTCGTTCGCGCTGATCGCCAGCCGCGACGCCGTACCGTTTCTGTACTTTCAGTTCTAAGGACGCCCGACCATGCCCGCTCCTACCGCGCCGACTCCTCCGAGCGACTTGGCTGTTCGCACCAGCCCCCTGGCGGCCTGGGTGCTGGTGCCCTTCCTGGCGGCGGGGCTGCTGTCCTGCGCCTGGCTGATGGTGAAGGGGCCGATCAGCTTCTTGCCTGCCAAGGTCGACAGCGACATGCTGCTGCACGGTGAGTTGACCCACCGTTTCGCCAAGGAACTGGCCAAGGCGCCGATGGCGATCCAGGCGGCCAACCTGGAACGTGGCGCAAGCTGGCTGGCGTTCGGCGACACCGGCCCACGCGTGCGGCCGGGTTGCCCGGGCTGGCTGTTTATCAGCGATGAACTGCGCATCAACCGCCACGCCCAAGCCAACGCACAGACCAAGGCCCAGGCCGTGATCGACCTGCAGCGGCAACTGGGTGAAAAAGGTATCGAGCTGCAAGTGGTGGTGGTACCGGACAAGAGCCGCATTGCGGTTGCCCAGCTGTGTGGCGTGTACCGACCGGCAGTGCTCAACAGCCGGATTCAGGACTGGACGGCCACTTTGCAGGCCGCTGGCGTGTCCGCGCTGGACCTCACCGATACCTTAAGACCCCTCGGGCCCGAGGCATACCTGCGCACCGACACCCACTGGAGCGAAATCGGCTCCAACGCCGGCGCCCAGGCGCTGGCAAAACGCATCCAGCAACGTGAGATCAAGGCTACGCCCGAGCAAACCTTTGAGATCACCCAGGCACCGCTTGCCGTGCGCCCCGGTGATCTGGTGCGCCTGGCCGGTCTCGACTGGTTACCGCCGAAGTTGCAGCCCCCGGGGGAATCGGTCGCGGCCAGCTCCGCCCACGAAGCGGGTGGCGCCACCAGCAACACTGATGACCTGTTCGGCGACGCCGGGTTGCCCAATGTGGCACTGATCGGGACTTCGTTCTCGCGCAATTCCAACTTTGTCGGCTTCCTGCAGAAAGCCCTGAACGCTCCCGTGGGCAATTTCAGCAAGGACGGCGGCGAGTTCTCCGGCGCAGCCAAGGCGTACTTCGACAGCCCGGCGTTCAAGCAAACCCCGCCGAAGTTGTTGATTTGGGAAATTCCAGAGCGGGATCTGCAGACTCCCTACGACACGATCAGTATTGGTCGGTAATTTGACGCCTTGCCGTTTATCTAAAAAATAGACGGCTTATCCATCAAAATAATGACACTTTTGTGCGCTTGAAGCAGACTGCCTGTACAAGGGCGACCATAAGAAGACCTGCGGTAAGCAGTCGTATCAGCTGACCTTTTCACGTCTTTAAGCTTCGCCGTGAGGAGGGTGCGCTATGAGCTTTACCGACGGTCTTCTTGCTCTGCTTGGCAAAGATGTCAGCCGTGACCCCCGTGGCCTGAATTCGCGACTGCACTTTTTTGGCAGCATTCCCGTGGAGGATGGCACCCCCTTTCCCCCTCAGGATTCCACTGTACAGTCCGCGCTGATGGAGAAGGCCGAGCGGCGCCCTTGCGTGGTGGCGCTGGTGTCGGTCAACGGAGGCGTGGGGCGCAGCACCCTGGCCACCCTGTTGAGCAGTGGTTTGCAGCGCCTGGGCGAATCGGTGGTGGCGGTGGACCTGGACCCGCAAAACGCCTTGCGCCGTCACTTCGGTGTCGCTCCGACCTCACCGGGCATCGGCCTCGCCAGCCTGCAGAATGCGCATTGGAAACACATCCAGCAGCCTGGTTTTGTCGGCAGCCGCGTCATTACCTTTGGCGACACCGATATCCAGCAGCAGGACACCCTGCAGCGCTGGCTGAAACATGAACCGTACTGGCTGGCGCAGCGGCTGCACGCCTTGGGCCTGGACGCCCGCCACACGGTGATCCTCGATACCCCCGCCGGTAACAGCGTCTATTTCCACCAAGCCGTGAGCGTGGCGGATGTGGTGCTGGTGATCGCCCAGGCCGACGCGGCGTCCCTGGGAACCCTGGACCAACTCGATGGGCTGCTGGCGCCGCACCTTGGGCGCGACCGGGCGCCGCACGTTCACTACGTGCTTAACCAGTTGGATGAGGACAGCGCCTTCAGCTTGGATATGGTTGAGGCATTCCGGCAGCGCCTGGGGACGAAAGAGCCGTTTGAGGTGCATCACGACGTAGGGATCAGCGAAGCCCTGGCGTTCGGTGCCGACCCGCTGGACAGCCAGGCGTTGAGCCTGGCCGGTGACGATATCAATGAGCTTTGCCGCCTGCTGATTGCCCGCAAAAAGCAACTGTAAATGCCGGTTTATGTCCTTGACGCCAGATGCTTATGCACAATTGGTTGTTTGGGCTGTCGCGAAATGATCAGGTTGTGGAGCCATTCTCATCACCCCGCAACTGACTGTTTTACGTGTGTTTTATTCTGTGAACAAAAAATGAACAACGTGGCTTTTTGCCTGTAGCGCAGATGACCACAGGCCTTGTAACGATTCCATCAACAGAGTTATCCACAGGCTGGGGTGCGACAATTCTGCCCCTTAATCGCGCTCGGCAAGCACCATCAAGTTGCGTGGTGTCAGTGCGGTTTCGCAGAAGCTGCCCACCTCGACCCTGTAGCCACGTTCGGCCAGAAACAGTGCCCGATCCAGGACCAGCCACAGCTCAAGTGGGCGCCGAAACAGCCCACGCAGCAACTCCAGGTTCCTGACCTCGGCCAAACGTCGCCAGCCGTGCGCCTCCAGCGCCGCCCAATCCTGTTCACCTGTGGATAACCCTTTGAGGCTGGCCAACGCCTGGCAGTAGTCGGCGAAGGGTTTGTCCAGCCAACCGGCGGGCAGGGACGGTGTGGGCAGGTACTCATCGCAGTGGCGTAACTGGCGTTGTAACTGATCGAAACCCAGACGGCGGGCCATTGAGGTGTCCCGCTGCAGCCGCACGCGTTTGCCGGCCGTGACGGTTTCGCTGAGGGGCAGGCCAAGGTCGTCGACCGACAGCTGCAAGGTGGAAGCACGGCCCGCTTCGGACAGCGGTTGGTAGGCGCTCGCGTGGATGCGGTTGTAGCAGCACGGCGCTACGGCCAGTTGCTTGCAGCCGGCGGCACTGGCCAGTTGCAGCAGGCGCACATGCAGGTCGCCGCAGGCATGCAGGGCGACGGGGGTGTGCTCGGGGTCAAGGGCCACGTCTGCCATGACATCTTGCAGGCGATGGGTGACGGGCAGGCCGTGGTGGTCGCTCAAGGCCTGGCCTGCCGCGATCAGCGCCGGGTCGTATTCCAGGCAGGTCAGTTGCTGGCCGGTGTGCAGCAGGCGGCGGCCGAGGTGGCCCTTGCCGGCGCACCAGTCCAGCCAATGCCGGGGTGTTTGCGCAAACTGCAGCGCGGCGCCGAAGGCTTCGATTTGCTGCCACTTGCGCCCGGGTACGTCGACATTCAGGCGGCGCGCCGCGGGTTGCAGGGGCTGCGTCGGTAACTTATCCACAGCACTGAGGCGCAATGCTTCGCGGGCCAGTGAGGGAAAAGGCGCCGGCGCGGGTAGGGTGTGGGGATGGTTATGACTGGTTTCCGCGTCGGACAACGAGCGTTGGCGCAGCCATCGGGCCAGTTGCGGATGCTCGGTTTCCCAAGGCAGCTGCCGATGAACAAAGGGCCGTGGTCGCCACAGCCCTTGGTGCTCGATCAGAAACGCATCCAGCGCCTTGAAGCGGGCTTCAACGTCCCTGGCAGGCATCGACGCGCAGCCAGCGTTCCAGCAGCCTGAAGCCGCGTACCAGCAGGAAGGAGATCAGCAGGTAGAACACGCCGGCGGTGAAGAACATCTCCACCGTCAGGTAGTTGCGCGCGATGATCGTCCTGGCCATGCCGGTCAGTTCCAGCAGGGTCACGGTGCTCGCCAGCGAGCTGGCCTTGAGCATCAGGATCACTTCGTTGCTGTACGCCGGCAATCCGATGCGCGCGGCCCGGGGCAGGACGATGTAGAACAGCGTCTTGGGCCTGGACATGCCCAGCGCACGGGCGGCTTCGATTTCCCCAGGCGGAATGGCCTGGATGGCACCCCGCAGGATCTCGGCGATGTAAGCGGCGGTGTGCAGCGTCATGGTGGCGGTGGCACACCAGAACGGGTCGCGCAGGTACTTCCACATGAAGCTTGAGCGGATGCTGTCGAATTGGGCCAGGCCGTAATAGACCAGGAACAACTGCACCAGCAGCGGCGTGCCGCGAAAGAAAAAGATGTAGGCGTAGGGCAGGGCGCGCACAGACAGGTGCCTGGACGAGCGCGCGATACCCAGGGGGATGGCCAGGATCAGGCCGAGGATCACTGCGATGCTCACCAGCTCCAGGGTCAGGATGGCGCCCTGGATAAACTTCGGCAGCCACTTGATGATGACTTCCCATTCCATTACGTCGTCCTCACGAAGCCGCGGGCGGCGCGTTGTTCCAGGAAGTGCATGGCCACCATCGACAGCGACGTCAGGCCCAGGTAGATGAACGCGGCGACCATATAGAAGGTGAAAGGCTGTTTGGTGACGGTCACGGCGATCTGCGCATGGCGCATGATTTCTTCGAGGCCGATGACCGTGACCAGCGCGGTATCTTTCATCAGGATCAGGAACAGATTGCCCAGGCCCGGCAGGGCGATGCGCCACATCTGCGGCATGATCAACCGGGTAAAGATACGAAACTTCGACAGGCCCAGCGCCACACCCGCTTCGCGGTGGCCCTTGGGAATGGAGATGATCGCTCCACGCAGCACTTCCGTGGCGTAGGCGCCGAAACACAGGCCCAGGGCGATCACGCCTGCGGCAAAGGCGCTGAGGGACAGGTCGGGAATGTCGAGCAGCTCACCCAGTGAGCGCATGGCGTTGATCGTGCCGAAGTAAATCAGCAGCACCCACAGCAGCTCCGGCACACCGCGAACGATTGTCGAGTAAGTACCGCCCAGCCATTGCAACGGCTTGTACGGGGAAGTCTTGGCCAGGGCACCGGCGAGGCCGAGTACCAGCCCCAGGCATAACGCCGTGAGGGCCAGTTTGACGGTCATCAGCGCGCCGGCAGCGAGCGCCGGGCCGAATCCGTAGAGATCGAAATTCATGGTGTCTTCATATCGCGGCAGGCATTGCTGAAAGCCGGCGCGCTCAAGTGAGCGCGCCGGGCAGGCCGTTCAGGTCATTCGATGCTGAACGGGAAGTACTTGTCGTTGATCTTCTTGTAGGTGCCGTCTGCCTTGATCTCTGCCAGGGCTTTGTTCAGGCGCTCGCGCAGCGGGTCGCCCTTGCGTACGGCGATACCGATCTTGTCGCTCTCGACAACCGGGTCGCCCTTGAACTCGTAGGCCGAACCGTCTTTGCTCTTGAGCCATTCGTACTGCACGTACTTGTCGGCGAGGATCCCGTCGAGGCGGCCGGACGTCAGGTCAAGGTAGGCGTTTTCCTGGGTGTCGTAGAGCTTGGCTTCGGTGTCAGGCAGCTCGTCTTCCAGGTAGGTACCGGCCAGCGTCGCGCGTTGGGCGCCGATGACCTTGCCCTTCAGGTAGGCGGCGTCGGTCTTGAAGTCTGCGGTGGCCTTGGGCGCGATGAACTGCAGCTTGTTGGAGTAGTACGGGTCGGTGAAGTCGACGGCTTGCTTGCGCTCGTCGGTGATCGACAGCGAGGACACCAGGAAGTCGAATTTCTTGGCATTCAGGGCCGGGATGATGCCGTCCCAGTCGGACACGTACACGTCGCACTTCTCGACTTTCATCTTGGCGCACAGGGCGTCGCCGATGTCTTTGTCGAAGCCGACCACTTGGCCGCTGGCGTCTTTATTGTTGAACGGCGGGTAGGCCGCTTCGATCCCCATGGTCAAGGTTTCTGCCATGGCCGTGGCGCTGAACGCCATCGAGACGGCCGCGGCCAGAAGGAATTTTTTATAGTTCTGCATGCATGTTGCTCCGTTAGCGGTTGCTGGACATGAATTGTTTGCAGCGCGCCGAAAGCGGGTTTTCAAACACCTGCTGTGGCGATCCTTGCTCTTCGATCAGGCCCTGGTGGAGGAACACCACTTCACTGGACACCTGACGGGCGAAGCCCATTTCGTGAGTGACCAGCAGCATGGTGCGGCCTTCTTCGGCCAGCGCGCGGATCACATTAAGTACTTCCTGGACCATTTCCGGGTCAAGGGCTGAAGTGGGTTCGTCGAACAGGATGACCTTGGGCTGCATCGCCAGGGTGCGCGCGATGGCGGCCCGTTGTTGCTGGCCGCCGGACAATTGCGCGGGGTAGGCATGGCGCTTGTCGGCGATACCGACCTTGTCCAGCAGGGCTTCGGCCACTTCTATGGCCTCGGCCTTGCTCTGGCCGAGCACACGGCGAGGGGCCTCGATGATGTTGTCGAGGATGCTCATGTGCGGCCACAGGTTAAAGTTTTGAAACACAAAACCGATTTCGCTGCGCAGGCGGTTGATCTGCTTGCCGTCGGCGGCCTGCAGCTCGCCGTTTTTCGCGGCCTTGAGCTTGAGTTCTTCGCCGGCCACGAGGATCTGGCCCTGGTGCGGGTTTTCCAGCAGGTTGATGCAGCGCAGGAACGTGGACTTGCCGGAACCGGAGGAACCCAGGATCGAGATCACATCGCCGTCGCGAGCGGTCAGCGAGATACCTTTGAGTACCTCCAGCTCACCATAGCGTTTATGCAAGTTGCGGATTTCAAGCGCGGGCGTGGCCTCGGCCATGTGGGGTCCTCATTGTGTTCATTGCGATCTTCGCTGTTGGGCCGCCTTCCTGGCGAGGCGCCAAGCTAGCATAGCGTCCTGATGGCGGCCAACAGCGCGGCGGGCGGTAAACGGGCGGTGTGCGGCAGGGTGTCGCATCGGCACAGCAGGGTGTCGCGCCATCAACAACCGAACAACCGTTTTAACCCGTGAATCCGCAGGCTTCGCGTGAAAAAGGGCGCGATGGTGCCAGCTTTGGCCGGGTGTTGGAAGGGTTAAACGGGCAAACGGTAGCTATCGGCCCTTTTATGGCGCGCTGCGTACTTTTCGTGTGTGGTTTTGGTGCACTTGTTCGTCTTGAAAGTGAGTCGCACGGTAACGCTATAGCGGAATGCCATTGTTCTCAATGACTTGCGATGACTGGTGAATCGTCCTGCAGGCCGCGTCAATCGCGGTTTTGTAACATTTTGGCGCAAATCTTGCGTAAAAAATAAAGAACGCCCTGTTGGTTTCTTTTCACGAGGAAGAGCCCAGGCCGGGCGGACCGTTTTCGCAATTCCTCGCAAAGGTGTGTCAATGAGTAGTACGCAAAGCTCCAATGACCTCGAACAGGGGCTCAAACCGCGTCACGTCACCATGCTGTCGATTGCCGGCGTCATTGGTGCCGGTTTGTTTGTCGGCTCCGGCCACGCGATTGCTGCCGCCGGCCCTGCGGTCCTGCTGGCGTATGCCGCAGCGGGTACGCTGGTGGTCTTGGTGATGCGCATGCTGGCCGAAATGGCCGTGGCGTCGCCGGACACCGGTTCGTTCTCCACCTACGCCGACCGTGCGATCGGTCACTGGGCCGGCTTTACCATCGGCTGGCTGTACTGGTGGTTCTGGGTGCTGGTGATTCCATTGGAAGCCAACGCCGCCGCGACCATTCTCCACGCCTGGTTCCCGGATGTGGCCATCTGGGCCTTCACGCTGGTCATCACGTTGCTGCTGACGGCGACCAACCTGTTCAGCGTGAAGAACTACGGTGAGTTTGAGTTCTGGTTCGCGTTGATCAAGGTCGTGGCGATCGTGGGCTTTGTGATCCTCGGCCTGGCGGCAATTTTCGGCTTCCTGCCGACCAGCCAGGTCAGCGGCGTTTCCCACCTCTTTGACACCCAAGGCTTTATGCCCAACGGCATGGGCGCGGTATTGGCCGCGATCCTGACCACCATGTTCTCCTTCATGGGCACCGAGATCGTCACCATCGCCGCCGCTGAATCGAAGAACCCAGGCCAGCAAATCACCAAGGCCACCAACTCGGTGATCTGGCGGATTGGCTTGTTCTACCTGTTGTCGATCTTCATCGTCGTGTCCCTGGTGCCTTGGAATGATCCGACCCTGGCGGCGGTAGGTTCCTACCAGACCGTGCTGGAACGCATGGGTATCCCGAACGCCAAGCTGATCGTCGACCTGGTGGTCCTGGTTGCCGTGACCAGCTGCCTGAACTCGGCGCTGTACACCGCTTCGCGCATGCTGTTCTCCCTGGGCCGTCGCGGCGATGCACCGGCCGTGGCCAAGCGCACCAACAAGAGCGGCACGCCTTACTGGGCGGTATTGCTGTCCACCGGCGCGGCGTTCCTGGCGGTATTTGCCAACTACGTGGCGCCGGCAGCGGTGTTCGAATTCCTGCTGGCCAGCTCCGGCGCCATCGCGCTGCTGGTGTACCTGGTGATTGCGGTGTCGCAACTGCGCATGCGCCAGAAGCGCATGGCGGCGGGCGAGAAAATTGTCTTCAAGATGTGGCTGTTCCCAGGCCTGACTTACGCGGTGATGGTATTCATCGTCGGCACATTGACCATCATGCTGTTCCAGGAAGCGCATCGGGTCGAGATCATCGCGACTGGGGTCTTGAGCTTGCTGGTAGTGGCGGCGGGGTTGATTGTGTCCAGCCGTCGCAAGGCGCAGAGAGTGGGCGCTGCGGTGCTGAATTGATGTGATGGAATGCGGTGCTTGATTGCGCCGCAGTTCAAATGTGGGAGGGGGCATGCCCCCTCCCACATTTGGTTTTAGTTGGTGAGGGCCTCGGATGCGGCGACGTAATCCGCCTGGAACTGCGGCGATTCGATCCACGCCAGTGCGGCGGCTTCATCGTCGCTGTCGGTGGCCCACTGCCGATACTCGATCAGTGCCGCCAGGATAAAGTCGGTGGCTTCTTCTTCGCCTTCCTGCTCCAGCACCAGGGCGAGCAGCGGGTGGGCCAGGAATACCGCGCAGAGGGCCTGCTGGCTGGTCTCGCCGGCGGTGCGCATCTCCACGAACAGCTCGGTCAAATCCACTGACTCAAGGTCAATGCGGTCGTCATCGCCGGCAAACGCATCCGGCTTGCTCGCGACGGCGCGCTGGGTGCGGTTCTGCTTGGCCTTGGCCTTGGCCCGGTGGGCACGTTTTTGCTGCTTGTTCGGCGAGGCCATGGGCTCACGTCCTTGGGTCAGGATCTGGGTGGGGTATTGAAGCGCAGGTTGAGGGAAATCCCAAGGGTATCCGCCGTTAATTGACCGTGTTGCAGCCAGGCCAGTGCAATCGGCCACAATCGATCCTGATACTCCCTGCGAAAGAACGCGAAATGTCCGACCTGTTTTTCGCCGATGTCTTCCGGGGCGATGCGCAGATGGGTGCGCTCGCTGCCGTCGAAGTAACCCAGCAACCGCTCAATCGCCGCCACAGTGCCGAAGGGGTCATCGGTGATGCTGATCGCCAGCACCTGCGCCTTTACGCGACTGAATGGCAAGTCCGCCAGGGCCCGCCCGCTGGGCCGCGTCTCATACCTGGGCGTTGGCGTGCTCCAGTCGCGCACCACGCCTGCCGGCGTATCCTCCAGCCAACCCAGGCGCTTGCCGGGGAAATACCCGCAGAATGCCGTGACCACCGGCATGACCACATGCCATTTGGCAAACATCTCCCAGCGCCCGGCGGCGGCGTAATCGCGCCAGTAGGCGAACTGCGCGCCCACGGTCACGATTCGCCGGATCACCGCGCCGGATGCGCCCAGCCCTGCCGCACAGCCACCAAAACTGTGGCCGACCACATCAATCGGCTGGCCTGGAAACTCCCGCTGTGCCCGCAGCAGGATCGCTTCGAAATCCAGCGTACCCCAATCCGACCACGACGCCTTGAACCCACGCAACGAACCGCTGCGGGACTCGCCGATGCCGCGATAGTCGTAGGTGATCACGTCAAAGCCGTTGGCGAACAGGTAGTCGGCGAAACGTGAGTAGTGGCGGCAACGCACGGAGGTGGCGGCGTTGATGATGACGACCGGGCGTTCGCGGTCGGTGCGCGGGTGGCGCCAGGTGAAGCCGCCGAGGGGATGGCCGTCTGCGGCGGATTCCTTGAAGGATTCGCTTTGGCTATTTCTGGGTGTAGTTGCAATTTTTACTACTGAAGAGGCGTCATTCAAATTCATCGTTTCGAAGCCCCTGCCTGGATTATTATTTTTTAGTAACAGTTAGCCAGTTTGCCAGCACTTGTCTGCCCTTTGATTGGGTCATTAACCTTCGGCGCTCGCAAAGCGTGCAGAGCCCCGGCGAAAGCCATACATCCGAGAGAAACGACAGCAAACCATGGACAGATTAGACTGGCAGGCACCTATTCCGGAGGTCTCCATGAGCATCCCACGTTCTCCCATCGTTTCAGAGTTTGAAACTGAAGAGCAGGCTGCCAGCTACGACCGTTGGTTTCGTGCCAAGGTACAGGCTTCCATTGATGATCCTCGCCCAAGCATTCCACATGATGAGGCAATGGCCGAAGTCGAGAGGATGCTGGAAGAGAGGCGCAAGGCTCGTCGTGCTGCTCGTTAAATGGCGACCTGAGGCTATCGTCGCCTTGACCGAAATTATTGATTACATCGAGCAGTACAATGCCGCTTCCGCCGCTTCGTTGCACCGTACGATTGTGGAGGCCGCTGAGGGTTTGTCGTCAATGCCATACGGATTCAGGCAAGGGCGCTTGTCCGGCACTCGTGAAATGGTTGTTCATCCAAACTATCTGGTCGTCTATCGCGTTATGGAACAGGTCGAGATCCTGACCGTATTGCATACACGCCAAGAATATCCTTCAGAGGCGACCGGCCCGCTGCACTCGACCTCGCGCCAGTAGACGCATAGGCTTGCACCTCTGCGATCCACCAGAGCGTTTTCATGACCCGCGACACCCTCGAACACCACCAGATCCCCGTCTACTTCGCCGCTGTCCTCCTGGCTGCCGCTTTCGGTGTGTTCGCGCCTTCGTTGGCCCAGAGCCTTGGCGCGCTGGCCACGCCCGCCATCGCGGTGTTGATGTATGCGATGTTCCTGCAAATTCCTTTTCTGGACCTGCGCCAGGGCTTGGGCCACAAGCGCTTTCTGTCGGCGCTGCTGCTGGCCAATTTCATCCTCGTGCCGTTGCTGGTCTGGGCCTTGACCCGTGGCCTGGTGGAGCGCCCTGCCTTGCTGGTGGGCGCATTGCTGGTGTTGCTGACGCCGTGTGTCGACTATGTGGTGGTGTTTACCCATATCGGTAAAGGCGACTCGCGCTTGATGCTGGCGGCGACGCCGGTGCTGTTGTTGCTGCAGTTGCTGCTGTTGCCGGTGTACCTGGGGTTGATGCTGGGGGCGCAGTCCGGGGTGGTGGTGCAGGCGGGGCCGTTTATCGAGGCGTTCCTGTTGTTGATCGTGCTGCCCATGGGGCTGGCGGTGATCACCACATTCCTGGCGCGGCGCTCATCGGGCGTCAGTGCGTGGAGCGACGCCTGGGCGTGGTTGCCGGTGCCGGCGATGGCGCTGGTGTTGGTGGTGGTGATCGGTTCGCAAATCACTTCGGTGGTGCGTGACATTAACCTGTTGCTGCCGGTGATCCCGGTGTACGTGGCGTTCCTGTTGCTGGCGCCGGTGATCGGGGCGTTGGCTGCGAGGCTGTTCGCGCTGCCGGCGGCGACGGCACGGGCGGTGACGTTCAGCGCATCGACGCGTAACTCATTGGTGGTGTTGCCGCTGGCCCTGGCGTTGCCAGAAGGCGTGCGCGGCGTGGCGGCGACGGCGGTGATCCTGCAAACCCTGGTCGAGTTGGTGGGCGAGTTGATCTACGTGCGCCTGATCCCGAGGCTGGTGTGGCCTGCAGGTCGGTGAAACGTGAATGTTCAGGTTTGTTCAGGTGCTATTAGGGATACGTTCGGCACCCTAGGTCGGCGTTCCCTACCTGACAGGCCAACCCATGGATCACTGCAACCGTTTCCGCCTGGAGTCCCTGGGCATTTTCCTGTTCGCGCTGTTGCTGTTCACGCTGGGTATCTGGGACCAGCAACCCCAGGGCTTTGACGGGCGCTGGGCGCTGTTCCTGCAGGAAATGTTTCGCCATGGCGCGAGTCTTTTCCCCACCACCTATGGGCAGCCTTATGCGGACTACCCTGGTACCGCGACCTTCTTCAGTTACGTATTTGCCCGGCTGTTCGGTGCGCCCAACCACTTGGCCAATGTGCTGCCCACTGCCCTTGCATCCGCCGGGGTCGTAGCCTTGATCTATCGCTTGCTGGTCCCGGCGAGTCGCCCGTGGGCGTTGCTCACGGTGCTGCTGACGTTGCTCACCACCCAATTGCTCGAGAAGTCCCGCTCGGTATGCCTGGACCAGATGGTGGCGTTGCTGTGTGTCGGCAGTTTCTACCTGCTGCACAGTGGTGAGCGCCTGGGCTCACGGCTCAGGCAACTTGCGGTGTTCCCGCTGTTCATCCTGGGTTTCGCGATACGCGGCCCGCTGGGCTTGATCGAAGTCTGCGGCGTGGTGTGCGTGTATTGGGCGCTGGGCAGTCCTGGACGACGGGTCAGGCAGGTGTTGATCCACGGCATCGTCGGCCTGGTGTTGCTGGCGGCCTGTTGGTGGCTGTTGGTGAAGCTGGCGCGCATCAGCGGCGGCGATGGGTTTGCCGATGAAGTGTTCAAGATGCAAGTGGGCGGGCGCCTTGATGAAAGCGGCGAGCCGTTCTATTTCTACTTCCAGCTGAGCCTGTACCGTTACTTCCCCGTGGTGCCGCTGGCGTTGGTCACATTGGTTGCGCTGCGTCATCGTTGGGCGCAGCGGTTTGATGATCCGGTGCAATTGGTGGTGCGGCTCGGTGCCTGTGGGTTGATGATCCTGCTTGGCTTGTCGGTGCCGCATTTCAAGCGTGCCTATTACATCCTGCCCATGGTGCCGATGTTTGCGGCTGTCGCGGCCTATGGGCTGCTTCAGGCGCAAGGCTGGCTCTCGGGCGTGCGCAGGGGCTATGAGTGGCTTGTCGCGGCGCTGCCGGCGCTGTGCGTGGTTGCCGTGTTTGTCTGTCGGCATGGGTGGCAGAAGCACGGTTACTGGCCTAACGTTTCGTTGCCGCTACTGATTGCTGTCCTGTTGGTGCTGCAAGTGGCGGCGCTGGGTGTCTGGCGACGGCCGCAGCGACTGGTGTGGCTCAGCCTCGTTGCATTGGCGGCGCAATGGCTGGTGTTGGTGGCTGTCGTGGAGCCGGCCAAGGATTTGCAGTTCGATACCCGGAGATTCGTGGGGCAGGTGGAGGCGCTTCGCGTGAAGCAGCCGGGTACCTTGGTGTTTCTCAATCTGGGGCGTGATACCTGGGCCGTGCGCTACATGATGAACCTGGACCACGACGAGCAGCCCGTGTTTATCGCGGGTAACGAGGTTGGACGGCTGGATGCTTTGCCCCGTCCTGCCTGGGTGATCGTGGCACGCAAGGAAACGGCGCTGTTGCCGGGAACGCCCCTGGATCGCCTGCAGCCGAGCCTAGAGGGGCGATTGAACGACAACCCGCTGGTGGTGTTTTTGCTGAAGTGACCTGGCACCTTGCTGTATGTTTGCCGATCGAGTGACCGGTCGGTCAAATTGGCTGTGCCGTTTTTTGAACTTGCCGTATTGGAAGCACAGGGATATGACGAAAAAGGACTTTAAGCGGCCCGTCAGTGGCTACGTAATTGAGCGCTCGCGAATCGGAAGGCTGAGCATTGGCTTTGATGGCGGTTGCAGCTATCCGGCGATGATCAATGTGTTGAGGGCGGTCTTCGAGCGTTACGGGCGCCTGGTACGCTTTGGCGAGCAGCTGTCAGCCCAGGGCTGGCTGGATCGGGTGGAAGAGCGCGGTTTTGAGATATCCGATCAGGAGCGGGTGGCAGTGTTCACATTGATGTCGGATCGCAGCTAACTGAAATCCCCTGGGACGATGCTCGATCGCCCCAGGCGGCATCTATAAATCCCGGACAACAAAAAGCCCGCACTGGGCGGGCTTCTTGTGGGCTTTCGGGTGGTTTTTGCACCACCTGAAACTAATTAGTGGTGCCCAGAGACGGAATCGAACCGCCGACACGGGGATTTTCAATCCCCTGCTCTACCGACTGAGCTATCTGGGCAACGGGGCGCATTAAACGGGTTTTTCAGGGGGTCGTCAAGCAAGTTTTCAAAAAAAATTTAATTATTACCGTCGCTTACGTGCCGACCCCGATTTTTGATCAATTATTGAGCAGGCGGCACGTAGCCGTCAGCCTTGGCGTAATCCTCGCCGGAAAAGAACTTGTCCATTTCGCCTGACAGGTATTTACGGTCTTCGGCGTTCATCATGTTCAGGCGTTTTTCATTGATCAGCAGCGTCTGGTGTTTCAGCCAGTCGCCCCATGCCTGGGCGGAGATATGATCGAAAATGTCCTGGCCCTTCGCACCTGGGTACGGAGGGCGTTCCAGGCCTGGCAATTCTTCGTTGTACTTGCGGCACATTACGGTGCGGGTCATGACGACTCTCCTGCGTTCAATACATCGGCCGCGCGTTTCAGCAGTTTCTTTACCGGGGCGGCAAGGCCCAGGCGCGGCGGGGTGGCGAGGTTATACCAGAGCCAGTCGGCCTCGGCCACGTGATGGGCGGATTCCTCGACCTGGACCAGCCAGGGTTCGATGGCCAGCTGGAAGTGGCTGAAGGTGTGGATCAGCCCCGGCAGTGCCTGATGCTTGCCCAGTTCGAGTGCGTGCTGGTTGGCCAGGTGTTCGAGGTCTTGCAGGTCGTCCAGTTCGGGCAGGCTCCACAAGCCGCCCCACAGGCCGGTGGAAGGGCGACGGTAAAGCAGGATAGCGCCTTCGGCATTGGCCAGCATCGGCATCAGCGTGCGCTTCTGCGGGATGCTCTTGCGCGGCTTGGGGATCGGGTAGCGTGTCTCCAGGCCGAGCAGGTGGGCTTCGCAGCCTTTTTCCAGCGGGCACAGCAGGCAACTGGGCTTGCTGCGGGTGCAGAGGGTGGCGCCCATGTCCATCATCGCCTGGGTGTAGGCGTTGACACGGTCATGGGGTGTGAAGCGCTCCGCGGTGGCCCACAGCTGCTTGGCCACCTTGGGTTCGCCGGGGTAGCCCTCTTGTGCGGTGAAGCGCGCCAGCACGCGTTTGACGTTGCCGTCGAGGATCGGCGCGCGCAGGCCCATGCTCAGGCTGGCAATCGCGCCGGCGGTGGACAGGCCGATGCCGGGCAACTCGGTGAGTTTTTCCACATCCCTGGGAAACTCGCCGCCGTACTCGGCCACGATGATTTTCGCGGTCTTTTGCAGGTTGCGCGCCCGAGTGTAATAACCCAGGCCGGTCCACAGGTGCAGCACTTCGTCCTCCGGCGCGGCGGCCAGGGCTTCGACCGTTGGCAGGGAGGCCATGAAGCGGTCGAAGTAATTGAGCACCGTGCTGACCTGGGTCTGCTGCAGCATTATCTCCGAAACCCACACCCGGTAAGGCGTGATGCCCTGCTGCCAGGGCAGGTCATGGCGGCCGTGGCGGTCGTACCAGTCCAGCACCGCCGTTGAAAACTGCTCGTTTTTCATCGTTTGAACAGGCCTTTCAAAGCATCTTTGAGCTGCGGATTGACCTTGTCGAGCTTCTCTTCCAGCTTCTCGCTGAGCTTGTTGCCGGCCGCCTTGATCGCGACCTGGCTCAGGCCGTCCTTGTCCAGGCGGCAGGCCTTGGCGCCGAGCTCCAGCGGGCCACGGCAGCGCAGCGGCACTTCGATGCCCTGGAAGTTGGCGCCGACTTCGCAGGCCGGGTCCGGTACTTCGCGCTGGTCGCCTTCGACGATGATGCCGACGCGGTAATCCATGCCCAGTACGCGCAGGTCGACGTCACCGTTGCCATTGACCGCCAGCCCGGGGATGCGCACTTTCAGGTCGGGGTTGTTGGCGACGCCGTTACGGAAGGTCAGGTTGCCCTTCAACTCCTGGAACGGTGTGTCCTTGCCGCGTTGTTCGCCGCTCAAGGTCTTGCGGTTGAGCAGGGCGATACCGGTGCACAGTTGCTGCTCGAGGTTGGCGTTGAGCAGCACGCCGTTGTTGATCACAAAGCTGGCGGTACCGTTGAGGCTGTCGATCAGGGCTTTCTGGCTGTTGCCGCGGCCGCTGAGGTTGCTGTCGAGGGTGACCTGGCCTTTCACCGGCGGCGTTTGCCCCTGGGCCTGCAGGATGCGTTCGACCGGCACCTGCCTGATCCGGCTTTGCAGGGCCAGCAGCGGAATGTCCTGGCGCACGTCCAGGCTGCCATTGGCCTGGAAGGTGCCGTTGTAGAGCCCGCCGCTCAGAGTGTCGAGCTTGAGTTGGCCGTCGACGCCGGACGCTTTCAGCACGGCATTCTGGATCGGCAATTTACTCAGGGTCAGTTGGCCGAAGGCGAGGTCGGCATTCACATCCAGCTTGCGCAGGTGGGCCAATGGCAGCAGTTTGTCCGTGCTCCAGGCGCCTTTGGTCGGTGCTTCCGGCAGTGGCGTGGTGCCCCCGGCCGCCATGGCGCCGGCTTCGCTGTTCTGCACTTCGGCCTGGCGGGCGGCGGTCGCGCCCTTGGCGGATTCGGACTTGGCCGGCAGGTAGTTGTCGGCGTTGAAGGTATCGCCCTTGAGCTGCACGCGCAGCGCCTGCTTGGCAAAGTCGTCCACGGCGATACGACCGGTAAAGGTGCTGCCATCGAGTTTCAGGTTCAGGTCTTCCAGCGCCAGGCTGGTCGGCGTGCCCTTGAGGCGGCTGACCAGCTCGACCTTGCTCAGGCTGCCCTCGGCCATGGGCGGCAGCGGGTTGCCGACGCTGTCGAGGAACTTGGCCAGGTCAAACTGGGCGATGGACAGCGCGCCGCTGAGCTGCGGGGTCTTGTCCAGGTCGTTGACCTTCAGCTCGCCCAGGGCGCGCAACTGGTTGGCCGCGAGCTTCAGGTTGGTCCATTCGGCGATATTGGCCGCCTGGTCCACCAGTAGCTGGCCCTGGGTGGAGAAGGTCACGGTCTTGCCTTGCAGCGGCTCGCCAGTGGCTTCGCCGGTGACTTTCATGTCTTCGAACTGGTAGCGCTTGAGCGCGCGTTCGATACGCAGGTTGCCGTTGAGCTCGGTCTTGACGCGCATCACCGGCTGATTGCTGCCGAAGAAGGCGGTGAGTTTCACCGGGATACTCGCACCTTCGTGCACGGCGCCGGTGCTCAGCTGGATACTTTCGGCGCTGAATTGCTTGCCGGTCTGTTCATCGTTGTATTCGACGCGGGCGTTGTTGACCGTCAGGCTGTCGATATCCAGGCGGATCGGCTTGGACGGTTTTTCTGCTTCGGGCTCGGCAGGCGCTTGCGCTGGCGCGGGGGTTCCGGCAGTTGCCACCGGCGCGTTCTTGCCGATGTCTTCCCAGTTGCCATGGCCCTGCTTGTCGCGGTTGAGGCGCAGGTTCAGGCCTTCGACCCGCACATCGCTCATCTGCACCTCGCGACGCAGCAGCGGCAGGACGCGCACCGACAGGCCAAGCATTTGCAGGTCGGCGAAGGGTTGGGTCGGCGTGGTCAGGGTCGCCACGCTGGCTTCGTGCAGTTCAAGGCCGAGCCAGGGGAACAGGCTCCAGCCGATATCGCCATTGAGCGTCAGCTCGATGTGGGCCTTGTCGCGGGCAATCTGGCGAATCTCGTCTTTATAGTCGTTGGGATCGAAGAGATGGGTCAGGGCAAAGCCCAGAGCCACAATGATCAGCAACAGCCCGAGAAGTACCAGACCCAGGATTTTGCCGAACGCTTTCATGGGCGAGTCCTTGTATGTCGATTTCAAAATTTAGCCGCAGAGTATAACGCCCGACGGCCTGCGTCAGGTCACCGATCGTTACATTGTATCCATAGGGGTGAAAACGGGTTTTTGACGCCAATAAAACCGAAAAATCGCAAAAAGATGATGTCATTTTGGTTTTTCTGTCACTCGCTAATGCTAATCTTCAGCCGTTCGTTCGCCTTCTGCGACTTATCGTCGCGCCAAAATGGAGCTTCACTCTACAAAAACGGCCACGCTTTGCGTGCAAGGCCGAGGGAGAGAGCGCCTGACGAACGCATACTAATAACTGGGGGATACATCAATGAGCAGCAGCACTGTGGCGGGCACTACCGCCCCACAGCCTGCGTTCCTGTCCAAGGAGCGCATTATCGCCAAGCCCGGCTTCAACCGCTGGCTGGTTCCACCGGCCGCCCTGGCCATCCACCTGTGCATCGGCATGGCCTACGGCTTCTCGGTGTTCTGGTTGCCGTTGTCCAAGGCGCTGGGTATCACCAAGCCTGTCGCCTGTGCACCGGACATGAGCTTTATCGCCCAGGTCTTCTCATCCCAATGCGACTGGCCCATCTCCATGCTGGGCTGGATCTACACCCTGTTCTTCATCTTCCTGGGCTGCTCGGCAGCGATCTGGGGTGGCTGGCTGGAACATGCCGGGCCGCGCAAGGCCGGTGTTGTGTCGGCGTTGTGCTGGTGCGGCGGCCTGCTGATCTCGGCGCTGGGTATCTATACCCACCAGATCTGGCTGATGTGGATCGGCTCCGGGGTCATTGGCGGTATCGGCCTGGGCCTGGGCTATATCTCGCCCGTATCGACCCTGATCAAGTGGTTCCCGGACAAGCGCGGCATGGCCACCGGCATGGCGATCATGGGCTTCGGCGGCGGCGCAATGGTGGGCGCCCCGCTGGCTGCTGCGCTGATGGGGCACTTTGCTTCGCCGACCAGCGTAGGCGTATGGCAGAGTTTCCTGGTCATGGCTGCGATCTACTTCGTGTTCATGATCGGCGGCGCGCTGTCCTACCGCGTTCCACCCACTGGCTGGAAGCCTGAGGGCTGGACCGCACCGGCGAAAAAAGCCAGTAACGCGATGATCACCCACCGTCACGTGCACGTGAATGTGGCGTGGAAAACCCCGCAGTTCCGCCTGGTATGGCTGGTGCTGTGCCTGAACGTGTCGGCCGGTATCGGTATCCTCGGCATGGCTTCGCCGCTGCTGCAGGAAGTGTTCGGTGGCAAGCTGCTGGGTGTCGATGTGCCGTTTGGCCAACTGGATGCCGGGCAATTGGCGTCGATTGCCGCCATCGCTGCGGGCTTCACCGGCCTGCTGAGCCTGTTCAACATCGGTGGCCGGTTCTTCTGGGCGTCGTTCTCCGACTACCTGGGGCGTAAAAACACCTACTTCGTGTTCTTCGCCCTGGGCTTTGCCCTGTATGCGCTGATCCCGAACCTGGGGCACCTGGGCAACGTGGCGCTGTTCGTGGCGGCGTTCTGCATCATCCTGTCGATGTACGGCGGTGGCTTTGCGACCGTCCCGGCCTACCTGGCCGACCTGTTCGGTACCCAGATGGTCGGCGCGATCCACGGTCGCCTGCTGACCGCCTGGGCAGCGGCGGGCGTGCTGGGCCCGGTGCTGGTGAACTACCTGCGTGAGTATCAACTGAGCATCGGCGTTGAACGCGCTGCAGCCTATGACATCACCTTGTACATCCTCGCCGGCCTGCTGGTGCTGGGCTTTATCTGCAACATGCTGGTCCGCCCGGTGGCCGACAAGTACTTCATGACCGACGCGGAACTGGCCGCCGAGCAGGCGCTGGGCCATGACAAGGGTGCCGATGCCAGCACTTCCCTGGAGTGGAAAGCGGCGCCCGGCACCGTGCCGTTGGCGATCGCGGCCTGGCTGGTGGTGGGTATTCCGTTGGCGTGGGGTGTGTGGGTGACCCTGCAGAAGACGGCGGTACTGTTCCACTAAGTTGAATACAAGCGGGCGCACCATCCTGGAGCGCCCGCTTGTGTATACATGTCTATCCCGACATTCCCCGCCTCAACTCGTCAGTCTTATCCCCTTCGATGTTTCTGTTTAGCGCCCGCGCCCCTATAATGGCTGCCTTTTTCGCCCAATGATTTTGCGGAGCTGGTGATGGCCGAACGTAAGGCGTCCGTCGAGCGCGACACTCTGGAAACCCAGATCAAAGCCTCGATCAACCTGGATGGCACCGGAAAGGCCCGATTTGATATCGGTGTACCTTTTCTTGAGCACATGCTGGACCAGATCGCCCGTCACGGGCTGATCGACCTGGATATCGTCAGCAAGGGCGACCTGCATATCGACGACCACCACACGGTGGAAGACGTAGGCATCACCCTCGGCCAGGCGTTTGCCAAGGCCATCGGCGACAAAAAAGGCATCCGTCGCTACGGTCACGCCTATGTCCCGCTGGACGAAGCGCTGTCGCGTGTGGTCATCGACTTCTCCGGCCGCCCAGGCCTGCAGATGCACGTGCCATACACCCGCGCCACCGTGGGCGGCTTCGACGTCGACCTGTTCCAGGAATTCTTCCAGGGCTTCGTCAACCACGCACTTGTCAGCCTGCACATCGACAACCTGCGCGGCACCAACACCCACCACCAGATCGAAACCGTGTTCAAGGCTTTCGGCCGCGCGCTGCGCATGGCCGTGGAGCTGGATGAGCGCATGGCCGGGCAGATGCCCTCGACCAAGGGCGTCTTGTAATGCAGACGGTCGCGGTTATCGATTACGGCATGGGCAACCTGCATTCGGTGGCCAAGGCCCTCGAACACGTAGGGGCCGGCAAGGTGCTGATCACCAGCGATGCCAGCGTGATTCGCGAAGCCGACCGCGTGGTGTTCCCCGGTGTGGGGGCGATCCGCGATTGCATGGCGGAGATCCGTCGCCTGGGCTTTGACAGCCTGGTGCGCGAAGTCAGCCAGGATCGTCCGTTCCTCGGCATCTGCGTGGGCATGCAAGCCTTGCTCGATCGCAGTGAAGAGAACGACGGCGTCGACTGCATCGGCCTGTTCCCCGGCCAGGTGAAGTTCTTCGGCAAGGACCTGCACGAAGACGGCGCCCACCTGAAAGTCCCGCACATGGGCTGGAACGAAGTCAGCCAGGCGGTGGATCACCCGCTGTGGCACGACATCCCGGACATGGCGCGCTTCTACTTCGTGCACAGCTACTACATCGCCGCCGGTAAACCGCGCCAGGTGGTGGGTGGTGGGCACTACGGCGTCGACTTCGCCGCAGCGTTGGCCGAAGGTTCGCGTTTTGCCGTGCAGTTCCACCCGGAGAAGAGCCATACCCATGGCCTGCAATTGCTGCAGAACTTCGCCGCCTGGGATGGGCGCTGGTAAATGGCCAGGAAGCCGAAGCTGCCGATCTTGACCCTCACGCCGGAGCAGGAAAGTGAGGCTACCCTCAAGATCAAGCGCTTCATGGAAGACCGCTTCGAGCTCAAGCTGGGCTCGTTCGAGGTCGCCGAGATTCTTGAGCTGTTCACCACCGAAGTGGCTCCGCACTATTACAACAGGGCGATTTTCGATACGCAGACGCTCCTTAAAGAAAGGTTCGAAAGCATCGAAAGCGACCTGTGGTCGCTTGAGAAACCCTGATTTCCCAAGCATTGCTGAATATCGAATAAGGTTTGCCAGATGCTGATTATCCCCGCTATCGATCTCAAGGACGGCGCCTGCGTCCGTCTGCGCCAAGGCCGTATGGAAGATTCCACCGTGTTCTCCGATGATCCGGTGAGCATGGCTGCCAAATGGGTGGAAGGGGGCTGCCGGCGTCTGCATCTGGTGGACTTGAACGGCGCCTTCGAAGGCCAGCCGGTCAACGGCGAGGTGGTCACCGCGATCGCCAGGCGCTACCCGAACCTGCCGATCCAGATCGGCGGCGGTATCCGCTCCCTGGAAACCATCGAGCATTACGTCAAGGCTGGCGTGAGCTACGTGATCATCGGCACCAAGGCCGTGAAAGACCCGGCCTTCGTCGCCGAAGCCTGCCGCGCGTTCCCGGGCAAAGTGATCGTGGGCCTGGACGCTAAAGATGGTTTCGTCGCCACCGACGGCTGGGCTGAAATCAGCACCGTGCAAGTCATCGACCTGGCCAGGCAGTTCGAAGCCGACGGCGTGTCCGCCATCGTTTATACCGACATCGCCAAAGACGGCATGATGCAGGGCTGCAACGTGCCGTTCACCGCGGCGCTGGCGGCGGCGACGAAGATTCCGGTGATCGCTTCCGGCGGCATTCACAACCTGGGCGACATCAAGTCGCTGCTGGACGCCAAGGCCCCCGGCATCATCGGCGCCATCACCGGCCGCGCGATCTACGAAGGTACCCTGGACGTCGCCGAAGCCCAGGCTTACTGCGATGCCTACAACGGCTGAGGACTGACCATGGCGCTGGCCAAACGCATCATCCCTTGCCTGGACGTCGACAACGGTCGCGTGGTCAAGGGCGTCAAGTTCGAGAACATCCGTGACGCCGGCGACCCGGTGGAAATCGCCCGTCGCTACGATGAGCAGGGTGCCGACGAGATCACCTTTCTCGACATCACCGCCAGCGTCGACGGCCGCGACACCACGCTGCATACCGTCGAGCGCATGGCCAGCCAGGTGTTTATCCCGCTGACCGTGGGCGGTGGCGTGCGCACCGTGCAGGACATCCGCAACCTGCTCAATGCCGGTGCGGACAAGGTCTCGATCAACACTGCTGCGGTGTTCAACCCGGAGTTCGTCGGCGAAGCCGCGCAGCACTTCGGCTCGCAATGCATCGTGGTCGCCATCGACGCCAAGAAAGTCTCCGGCCCGGGCGAAACCCCGCGCTGGGAGATCTTCACCCATGGCGGTCGCAAGCCGACCGGCCTGGACGCGGTGGAGTGGGCGATGAAGATGGAAGGCCTGGGCGCCGGGGAAATCCTGCTGACCAGCATGGACCAGGACGGCATGAAGAACGGCTTCGACCTGGGCGTGACCCGCGCCATCAGCGATGCGCTGGGTATTCCGGTGATCGCCTCCGGCGGCGTCGGTAACCTGCAACACCTGGCCGACGGCGTCATCGAAGGCCATGCCAGCGCGGTGTTGGCGGCGAGTATTTTTCACTTTGGCGAATACACCGTTCCCGAGGCCAAGGCCTACATGGCGGCGCGCGGTATCGTGGTTCGCTAAACGTTGCTGGACACCATGGCAGGCGCGCGGCACTCTCTGCGCTTGCCATGGATTCCGGTAGCCTTCATGTTCAAGACCCTGCTGCTTGCCCTCGCCAGCGCCTCCATCTTCATGGTGAGTGCGGCCCACGCCGAAGAGCCGTCCGACGCCTCCCTGGTGTTGCTGACGGAAAATTTCCCGCCCTACAACATGGCCAAGAACGGCAAGAACTTCGCCAGGGACGAGAACATCGAAGGCATCGCCGTGGACATCGTGCGCGAAACCTTCAAGCGTGCCGGCATTTCCTACAATCTCACCCTGCGTTTTCCCTGGGAGCGAATCTACAAGCTCGCCCTGGAGAAACCCGGCTATGGCGTGTTTGTGATGGCGCGCCTGCCGGATCGTGAAGCGCTGTTCAAGTGGGTCGGCCCCATCGGTCCGGACGACTGGGTGCTGCTGGCCAAGGCCGACAGCAAGATCCAGCTCGACGACCTGGAGCACGCGCGCCGCTACAGGATCGGCGCCTATAAAGGCGATGCCATCGCCGAGACCCTGGAGAAGCAGGGCCTTAACCCGGTGGTGGTGTTGCGTGACCAGGACAACGCGCAAAAGCTCGTGGATGGCCAGATCGACCTGTGGGCCACCGGCGACCCGGCCGGACGTTACCTGGCGCGCCAGGTCGGTGTGACCGGGCTCAAGACTGTGCTGCGGTTCAACAGTGCCCAGTTGTACCTGGCGCTGAACAAGGATGTGCCGGATGAGACGGTGGCCAGGCTGCAGGCAGCGTTGGATCAGTTGCGCTCTGAAGGGCGGGTGGAACAGATCATGGCGGACTATTTGTAGCGGTAGACGCCGTTCTTGCCGTGCCCCGCCATGGCTTGATTGCTGCGCACACTGATCATCAGCTTGATATCGATCCACTCGATACCCTGGGCCTGGAGCTTGGGCAATTCGCGCTCGAGCACCGCCAGCGTCTGCGGATAGGGGTGGCCGATCATCACCGCCGAACCCTGTTTATGCGCCAGCTTGATCGCGGTTTGCAGCTGCGTGGCAATCGCCGCTTCGGTGCGCTCATCATCGAGGAATACATCCCGCGAGACATGGGCCAGGCCGATCTTCTGCGCCTCGGCGGCGGCCACGGTCTGTGCGCTGGTGCGGCTGTCGACGAAGAATTTGTTGCGCCGCTGCAGTTCCGCCATCAGCCAGGCCATGGCGGCCGGCTGGGCGGTCATGCGACTGCCCATATGGTTATTGATGCCGGCGGTGTAGGGCACGGCCTTGAAGGCGGCGTCCAGGCGTTGGCCAAGTTCTTCGAGGGAGAGTTCAGGGTGCCAGGCGAACGGGCCGGTGGCGGGGTCCATGGGCATGTGCAGGATCACGATCTTGCCGGCCTTGTGCGCTTCGCGGGCGAATTCGGCGGCGTGGGGCGTGTCGGGCATGATCGCCGTGGTCACTGGCCCAGGCAGGGCCAGCACGCGACGATCCCGGGGCAGGTTTTGCCCCAGGTCGTCGATGATAAGGGTCAGGTAGGCTTTGTGGGATTCGCCGACAGGGGTCGCTTGGGCGACCCCTGCCAGGCTGCACAGCACAGCGATGATCAGGGCAACACGCATATCAACGGCTGCGCGTAATGCTCAGGCCCTTGAGCAGGCTCAGCGCCTGGGCCAACTGGTAGTCATCGTCCTGCGGCATCGGCTTGGCTTTCTTGCTGCTGCCGGTTGGCTGGTCGGCACCGCCGTTGCCATTGCCCAGGTGACCTTGCAGGTCGGCTTCCTTGTAGTACTCGCTGTCGATTTCGTTGGTGATCTTGGCCTTGCGCACTTCGATGTCCGGCACGATGCCCTGGGCCTGGATCGAGCGGCCGTTCGGCGTGTAGTACAGCGCGGTGGTGATCTTCAGGGCGCGATCGTTGTTCAGCGGCAGCACGGTTTGTACCGAGCCTTTGCCGAAGCTGGTGGTGCCCATCAGCACGCCGCGCTTCTGGTCTTGCAGGGCGCCGGCGACGATTTCCGAGGCCGAGGCGCTGCCGCCGTTGATCAGCACGGCCAATGGCACGTTCTCGCTGAGGTCGTTGCCGGTGGCCGAGAAGCGCAGCTCGGAGTTGGCGATACGGCCCTTGGTGTAGACGATCAGGCCCTTGGTGATGAAGTGGTCGACCACTTCCACCGCCGACTGCAGCACGCCGCCCGGGTTGTTGCGCAGGTCGAGCACGATGCCGCTGAGTTTCTTGCCGTTGTCCTTGCGCAGCTTGGCCAGGGCCTTGGCCACTTCGTCGCCGGTCTTGACCTGGAACTGGGTGATGCGGATGTAACCGTAGCCCGACTCCAGCAGCTGGCTCTTCACGCTCTTGACCACGATGGTCGCGCGGGTGAGCGTCACGTCAAACGGGTTGCCGCCGTCGCGCACCAGGGTCAGGGTGATTTTCTGGCCGATCTTGCCGCGCATCTTGTCGACGGCTTCGGTCATGGTCTGGCCGCGGGTCGGCTGGCCGTTGATCTTGACGATAAAGTCACCGGCCTGGATGCCGGCCTTGGACGCCGGGGTGTCATCGATGGGCGAGACCACCTTGATATTGCCGTCTTCGGCGCCGACTTCAATGCCCAGGCCGCCGAATTCACCGCTGGTGCTTTCCTGCAGCTCGGCAAAATCTTCCGGACCCAGGTAGGCGGAGTGCGGATCAAGGTTGCTGAGCATGCCCTTGATGGCATTCTCCAGCAGGGTCTTGTCGTCTACAGGTTCGACATAGGCGGCCTTGATCCGGTCCATGACCTCGGCAAAGGTGCGCAGCTCGTCCAGCGGCAATGGCGCCTTGGTGGTCGCGGCCGTGGCGGCGGGTGCAGCCGGGGCGGCCTGGTCGGCAAAAGCCAGAGGCGCGCCGATGACCAGGGCGATCGTCAGGGCCAGCGAAGTGAGGCGGGACAAATGCAGCATGTCGAACGAACTCCTAATGTAGATGCGACCCTATCCTTGGGACCGGCACCATTGTGCGGGATCGCTCGGGCGACCCTGCTGACGAATAGCGAAGTACAGCGCCGGGGTGTCCTGGCCACCACTGTTACCGACAGTGGAGATGGATTCACCGGCTTTTACAACATCACCTGCCGACTTGAGTAACGTCTGATTGTGGCCATAAAGGCTTAAATAGCCATTACCGTGGTCGAGAATCACCAGCAAGCCGGCGCCCCGCAGCCAATCGGCAAACACCACGCGCCCGCCATGTACGGCGTGGACCTGGCTGCCGGCAGAGGCGCTGATCATCACCCCATCCCACTTGGCGCGGGTATCGTCGCCTCGGGTTTCCCCAAAGCGTGCCAGTAGTCGACCATCAACCGGCCATGGAAGTTTGCCGCGGGCTGAAGCAAAAGGCCCGCCGAACGACTCGCCGGCACTGGAAACCAGCGGGCCAGGGGCGGCATGTGCCGGTTTACGCGGTGCGGGGGCATCGCTGGTGGCTGCCAGTTCGGCCTCACGCTGGCGCTTTTTTTCCGCTTCCTGCTGGGCGATCAGCGCTTTCTGTCGCGCTTCTTCGGCCTCGCGTGCCTGGCGTGCCAGGGTTTCTTCGATGGTCTTGAGCACTTTGGCCAGGTCGGCCTGGTCCTGCTCGCGGGCCTGCAGCTTGGCGTCGCGCGCCTTCAGGTCGTCATTGAGCTTGGCCAGGGCCAGCTGGCGCTCCTTGCGGACCTTGTCCAGCTCGTCGCGCTGGGCGTTGAGGCTGGCTTTCTGGTCCTCCAGCTGCGACTGCTGGTTGGCGATTTCCTGTTCGACGTTGGCCAACTGGCGCAGGGTCTCGTTGAAGCTTTTCAATTGCTCCAGGCGGGCCTTGCTCAGGTAGTCGTAGTAGGTCAGGGTGCGCGCGAATTTCTCCGGGTTCTGCTGGTTGAGCAGCAGCTTGAGGTATTCCTGGCGGCCGCTCTGGTAGGCGGCGCGGGCCTGGATCGCGATCAAGCGTTGCTGTTCAACGCGTGCGCTCTGGAGTTTTTTTTTCTCAGCGTCGAGTCGCTCCAGTTCCGACTCGCTCTTCTTTAGTTCTTTTTGCAGCTCCTGGACCTGCTTCTCCAGCTTGCCCATTTCGGTTTCCGTGCCGCGCAGGTCTTTCTGCACCCCGGATTTTTCTTCCTGGAGCTTGCCGAGCAGTTTTTTCAGCTCGGTAATGTCCTGACGCGTAGCGTCCAACTGTTGTTGAGTTTGTGCGCGCTCGTCGGCAAACGCCGGTTGGAGCAGGCAGACAAGAGCGAGGGTAATCAAGGCGCGAAGCATAGAGGCGGGCGACACCAGGGAAAGGGACGGCCTAGTATGCCCGCCAAGCGCTGCAAAAAAAACGCCCAATTCGGCCTGGAAGGCAAGATAGGTGCCGAGTGGCGGTGGTATGGCAAAAAGACATCTACCAAACGCCGGAGATCCAATGTGGGAGGGGACAAGCCCCTCCCACATGTTTGTTGAGATCAGACCAGAATTGAGGTCCCGGTCATCTCTTTGGGCTTCTCCAACCCCATCAGCATCAGCATGGTCGGCGCCACATCCGCCAGTACGCCGCCTTCACGCACTTTGAAGTCGCGCTTGCCTACATAGATGAACGGCACCGGCTCGGTGGTGTGGGCGGTATGGGCCTGGCCGGTGGTTTCGTCGGACATCTGCTCGCAGTTGCCGTGGTCGGCCGTTATCAGCGCTTCGCCGCCGACTTTTTCCAGGGCCTCGACAATGCGGCCGACGCACAGGTCCAGGCATTCCACGGCCTTGGTCGCAGCTTCCAGGTTGCCGCTGTGGCCGACCATGTCACCGTTGGCGTAGTTGACCACGATCACGTCGTAACGCTGGTGGTCGATGGCGTCGACGATCTTGTCGGTGACTTCCGGCGCGCTCATTTCCGGCTGCAGGTCGTAGGTGGCGACTTTCGGCGAAGGGATCAGGATGCGTTCTTCGCCTGGGAACGGTTCTTCACGGCCGCCGGAGAAGAAGAAGGTGACGTGGGCGTATTTCTCGGTTTCGGCAATACGCAGCTGGGTCTTGCCGTTCTTCGCCAGGTAGTCGCCCAGCACGTTGTCCAGGCTGCCGGCAGCAAACGCTGCGGGGGCCGGGATGCTGGCGGCGTATTGGGTCAGGCCGACGTATTGGACTTTTGGCTGGCGCGCCCGCTCGAATTCCTTGAAACCGTCTTCGACAAACACACGGCTCAGCTCGCGGGCACGGTCGGCGCGGAAGTTCATGAACACCACGGCGTCGCCGTCTTCGACCTTGACCGGCTCGCCGAGGGTGGTGGCCTTGACGAATTCATCGCTCTCGCCGCGGGCGTAGGCGGCTTCCAGGCCTTCCTGGGCGGTGGCGGCGTGGAATTCGGCCTGGCCGTCGACGATCAGGTTGTAGGCCTGGGACACGCGGTCCCAACGGTTGTCGCGGTCCATGGCGAAGTAGCGCCCCACCAGGCTGGCGATGCGTCCCTTGCCCAGGGCGGCGAAGGTGGCGTCCAGCAGCTCGATGGAGGATTGCGCGCTTTTTGGCGGGGTGTCGCGACCATCGAGGAAGGCGTGCAGGTAGATCTTGTCGGCGCCGCGCTTGAAGGCCAGCTCGGCCATCGCCACCAGATGGTCCTGGTGACTGTGTACGCCGCCGTCGGACAGCAGGCCCATGAAGTGCACGGCTTTGCCGGCGGCCACGGCTTTATCTACCGCTGCGCAGAGGGTCGGGTTCTCGAAGAACTCGCCATCGCGGATCGATTTGGTCACGCGGGTGAAGTCCTGATAGACCACTCGTCCGGCGCCGAGGTTCATGTGGCCGACTTCCGAGTTGCCCATCTGGCCGTCCGGTAGGCCTACGTCCATGCCCGAGCCGGAGATCAGGCCGTTGGGCACCGTCGCGGTCAGGCGGTCGAGTACGGGCTTCTTGGCCGCATACACCGCGTTGTCGTGGTGGCTTTCACTGTGTCCGAAGCCATCGAGAATTATCAGGACCAAAGGTTTAGGCGTAGTAGTCATAGATCCTCTCGCGGCGGTAATAAAGGAAGGCAATTGAAAAGGGAGTGGCAGTTTAAAGCGAAGTTCCGACCACGTCACCGCCTTACGGGGGTTGGCCCCCCCTGACGGCTGTGTATACTTACCGCCATTTTAACGCCCTGGAACCTCCTTGATGGTTGATCACCTGATTGCATTTGCCACTGCCCACTATCTGCTCGTGGGTGCCTTCGTCATCCTGCTGGCGCTGCTGATCGCTCACGAATTGAGCCGTGGTGGCCGCAGCCTGAGCACGTCGGAGCTGACCGCGCTGGTCAACAAGGATGAGGCCATTGTGGTGGATATCCGCCCAGTCAAGGATTTCGCCGCCGGCCACATCGTCGGTGCCCTGAACATTCCTCAGGACAAGCTGATCGCGCGCCTGGCCGAGCTGGAAAAGCACAAGGCCAAGACCATCATCCTGGTCGACGCCCAGGGCCAGCACGCCGGTACCCACGCCCGCGAGATGCTCAAGAGCGGTTTCACCGCCGCCAAGCTGTCCGGTGGCATCAGCAGCTGGCGCGCCGATAACCTGCCGCTGGTGAAGTGATATGAGCCAGGTCGTCGTATATTCCAGCGATTGGTGCCCTTACTGCATGCGGGCCAAGGCCCTGCTGGAGAAAAAGGGCGTTGCCTTCGAAGAGATCAAGGTCGATGGCAAGCCCCAGGTGCGTGCCGAAATGGCCCAGAAGGCGGGGCGCACATCGGTGCCGCAGATCTGGATCGGCGCCAAACACATCGGTGGTTGCGACGACCTGTTTGCCCTGGAGCGCGCCGGTAAACTCGATGCGCTGCTGCTCGTCTGACTCCTAACCCCTAAAAGACCCCAAGATCAAGAAGGATCTGCGATGACTGACCAACAGAACACCGAAGCAGCAGAAGCCCAAGGCCCACAATTTTCGCTGCAGCGTATCTACGTGCGTGACTTGTCGTTCGAAGCGCCGAAAAGCCCGGCTATCTTCCGCCAGGAATGGACCCCAAGCGTTGCCCTGGACCTGAACACCCGTCAAAAGGCACTGGAAGGCGATTTCCACGAAGTCGTGCTGACCTTGTCGGTCACCGTCAAGAATGGCGAAGAAGTGGCCTTCATCGCTGAAGTGCAACAGGCCGGTATCTTCCTGATCCAGGGCCTGGACGAAGCGTCCATGAGCCACACCCTGGGTGCGTTCTGCCCGAACATCCTGTTCCCGTATGCCCGCGAGACCCTGGACAGCCTGGTCACCCGTGGTTCGTTCCCGGCGTTGATGCTGGCTCCAGTGAACTTCGATGCCCTGTACGCCCAAGAGCTGCAGCGCATGCAACAGGAAGGCGCGCCGACGGTTCAGTAATCTCGAACCCGACGCAGAACCCAATGTGGGAGGGAGCTTGCTCCCGATGGCGGTGGATCAGTCACGTAGATGTCGACTGACACTCCGCCATCGGGGGCAAGCCCCCTCCCACATTTGTTATGTGTGTTACTTGAAGCCGAGTTGGCGCCAGCCTTCGTAGACGGCCACGGCGACGGTGTTCGACAGGTTCAGGCTGCGGCAGCCTTCGCGCATCGGCAGGCGCAGGCGATGCCCGTCCGGCAGGGCGTCGAGTACGTCGGCCGGCAGGCCGCGGCTTTCCGGGCCGAACAGGAAAGCGTCGCCTTCGGCGAAGCTGGCATCATGGAACGGTCGCGAACCCTTGGTGGTGAACGCGAACAGCCGTGGGTGGCCCAGGCTTTCCAGGCAGCTGGCCAGGTCGGCATGGCGCTGGAGGGTGGCGTACTCGTGGTAGTCCAGGCCGGCACGGCGCAGGCGTTTGTCGTCCATGTCGAAGCCCAGGGGCTCGATCAAATGCAGGTGGCAGCCACTGTTGGCGCACAGCCTGATAACGTTGCCGGTATTCGGCGGAATTTCTGGTTGAAAAAGGATGACGTGAAACATGCACGGCTCCGAAGGCAAAGATGCGCTGCATTCTACCCCTGAAGAAGACCCAAGGCCGAAGCTAATGCCGAGGGTCATGGGCTCATTGGCGATTGTCGGCCTGATGGTGGGCCTGATGATCGGTCGCCTGACCACCCCTGACCCGGTCGAGTTGCAGCAGATAGAGACGGCGGCGGACGGTGTGGTTGCGTGGTTCAACCGCGAACCCAAGCTGCATGGTGAGCATATCGACGGCACCGTGGCGCTGTTGTTCGATGCACAAGGCAAAGCCGCCAGCGGGCAGCTCAAGGTCAACGACAAGGATGTGAACTGGCGCGTGCGCAAGACCGATGCGGGCTTGCTGCTGAACCTGGTGGCGGCTCGGCCGCTGCGCGGGGAGTGGAAGGGCGAGGAGGTGGATGACCGCTGGCGGCTGGAGATCCATCTCCAAGAGCAATAAAAGAGGGAGTTCCCGGCCTGCCTGTACCAGGGCTCCCAAAACGGGGTGAAGCCAGAGGCTTCGGTGTTAAAGAGGGAATCCCCGGCCTGCCTGTACCGAGGTTCCCGAAAGCGGTGTGGAGCGCGACGCGGTTCGCATCAAGCACCCCGGGTGTAAAGAGGGGATTCTCGGCCTGCCTGTACCAAGGTCCCCGAAACTGGGTTGTACTGGGGTTATTGCAGGGCGCGTGCCAGAGTGGCTAAGTTGTGCCAAAAAATTTCTCCAGAAAGCGCAAAGCCCCGGAATACGGGGCTTTAGTGTTTTCGGGGTTCAGCATTTTCTTAACAAAACGCATGTTTCGGGCTTGGAACGTGTGCGCGATGCTAGAACAGGGTGCATTGAAGCGGTGCACGGTTCTGAGTCCGTGTGGAGGCCCAAATGTGAGAGGGGGCTTGCTCCCGATGGCGGAGTGTCAGTCGATAACTATCTGACTGATCCACCGCCATCGGGAGCAAGCCCCCTCCCACATTAGACCTCGGTAGATGGGAGATCAGGCGTCGTCGCCCTCATCGTCATCCCCACCATCGACCTTCATGCCCAACTCCTTGATCTTGCGCGTCAGGGTATTGCGACCCCAACCCAGCAACACGGCGGCATCGCGACGGCGGCCGGCGGTGTGCTTGAGGGCGGTTTCGATCATGATCCGCTCGAAGGCCGGCACGGCGCTGTCCAGCAGGTTCGACTGGCCGCGTGCCAGGGCCTGGTCGGCCCATTGGCGCAGCGCCTGTTCCCAGTTGGTCACCGGGGCCGAATCCTGCGGCAGGCTCAGCAGTTCCGGCGGCAGGTCGCCGATATGCACTTCGCGGCCGGACGCCATCACGGTGATCCAGCGGCAGGTGTTCTCCAGCTGGCGCACGTTGCCGGGCCACGGCAGGTTCTTCAGGTATTCCTCGGTCTCGCTTTTCAGCAGCTTCGGCTCGACGGCCAGCTCCTGGGCGGCGCGGCTGAGGAAGTGGCGGGCGAGGGTCGGGATATCTTCGCGGCGGTCCGACATCCGTGGGATGTGGATGCGGATCACGTTGAGACGGTGGAACAAGTCTTCACGGAACTTGCCGGCGTGCACCAGGGTTTCCAGGTTCTGGTGAGTCGCGGCGATGATGCGCACATCGACCTTGACCGGTGTGTGCCCGCCCACGCGGTAGAACTCGCCGTCCGCCAGTACGCGCAGCAGGCGGGTCTGGGTGTCGGCCGGCATGTCGCCGATTTCATCGAGGAACAGCGTGCCGCCGTCCGCCTGTTCGAAGCGGCCGCGACGCAGGTTGGCTGCGCCGGTGAATGCGCCTTTCTCATGGCCGAACAGCTCGGACTCCATCAGATCCTTGGGGATCGCCGCCATGTTCAGCGCGATAAACGGCGAGGCCGCCCGCGGGCTGTGGCGGTGCAGGGCGTGGGCCACCAACTCTTTACCGGTACCCGACTCGCCGTTGATCAGCACGGTGATGTTGGAATGGCTCAAGCGCCCGATGGCGCGAAACACTTCCTGCATCGCCGGCGCTTCACCGATGATTTCCGGGGTGCGGGTCAGGGTCGGCGGAGCTTCCTGGTTCTGCTGTTCCTGGGCGTGCTGGTTGGCGCGCTTGACCAGCGCCACGGCCTCGTCCACGTCAAACGGCTTGGGCAGGTACTCGAAGGCGCCGCCCTGATAGGACGCGACAGCGCTGTCCAGGTCCGAGTGCGCCGTCATGATGATCACCGGCAGGCGCGGGTGCTGCTCGCGAATCCGCGCCAGCAGGTCCAGGCCACTGGCGCCGGGCATGCGGATGTCGGAGATGATCACGTCGGGCTGCTGGCGCGCCAGGCGGCTCATCACCCCGTCGGCGCTGTCGAAGCTCTGGGTGGTCATGCCTTCCTGTTGCAAGGCTTTCTCGAGGACCCAGCGGATAGAACGGTCGTCATCGACGATCCACACAGTTTCACTACGGCTCATGTCGATGGGGCTCCTTGTTCCAGAGGCAGAAAGATCGAGAATGTGGTGTGGCCGGGATGGCTCTCACATTCGATCAGACCCTGGTGCTGGCTGATGATGTTCTGGGTAATGGCCAGGCCCAGCCCGGTACCGTCCGGGCGGCCGCTGACCATGGGAAAGAAGATGGTTTCCTGAAGTTCCGCAGGAATGCCCGGGCCGTTGTCGATGATCTCGACCTTGGTCACCAGGCGATGGCGCACGTGGCCGATGGTGAACTGGCGCAGGGCGCGGGTGCGCAGGCTGATGCGGCCAAGGCGCAGCTCGTTCTGGCTGCTGATGGCCTGCATGGCGTTGCGCACGATGTTGAGCACCGCCTGGATCATCTGCTCGCGGTCGATCAACACGTCGGGAATGCTTGGGTCGTAGTCGCGCACCAGGGTGATGCAGCCCTGGCTTTCGGCTTCTACCAACTGACAGACGCGCTCCAGAACTTCGTGCACGTTGGTCATCGCCAGCGACGGCAGCTTGTTGGAGCCGAGCATGCGGTCCACCAGGTTACGCAGGCGGTCGGCCTCTTCGATGATGACGTTGGTGTAGTCCTTGAGGTGCTCGTCCGGCAATTCACGGGCCAGCAGCTGCGCCGCGCCGCGAATGCCGCCCAGCGGGTTCTTGATCTCATGGGCCAGGCCGCGCACCAGCATCTTGCTGGTTTCCTGCTTGGACAGCTGGGCTTCTTCCTTGGTGATGCGCAACAGGCGGTCGCGGGGGTGCACTTCGAGCAGCAGCAGCGTGGCGCCGTTGCTCAGGATCGGGGTTACGGCGTAGTCGACGGTCAGCGTCTGGCCGGTCAGTGCCGTGAGCATCGCTTCACGCTTGGTGAACGGGTGTGCCTGCTCCACTGCCTGGCGCAACGAACTCAAGGCTTCGGCCGACTCGGTGAACAATTCGCTGATGAACTGCCCATGGCTGCGCTGACCGCTGATGGCCAGGAGCATCTCTGCCGCCGGGTTCATGTACTCAAGGCGCAGGTCGTCATTGAGCAGGATGGTCGCGGTGGTCAGGTTGTCGAGTAGCAAACGGTGCAGTGCATCGCTGATGGTCATCGGGACCTCTTTTGGAGCAAGGCGTGGGCTTGAGGCACACGCTGATACAAGGAAAATGCAAAAACCAAACCAAGGCTCCGAAAAGAAGCGTGAATCCCCTGAAATAAGGGGTTAAGGCGCGAAACTGTGGCGTTCTGCCAGCCCGCTCGGGAAGTTTCGAACCAAAATGGTGTGAGTCAGTGGGAAGGGTGCGGGATGTCGCACCAATATAGTGCGGTTTTGTGAAGGTTGTTCAGGAAGTGCCGAATTCACACAAATCCAATGTGGGAGGAACTCCCACATGTTCGGCTCGGGTTACAGCTTCAGTCTTTGTGGATACATAGCTCGGCCGTGGCGCGAATCATCGCCAGCTGCCGCAACGGGTCGTTCAGCGGTTCATGCACCGCTTCAGCCAGCCATTGAGGGCACTGCGGGTCGCTGCGTTGTGGTGTGAAGTCCGCGAGCTGTTGCAGCAGGCGTTTTTGCAATTGATCCAGCTGCGGGCGGATCTGCTTCACCAGGTCCGGGCGCGGGTCGTCGGGTGCCTTGCCCTGGAACTGCCAGTCGGACAGGTGGGTGTACTGCACCAGCTTGTTTGCCTCGATCTGCGCCGAGAAAAATTGCTCGGCGGCGGCGGGCTCCAGTTTGTAACTCGGTGCCTGGGCAATGACGCTGGCGAGCACGTCCTGCTCGCGCTTTTTGTCTTCTACCGGTTTTTTACTGTCCCATTTGCTCAGGGCCACCTGGTCGGCAATGGCCAGGCGTTCGGCGATGCTGTTGAGCAATGGCGCCAGTGTCGGCGGTGCAGCGAATGCACTGGCGCTGGCGAACAATAAAGTGAATGCGAGTAGACGCTTCAAGAGGTGACCTCCTAGGGTGCGGGCAAAAAAAAGACCTCCCGAAGGAGGCCTTTTTCATCACGCTGCGTCAAGCAGCGCTACCGGATCAGCAGCTGTAGTACAGCTCGTATTCCAGTGGGTGTACGAAGGTGCGCACTTTGATTTCTTCTTCGCTTTTCAGCTCGATGTAGGCATCGATGAAGTCGTCGCTGAATACGCCGCCTTTGGTCAGGAACGCACGGCCCTTGTCCAGCTCTTCCAGGGCTTCTTTCAGGCTGCCGCACACTTGTGGGATCTCTTTGGCCTCTTCAGGCGGCAGGTCGTACAAGTTTTTGTCGGCGGCGTCGCCAGGGTGGATCTTGTTCTGGATACCGTCCAGGCCGGCCATGACCAGGGCAGCGAAGGCCAGGTATGGGTTGGCTGCTGGATCCGGGAAGCGAGCTTCGATACGGCGAGCGCGCGGGCTGGATACGTAAGGAATGCGGATCGAGGCGGAACGGTTACGAGCCGAGTAGGCCAGCATGACCGGTGCTTCGAAACCTGGGACCAGACGCTTGTAGGAGTTGGTCGATGGGTTGGTGAAGCCGTTCAGGGCCTTACCGTGCTTGATGATGCCGCCGATGAAGTACAGGGCGGTGTCGGACAGGCCGGCATAACCTTCGCCAGCGAAGGTGTTCTTGCCTTCTTTGGCGATGGACAGGTGAACGTGCATACCCGAACCGTTATCGCCGTACAGCGGCTTAGGCATGAAGGTAGCGGTACGGCCGTAGGCATCAGCCACGTTGTGTACGCAGTACTTCAGGGTCTGGACTTCGTCAGCCTTGGCCACCAGGGTGTTGAACTTAACGCCGATTTCGTTCTGGCCGGCAGTCGCCACTTCGTGGTGGTGAACTTCGATGACCAGGCCCATTTCTTCCATGGCGTTGCACATGGAGGTACGGATTTCGTGGTCGTGGTCGAACGGCGGAACCGGGAAGTAGCCACCTTTGATGCCTGGACGGTGGCCTTTGTTGCCGCCTTCCACGTCCTGGTCGGACATCCACGAACCTTGTTCGGAGAAGATCTTGAACATGGAGCCGGAGATGTCGGACTTGAACTTGACCGAATCAAAGATGAAGAATTCCGGCTCCGGGCCTACGAATACGGTGTCGCCGATACCGGTGGACTTCAGGTATTCCTCGGCACGCTTGGCGATCGCACGTGGGTCGCGGTCGTAGCCTTGCATGGTCGAAGGCTCGATCACGTCGCAGACGATGATCAGGGTTGGGTCTTCGGTGAACGGGTCGAGGACGGCAGTGCTGTCGTCCGGCATTAGGATCATGTCGGAGGCTTCGATGCCTTTCCAGCCAGCGATGGAGGAGCCGTCGAACATTTTGCCTTCTTCGAAGAAAGCATCATCCAGCGCGTCGCGAGCCGGCATGGTCACGTGGTGCTGAGTGCCTTTGGTGTCCGTGAAGCGCAGATCAATCCATTTAACGTCATGATCTTTGATGAGTTGAACCGACTTCGACATAGTGTCCTCCGGGTGGCTTCGGGCTGGGGTAGTGGAGTTAGCCCTTAGAATGTGGGTGATGCCGGCGCGGATAGTCCGCCATGGCAACCTGCCTCACAAGAGAGCAAATTGCATGCCAGTGCGCCAACATGGGTTTTTTGCTCCAAAAACGCCCCTATAAAGGTGCATTGCGACAAATGCCGGAAATTAGCGCACCGCAATGTGGCGCGAGCGAGTGAAAATGCACCTCTTTAGTGCGAGTCGAGTGTTGTGCATATTAACTGGTTAAACCTTGAGCGATTTCCGCTATAATCCGCGCCCCCCTTTTTCGGCAGGCCCTGCGCGCGCTGTTTCCATGAAATTAATCGTTAAAGTCTTTCCCGAGATCACCATCAAGAGCCGACCGGTACGGATGCGTTTCATCCGTCAGTTGGCCAAGAACATCCGTGCCGTGCTCCGCGATCTGGACCCGGCTGTGGTGGTGAACGGTGTGTGGGACAACCTCGAGCTGGAAACCCGTCTGACCGACGCCAAAGCCTTGAAGGACATGACCGAGCGCCTGAGCTGCATGCCGGGTATCGCGCATTTCCTGCAGGTGGATGAGTACCCGCTGGGGGACTTCGACGACATCACCGAGAAATGCAAACGGCACTTCGGCGACAGCCTTGAAGGCAAGATTTTTTCGGTGCGCTGCAAGCGTGCCGGCAAGCACCCGTTCAGTTCCATGGACGTCGAGAAATACGTCGGCAGCAAGCTGCGTCGCGAGTGCGGCGCCGCCGGAATTTCCCTCAAGGCGCCGCAAATTGAAGTGCGCATGGAAATTCGCGACCAACGGTTGTTTGTGATTCACAGCCAGCACGACAGCATCGGCGGCTACCCGCTGGGCGCCCTGGAACAGACCCTGGTCCTCATGTCCGGCGGTTTCGATTCCACGGTGGCGGCCTACCAGATCATGCGCCGCGGCCTGATGAGCCACTTCTGCTTCTTTAACCTGGGCGGGCGTGCACACGAATTGGGCGTGATGGAAGTTGCGCACTTTATCTGGAAGAAGTACGGCAGCTCCCAGCGCGTGCTATTTGTGAGCGTACCGTTCGAGGAAGTGCTGGGCGAAATTCTCGGTAAAGTCGATAACAGTCATATGGGCGTAGTTTTGAAGCGTATGATGTTGCGCGCTGCGTCCCGAATCGCCGATCAGTTGCAGATCGACGCGCTGGTGACCGGTGAAGCGATTTCCCAGGTTTCCAGCCAGACGCTGCCGAACCTGTCGCTGATCGACTGCGTGACCGAGAAGCTGGTACTGCGCCCGCTGATCGCCAGCCACAAGCAGGACATCATCGACTTGGCAGAAACAATCGGCACCGCCGACTTTGCCAAGCATATGCCTGAATACTGCGGGGTCATTTCGGTGAACCCCAAGACCCACGCCAAGCGCAACCGCGTGGAGTACGAAGAACAACAGTTTGATATGGCGGTTCTGGAGCGTGCGCTCGAGAACGCCAAGCTGGTCCCGATCGATCGTGTTATCGACGAACTGGGCCAGGATGTGCAGATCGAAGAAGTCAGCGAAGCCCTGGCCGGCCAGATCGTCATCGACATCCGTCACCCGGATGCCGCTGAAGATGAGCCGCTGGAAATCGCCGGCATCGACGTACAAACGCTGCCGTTCTATGCATTGAACGCGCGTTTCAAGGAACTGGATAACAGCCGTCAGTACCTGCTGTATTGCGACAAAGGCGTGATGAGTCGCCTGCATGCCCACCATTTGCTCAGTGAGGGGCATGCCAATGTGCGCGTTTATCGACCGAGCTAAGAGCCCGGGGCTGTTTGCCTGTGGCCTGCGTCACCGGCCCCCCGACTCTGCCGTCAAGCTGTAACGGCAAGGCCTGACTCTACTGTTAATCGCTGCCACGACCTGTCAGCACACCGAATCCTCTGATCGAGATACACAAGTGATCGAAAATCTACGTAACATCGCCATCATTGCCCACGTTGACCATGGTAAAACCACCCTGGTAGACAAACTCCTGCGTCAATCCGGCACCCTGGAGCGCAACGAGCTCAACGACGAGCGCGTGATGGACTCCAACGACCAGGAAAAAGAGCGCGGTATTACCATCCTGGCAAAAAACACCGCCATCAACTGGAACGGCTACCACATCAACATCGTGGATACCCCGGGCCACGCCGACTTCGGCGGCGAAGTAGAACGCGTAATGTCGATGGTTGACTCCGTTCTGCTGCTGGTTGACGCTCAAGACGGCCCTATGCCGCAAACCCGTTTCGTGACCAAGAAGGCGTTCGAAGCCGGCCTGCGTCCGATCGTGTGCATCAACAAGGTTGACCGTCCAGGCGCGCGTCCGGACTGGGTTCTGGACCAGATCTTCGACCTGTTCGACAACCTGGGTGCCACCGAAGAACAGCTGGACTTCAAAGTCGTCTACGCCTCGGCCCTGAACGGCATTGCCGGTCTGGACCACACCGACATGGCCGAAGACATGACCCCGCTGTACCAGTCGATCGTCGACAACGTACCTGCGCCGAAAGTTGACCGTGACGGCCCGTTCCAGATGCAAATCTCGGCACTGGACTACAACAGCTTCCTGGGTGTGATCGGCGTTGGCCGTATCGCCCGTGGCAGCGTCAAGCCGAACACCCCGGTTGTGGCAATCGGCGCCGACGGCAAGAAGCGCAACGGTCGTATCCTGAAGCTGATGGGTCACCACGGCCTGCACCGTATCGACGTTGAAGAAGCCTTCGCCGGCGACATCGTGTGCGTCAGCGGCATGGACTCGCTGTTCATCTCCGACACCCTGTGCCAGCCGGACAATGTCGAGGCAATGAAGCCTCTGACCGTCGACGAGCCAACCGTTTCCATGACCTTCCAGGTAAACGACTCGCCTTTCTGCGGTAAAGAAGGCAAGTTCGTGACTTCCCGTAACATCAAGGAACGTCTGGACAAAGAGCTGCTGTACAACGTTGCACTGCGCGTTGAAGAAGGCGACTCGGCTGACAAGTTCAAGGTTTCCGGCCGTGGTGAGCTGCACCTCTCGGTACTGATCGAAACCATGCGTCGCGAAGGCTTCGAAATGGGCGTTGGTCGTCCTGAAGTGATCATCCGTCAGGTTGACGGCGTGAAGCAGGAACCGTTCGAAAACGTCACCATCGACACCCCTGAAGAATCCCAGGGCAAGGTCATGGAAGAGATGGGCCTGCGTAAGGGCGACCTGACCAACATGGTGCCGGATGGCAAAGGCCGTGTGCGTCTGGAATACAACATCCCTGCTCGTGGCTTGATCGGTTTCCGTAACCAGTTCCTGACCCTGACCAACGGTGCTGGCATCCTGACCTCGATCTTCGATCGCTACGACACCATGAAGTCCGGCGACATGTCCGGCCGTCAGAACGGTGTTCTGGTATCGGTAGAAACCGGCAAGGCGCTGACCTACTCCCTGGAAACCCTCCAGGCGCGTGGCAAGCTGTTCGTTGAACACGGTCAAGAGATCTACAACGGTCAGATCGTTGGCCTGAACAGCCGTGACAACGACATGGGCGTCAACCCAACCAAAGGCAAGAAGCTCGACAACATGCGTGCTTCGGGTAAAGACGAAACCATCGCCCTGGTTCCACCTGTTCGCTTCACCCTGGAACAGGCCCTGGAATTCATCCAGGACGACGAACTGTGCGAAGTGACGCCGAAGTCGATCCGCCTGCGTAAGAAGATCCTGGACGAAGGCGAGCGTACCCGCGCTGCCAAGAAAGCCAAGAACTGAGTTAACTCAGGCTGAATGAAAAACGCCCCCGGTCGAAAGGCCGGGGGCGTTTTTTTATGCCTGCAGTTTCTGTGGTGGCTGTACTGGCCTCATCGGGGGCAAGCCCCCGATAGGGCCCTTGAGAGTCCCACAAAACCCGGATCAGAACTTGTCGAGGGTCTTGAACTTGGTCTCGCGCACTACTTCCTTCGGCTTGTACGCGCAATACCCCGGGCGCGGCCCGATCTTCGGGTGGTTGCGGCAAGTATCCGGGCGCTTGTCATAAATAGTGCAGAAGCGCGTCTTACGATCCAGGTACAGGCAGTCGTTGTTGCTCATGCGCTGCAGGGTAAAAATCTCGGATTTGTTGTTGTAGCGCTCGACGATGCCTTCCTTCTGCAACCGCTTGGCGATGTTCTTCGGCGGGTCGCCGCGCTCGAATTCATCGACGATACCAATGCGGATCAGGTCCTTGATCTTCACCTCAACCGGCAGCGTGCAGCAGCTGGACACGCAGCCGCCGCACATATGGGCGGAGTATTTCTGCCAAGTCTCGAGACGGTCGAGTTCCGCAGCGGCGATCAGTTGAGGCTTCATCAGGGTTCCAAAAGGTGGGGCGGTATCCGGGCGCGCGATCATACCGGGATTGGTGGTTTTTTGAACAATATTTTACGGATTTCAGCTCAAAGGCGCGGATGAGGGCTGATCGGGCACGACCCCTGCATCAAAAGCGTATTAAAGGTGAATGAGTTAAAAAACTGCCGAACCAGAGCGTCTACCGTCTGTCAGACCGACTAGGCTCTAGCAACTCCTTCAATCTCGCCCGAGGTCACACCGATGTCTCAGGAACCGCTTGCACGAGAAGCAGAGGTAGCCGCATTCCGCGATGCTGTCTTGACCAAACTCACCTACGCGGTGGGCAAAGACCCGGACCATGCCTTCGACCACGACTGGTTCGAAGCCATTGCCCTGGCCGCCCGCGACCAGATGGTCGACCACTGGATGGATCACACGCGGCGTATCTACCGCAAAGGCCAGAAGCGGGTGTATTACCTCTCCCTGGAATTCCTTATCGGCCGCCTGCTCTACGACAGCCTGAGCAACCTCGGCGTGCTGGAGATCGCTCGCGAAGCCTTGTCCGAGCTGGGTGTGGACCTCGAACGCATTCGCCTGCTGGAGCCCGACGCGGCGCTTGGCAACGGCGGCCTCGGCCGTCTGGCCGCATGCTTTATGGAAAGCATGTCGACCTTGGGCATCGCCGGTCACGGTTATGGCATTCGTTATGAGCACGGCTTGTTCCGCCAGGCGATTGTCGATGGCTGGCAGCAGGAACAGACCGAACGCTGGCTGGATTTCGGCAACCCGTGGGAATTCGAGCGGGCCGAGGTGATTTACCCGATTGGCTTTGGCGGCAGCGTCGAGACCCTGCCGGATGCCTCCGGCAAGCTGATCCAGGTGTGGACGCCCAACGAAACCGTGCGCGCCGTTGCCTACGACACCCCGGTGGTCGGTTGGCGCGGCGCCAGCGTGAATACCTTGCGCCTGTGGCGTGCCCGGGCGGTGGAAGACCTGCACCTGGAGCGCTTCAACGCCGGTGACCACTTGGGCGCCGTCGCCGAAGTGGCCCGCGCCGAGAGCATCTCCCGAGTGCTTTACCCGGCGGACAGCACCGAAGCGGGGCAGGAACTGCGCCTGCGCCAGGAATACTTCTTCGTCGCCGCCTCCTTGCAAGACCTGTTGCGTCGCCACAAGAACATGCACGGCTCGGTCCTGAGCCTGGGCGAACACGCGGCGATCCAGCTCAACGACACCCACCCCTCGATCGCCGTGGCCGAGTTGATGCGCCAGTTGGTCGACCTGCACGACATTCCGTGGGAAGCCGCGTGGGATGTCACCGTCGAAACCCTGTCGTACACCAACCACACCCTGTTGCCCGAGGCTCTGGAAACCTGGCCGGTCGGCCTGATGGAGCGCATGCTGCCCCGGCACATGCAGATCATCTACCTGATCAACGCCCAGCACATCGATGCGTTGCGCGCCAAGGGCATCCATGACTTCGACGTGCTGCGCGCCGTGTCCCTGATCGAAGAAGACAACGGCCGCCGTGTGCGCATGGGCAACCTGGCGTTCCTCGGCTCCCACAGCGTCAACGGCGTGTCCGGCCTGCACACCCAACTGATGCGCAGCACCGTGTTCTCCGAACTGCACAAGCTCTACCCGGAGCGCATCAACAACAAGACCAACGGCATTACCTTCCGCCGCTGGCTGTACCAGGCCAACCCCAAGCTCACCGATATGCTGGTGGAAGCCTTGGGCCCGGACATTCTCGACACCATCGAAACCCGCCTGGGCGAGCTGGAAACCTTCGCCGAGAAACAGACCTTCCGCAAAGCCTTCGCCGATCAGCGCCTGCACAGCAAGCGTGCGCTGGCCGAGATCATCCATGAGCGCCTGGGCATTTCGGTGAACCCGGCGGCGATGTTCGACGTGCAGGTCAAGCGTATCCACGAATACAAGCGCCAGTTGCTCAACCTGCTGCACACCGTGGCGCTGTACCAGGCAATCCGTGCCGAGCCGGGCACCGACTGGGTGCCACGGGTGAAGATCTTCGCGGGCAAGGCGGCGGCCAGCTATCACCAGGCCAAGTTGATCATCAAGCTGACCAACGACATCGCGCGCACCGTCAACAACGACCCGACCGTACGCGGCCTGCTCAAGGTGGTGTTCCTGCCCAACTACAACGTCAGCCTGGCGGAAAGCATCATTCCGGCGGCGGACTTGTCGGAGCAGATCTCCACCGCCGGCTTTGAAGCCTCGGGCACCAGCAACATGAAGTTCGGCCTCAACGGCGCGCTGACCATCGGCACCATGGACGGCGCCAACGTGGAGATGCACGAGCGCGTGGGCGCCGATCACATGTTTATCTTCGGCCTCAGTGCGCAACAGGTGGAGGCACGTAAACATGCCGGTGAATTCAACGCCGGGCCCGATATTGCGGCGTCCCATCGTCTGAGCGATGTGCTGCAAGCGATTCGCGGCGGGGTGTTCTCGCCGGACGATCCGGGCCGCTATGTGGGCTTGATCGACGGGTTGATCGACTACGACCGCTTCCTGGTCTGCGCCGACTTCGATTCCTACTGGGACGCCCAGGCGCGGGTCGAAGCGCATTGGCATGATTCCAAGGCGTGGTGGCGTTCGGCGGTGCTCAATACCGCACGGATGGGCTGGTTCTCGTCGGACCGGACGATCCGCGAGTACGCCACTGAAATCTGGAAAGCCCTCGACTAAACACCGCAATACAAAATGTGGGAGGGGGCTTGCCCCCGATGACGGAGTGTCAGTCGACAAATATGTCGACTGGTACACCGCTATCGGGAGCAAGTCCCCTCCCACATTAGTTGCGCGTCGATATACTGAGCGCCGGTTTGCTTAGGGAATATCGACCATGCAATGGATTTTCATGCTGATTGGCCTGGTGCTCGGCTGGACGCTCGATGAGTCGTTCTATGATGCGGGCATCGGTGCGCTGTTGGGGTTGGGCATCGGCCAGGCGATTCGCCTGTCGAAGCTGGCGACCCAGGCGCAGCAGCAGGCTGTTCAGTTGGAAACCACGCAGAAGGCGTTGATCGCCCTGGGTGAGCGCCTGCGGCAACTGGAAGTACCCACGCCGACACGCACTGTCATCGTCGAGCCGCCTGTGCCTGAGGCGGCACCTGTCGCCAAGGCGCCTGAACTGGTGTGGGAGCTGCCGGCTGAATTGGCGCCTGTCGCCATGGTCGCCGAACCGAGCCAGCCATTGCCGGATGACGTCTGGACGCCTGCCCCGACGCCACGTCCGCCTCAAGAACCTGCTGCTCCCCGTGACCCAAACCTGATCGAACGCGCCATCAGCGGCGCACGCAATTGGCTGTTTGGTGGCAACACCGTGCTGCGTGTCGGTGTGGTGCTGCTGTTTCTCGGCCTGGCCTTCCTGTTGCGCTACGCCACCGAAGGCATGGTGGTGCCGATCGAACTGCGTTACGCCGGCGTTGCCGCGGCGGCCCTTGGCCTGTTGGGCCTGGGCTGGTGGCTGCGGTTGCGTAACAGCAACTACGGCTTGATGCTGCAAGGCACCGGGATCGCGGTGCTGTACCTGACGGTGTTTGCCGCGATGCGCCTGCACCCGTTGATCGACCCGAGCGCGGCGCTGGGCCTGCTGGTGGCGGTCACGGTGTTCTCGGCGATCCTGGCGATTACCCAGGATGCGTTGGGACTGGCCTGTGCGGCCGCGCTCGGCGGCTTCGCGGCGCCGATCCTCACGTCCACCGGCGCCGGTAATCATGTCGCGCTGTTCAGTTATTTTGCCCTGCTCAACGCCGGTATCCTCGCCATCGCCTGGTTCAAGGCCTGGCGCTTGCTCAACCTGATCGGCTTTGTCGGCACCTTCGGCATCGGCTTTGCCTGGGGCATGCGCTCCTACACGCCGGAACTGCTGTGGAGTACCGAGCCGTTCCTGATCCTGTTTTTCCTGATGTACCTGGCTATCGGCCTGTTGTTCGCCCGGCGCAAATTGCGGGAGATGGGCGACGCGCCCGAAGGCCGTGATGCGTTGTTGCGCTGGTCGGCATCCAAAGGCGACTACGTCGACGGCAGCATGCTGTTCGGCCCGCCGCTGGTGGGGTTTGGCCTGCAGTTCGCGCTGGTGCAGCACCTTGAGTTCGCCGCAGCATTCAGCGCGCTGGGCCTGGGCATCCTCTACATGGGCCTGGCCCGCGTGCTCAGTGGCGGGCGCGCCTTGCTGCTGGCGGAAACCTGCCTGGCCCTGGGGGTGATCTTTGCCAGCCTGGCGATTCCCCTGGGGCTCGATGCGCGTTGGACCGCAGCTGCCTGGGCCGTGGAAGGTGCCGGGATCTTCTGGCTCGGCTTGCGCCAGCAGCGGCCGTTGGCGCGGGCATTTGGCCTGTTGCTGCAATTGGGCTCGGCGCTGGCGTTTCTCAGTGAGCTGCGCATCGGCGAGCACACGCTGCTGGAGGGGGCGCCCTTGGGGGCGTTGCTGCTGGGCGCGGCCTTGCTGTTCAGCTTCGACCAACTGCGCAGGGCCGCGACGCAGCAGGCGGCGGAGTGGGAGCGCAAGGGCCTGCCGGTTCTGGCCAGCCTCGGCCTGACTTTCGTGTACCTGCTCGCGCCGCTGCTGTTGCTGACTCAAGGCACTGCCATCAGTTGGGCGCTCGCCGGCCTGGCGACCCTGTTCATCGGCTTGCGGATTGGCTCGCGCACGTTCCTGTTCACGGCGTTCGCCGTGCAACTGCTGGGCGGGGCGTTGTTCCTGCTGCGCTTGCAAGGCGGCGACTCGGCAGCGGTATTCAACGCCGGCTGGAGCGGCCTGCTCAGCGCGTCGTTGATCGGCCTGGCGTTGATCGGCGGCATGCTGCTGGCGGCGCGCGACGACATGGTGCGTAGCGATGTACGGCTGTTGCGCGGGCTGTCCGTGGTGCTGCTGGCCGGGTTGGTGCTGATCAACCTCGCCGTGCTGTTTGTACTGCCATGGGAAAGCGCCAGCGGTGTGTGGGCGGCCAGTGGGTTGTTGATCATCTGGTTGAGCCTGTACCTGCAACAGCGCGTCAGTTTTGTATTTGGGTTGCTGCTGCAAGTGATCGGCGGCGCGTCGTTCCTGCTGGCGGTGCCGGAGCTGCTCGGGCCTTTGGCCAGCGAAGGCCTGCGTCCCCTGGGACATAGCGGGTTCTGGACGCCGATGGTGCTGGGCCTGGCCGCCTTGATCGGTGCCTGGCGCCTGCAGCGTGAACCCCATGCGCCGGTGTTTGCCGTGCTCAAGCTGCAACGCCTGTCTGACCTGCTGCTGGTGTGGGGCGCGGCGTGGTGGGCGTTGGCGCTGATCGCTGAAGTGCTGCGGTTTATCCCCGATGAACTGCGGGGGGCGTGCCTGCTGGGTAGTGCGGCGGTCAGTGTGGCGATCTGGGCGTTGCTCGCGACGCGCCTGCGTTGGGCGTCCCTGGGTATGCTCTGCACCCTGTTGATGCCGGCGGCGGGGATGGTTTTGCTGGTGTCTGCGCATAATTATTACCACCCGGCGGCGCACTACGGCTGGCTGGCCTGGCTGGCGGTGTTCGGGGTGCATTTCATCGCGCTGCGGCGTTTGGCGACGCTGGTGCCGGCCACCGTCCTGAGCATTGCTCACGTGTTGGGTGGCTGGATGCTGATCGGCGTATTGGCGCTGGAACTGCGCTACGGCCTGTTGTTGCTGTCGAGCGAATACAACGCCTGGCGCTGGCTGGGCTGGGCGATCCTGCCAAGTCTGTACCTGGTGCTGGCTGCTGCACCGCGCAACTGGCCATGGCCGGTGTCGGCGTATCCACGGGAGTATCGCGTGTTGGCGGCGCTGCCCTTGGCGGTGCTGATGCTGGGCTGGTTCTGGCTGGCGAATACCTTCAGCGACGGCACGGCCAAGCCGCTGCCCTATGTGCCGCTGTTCAACCCGCTGGACCTGGGGCTGCTGTTTGCGCTGCTGGGCGTGTACCTGTGGTCGCGCAGCGTGGCGCCGCAACGCGGGCCGCGTGCTGAATTGATCGCCCAGGGCATTGCCGGTATTTCGCTGTTCGCGTTCTTTACGGCCCTGGTGATGCGCACCGCACATCACTGGGGCGGCGTACCTTTCCATCTGGATGGGTTGCTGGAATCGATGTTGGTGCAAGCCGGCCTGTCGATTGTCTGGACCCTGATCGCCCTCGGCCTGATGATCGGCGGCCACCTGCGCCATCGCCGCGAAGTGTGGCTGATCGGCGCGGCGCTGATCGCGGTGGTGGTGGCCAAGCTGTTCTTTGTCGAGCTGAGCAACCGTGGCGGCCTGGCGCGGATCGTGTCGTTTATCGGCGTGGGCGGGTTGTTGCTGGTGGTGGGCTACTTTGCGCCGCTGCCGCCCAAGCGTGCCGAACCTGGGTTGGACACTGAAGGAGCATCCTCTTGATCGGTAAGTTGAGCGTGGTCGTGCTGGGCATCTGTACGACATTGTCGGCGTGGGCGCTGGAAACGCCGGCCGACTTCAGCAGCCAGGTGCCGCTGAGCGTCAGCGGCAACGGCCCCTGGTATCGCCTTGAGTTGCCCTTGGCCGTGCAACTGAATGCGCGCCAGGCTGATCTCAGCGATGTGCGCGTGTTCAACGCCGCCGGTGAACCCCAGGCCTACGCGCTGGCGCGTCAAGCGTCGCAACGCACCGAAAGTCGTGAAGTCACCGACGTGAAGTGGTTCCCGCTGTACGCCGCCGACACCCAGGCAACCTTACCCGGTGTGGTGATGAAAACCACGGCCGAAGGCACCCTGGTGGAAATCAAGCCGTCCACCGCACCCAAGCCCGGCAAGCAGGTGCTGCGTGGCTGGGTGCTCGATGCCAGTAAAATCAAGGCGCCGTTGCAGCAGTTGAGCCTGGACTGGAGCCGCGAGCAGGAGGGCTTCCAGCGCTTCAGCATTGAAGCCAGTGATGACTTGCAGCACTGGCAATCCTGGGGCGATGGACAAGTGGCGCGTTTGTCGTTTGCCGACGAGCGGGTCGAGCAGCATGACGTCAGTTTGCCGGGCCAGTCCGCGCGTTACCTGCGCCTGGTGTGGAAGGGGCAGGCGGCGCCGTTGCTGACCTCGGCCAGGTTGGCCAGTGCCACCAGCAGCAGCCTGCCGCTGCCGCTGGTATGGTCGCAGCCGCTCTCGGGCACGCGGCTCAAGGCGGGTGAGTACACTTGGAAGTTGCCCACTGGGCTGGGTGTCGAGCGCTTGCGTGTCGAGCTGAAGCAGGCCAATACGCTGGCGCCGGTGACCTTGGCGGGGCGACGCGATGGCAATCAAGCCTGGCAGCCGCTGAGCAATGGTCTGCTCTACCGCCTGACCCAGAATGGCCAGGACGTGGTGCAGGACGAGTTGCAACTGCCCGGCCAGACGGTCACCGAACTCAAGTTGCAGGTCGACGAGCGCGGCGGCGGCCTGGGCGTCGAAGCGCCGTCCCTGCGCTTCGCGGTGCGCGCCACGCAGTTGGTGTTCCTGGCGCGGGGCGAGCCGCCGTTCACACTGGCGCTGGGGAATGCCTCGGTGAAGGCGGCGAACCTGCCGTTGTCGACGCTGATCCCGGATTACACCGCCGAGCGCCTCAACACCTTGGGACAAGCCAAGGTGGCCGGGGCCGTCGCGGTCACTTCGCCACCGGTCCCGGCGGCTGTCGACAGCGGGCCGAACTGGAAAAAACTCGGACTCTGGGCCGTATTGCTGCTCGGCGTGGCGGCGCTGGGAGGCATGGCCTACAGTTTGCTGCGCAAGCCACCGGTGGCACGTTAAATAAAGTCCATGAACTCTATTGGGTTTAAATCCTCTGATAGGAGGAAATACGCCCCGACTCGCGTTAAACTGCGCGGGTTTTTAGCCCCCCCTTCATCGGAGCCTTCCATGTCCCGCGTTACCTTGAGTCGCTATTTGATTGAGCAGACCCGCAGCAACAACACGCCTGCCGATCTGCGCTTCCTTATCGAAGTGGTGGCGCGTGCTTGCAAGGAAATCAGCCACGCCGTGTCCAAAGGCGCATTGGGTGGTGTCCTGGGCAGCATGGGCACTGAAAACGTGCAGGGCGAAGTGCAGAAGAAGCTCGACGTGATTTCCAACGAGATCCTGCTCGAAGCCAACGAATGGGGCGGTCACCTGGCCGGCATGGCGTCCGAAGAAATGGACAATGCCTACCAGATCCCGGGCAAATACCCGAAAGGCGCCTACCTGCTGGTGTTCGACCCATTGGACGGTTCGTCCAACATCGACATCAACGCCCCGGTCGGCACCATCTTCTCGGTACTGCGTTGCCCGAACGAATACCTGAGCCAGAACGAAGCCCTGAACGAAAAGGCCTTCCTGCAGCCAGGCACCGAGCAGGTCGCTGCCGGCTACGCGATCTACGGCCCACAGACCATGCTGGTGCTGACCCTGGGCGATGGCGTCAAAGGCTTCACCCTGGACCGTGAAATGGGCAGCTTCGTCCTCACCCATGAAGACATCACCATTCCGGCTTCCACCCAGGAATTCGCGATCAACATGTCCAACCAGCGCCACTGGGAAGAACCGGTCAAGCGCTATGTGAACGAGTTGATGGAAGGCGAAGAAGGTCCGTTGAAGAAGAACTTCAACATGCGTTGGGTCGCGGCGATGGTGGCCGACGTACACCGTATCCTGACCCGTGGCGGCCTGTTCATGTACCCACGCGACAGCCGCGAGCCGTCCAAGCCGGGCAAACTGCGCCTGATGTACGAAGCCAACCCGATGTCCTTCCTGGTAGAGCAGGCGGGCGGTGCGTCCACCGATGGCCACCAGCGCATCCTCGACATCCAGCCCGACGGCTTGCACCAGCGTGTGGCGGTGTTCCTGGGTTCCAAGGAAGAAGTTGAGCGTGTGACCGCCTACCACAAGAAGTAAGCTGCGGCGATAAGTGAACGGCGTTGTTGTGAGCCGGTTCACCCTTAAAGAAGCCCCGAAACGTTTCAGCGTTTTCGGGGCTTTTTTGTTTTCGTTCGTCGGGAACCAGACACCTCTTTTCCCTTCTAAGCTTCTGGCAGATACCCAAGCTGCTTCGTCCCTCCAGGAGTTATTCCATGTCGTTACGCCGTCTCGCTTTGCTGGCTTTTTGCGTGCTGTTGGCCGCTTGCAGCAAGGTCAATCAAGAAAACTACGCAAAGTTGTCGGCCGGCATGCCTAAGGCCGAGGTGGAGTCGCTGCTGGGCAAGCCGACCGATTGTTCCGGCGCACTGGGCATGTCCAGCTGCACATGGGGCGATAAAAACAGCTTTATCAGCGTTCAATATGCCGGTGACAAAGTTCTGATGTTTTCCGGGCAAGGCCTGAAGTAAACCGGGGCGAAAGCCTGCGGGAGAAGAAGAATGATGCGTTTTGTTTTGTTCCTTTGCGCCAGCCTGTTTTTGGCGGGCTGCGCCAGCCATTCTGGCGATGATCTGCAACCCAAGACAGCGAGCAACGTCAACCTCAAGCGTTACCAGGGCACCTGGTATGAGTTGGCTCGATTGCCGATGTACTTCCAGCGCAACTGCGCGCAGTCCGAAGCCCGCTACACATTGCTGCCTGATGGCGATATGTCGGTATTCAACCGCTGCCTCACCACCGAGTGGAAGTGGGAAGAAGCCAAGGGCACGGCCACGCCGCAGGTGCCTGGCAAGACCGACAAGCTCTGGGTGGAATTCAACAACTGGTTTACGTCACTGCTGCCAGGCGTCGCCAAGGGCGATTACTGGGTGCTGTACGTCAGCGATGACTACAAGACCGCCATCGTCGGCAGCCCGAGCCGGCGCTATATGTGGATCCTGTCGCGCACGCCGACGGTCAGTGCGGACACCCGTGAAGACCTGTTGAGCAGGGCGCGGCAGCAAGGGTATGACACCACGCGGTTGATCTGGCGCACGTCGGATAAGCAGATGGCGAAGACTTCGCAGTAATTCTGGATCGCCACAGATCCAATGGTGGGAGGGGGCAAGCCCCCTTCCGCATGTTTAACCGAGTAGGTCTTTCAATACTTGTGTAAACGCCCGGCTACTCTCTTCCTCGCCGGCATGTCGCCCATCCCGCACGACCCACTTGCCGTTGACCAGCACATCGCGCACCTGCCGATCACCGCCGGCAAACAGCCAGCGATTGAGGATGCCGTCCTGTGTCGCTGTCGCCAGGTAAGGGTCGTCACCGTCCAGCACGATCCAATCCGCACGCTTGCCCACTTCCAGTCGACCTATCGGCTGCCCCAGCGCTTGTGCGCCGCCGTCCAGCGCCGCATCGAACAACGTACGGCCGACCATCGGCTGGTCGCTGCGATACAAGCGATTGCGCCGTTGATCGCGCAAGCGTTGGCCGTATTCCAGCCAGCGCAGTTCTTCCACCACGCTCAGGGACACATGGCTATCGGAACCGATGCCCAGGCGTCCGCCCTGGGCGAGAAAATCCACCGCCGGGAAAATCCCGTCGCCCAAGTTGGCTTCGGTGGTCAGGCACAAGCCGGCAATCGCGCGACTCTTGGCCATGCGCGTCACTTCTTCCGGGTTGGCGTGGGTCGCGTGCACCAGGCACCAACGTTCATCGACCTCGACGTTGTCGTACAGCCATTGCAACGGGCGTTTGCCGCTCCAGGCCAGGCAGTCGTCGACTTCCTTTTGCTGTTCGGCGATATGGATATGCACCGGGCACGTCTTGTCGCTGGCGGCCAATACTTCATTGATCTGCCGTGGTGTAACCGCGCGCAGGGAGTGGAAGCACAGCCCCAGTTGCTGCGCCGGCTGCGCCGCCAGAATCGGTTTGAGGCGCGCCTGCAGGTCCAGGTAGTTTTCGGTGCTGTTGATAAACCGTCGCTGCCCCTCATTCGGCGCCTGGCCGCCAAACCCTGAGTGGGTATAGAGCACCGGCACCAGCGTCAGGCCGATGCCGCTACTCGCTGCGGCCTGGCTGATCTGCCGCGACAGTTCCGTACGGTCGGCGTACGGCTGGCCGCTGACGTCATGATGCACATAGTGGAATTCGGCCACCGAGGTGTAGCCGGCCTTGAGCATCTCGATATACAACTGCCGCGCGATCACCTGCAGTTGCTCCGGGCTGATCTTGCCGACCATGCGGTACATCAGGTCGCGCCAGGTCCAGAAACTGTCATTCGGGTTGCCGGCCACTTCGGCCAACCCGGCCATGGCGCGCTGGAAGGCGTGGGAGTGCAGGTTCGGCATGCCCGCCAATACCGGGCCCCTGAGCCGTTCGGCACCGGCTGCGCTGGCGTTGGCCTCAACCTGTGTCAGCAGGCCATCGGCGCTGACTTCAAGACGTACATCGTTGGCCCATCCACTAGGCAGCAGCGCGCGTTCGGCAAAGAAAGCGGACATGATTAGAGCACCCCGGTCGTGTGTTTATTTGTATATACATATACAGACGTTTGCCTGCTCGGTAAACTCCGGCAATCTATGCATCTTTTCCCCTTGCAAGGATTCCCTGTGCCGACTCCGCCCGCCAAGTCTTCACTGGCTGCCCACATGGACGAAAGTCCGGCGCCCTTGTATGCCCGCGTCAAACAGATGATCAGCCAGCAGATCCTCAACGGCAACTGGCCGCCCCATTATCGCGTACCGTCGGAGAGCGAACTGGTCAGCCAGTTGGGCTTCAGCCGCATGACCATCAACCGTGCCCTGCGCGAGCTCACCGCCGAAGGTTTGCTGGTGCGCATGCAAGGCGTCGGCACGTTCGTCGCCGAGCCCAAGAGCCAGTCGGCGCTGTTCGAAGTGCACAACATTGCCGATGAGATCGCCTCCCGCGGTCATCGGCATACCTGCCAGGTCATCACCCTGGGTGAAGAGGCTGCCGGTTCCGAACGCGCCGTCGCCCTGGAAATGCGTGAAGGCGGGCGGGTGTTCCACTCGCTGATCGTGCATTACGAAAACGATATTCCCGTGCAAATCGAGGACCGTTTCGTCAACGCCCTGGTCGCGCCGGAATACCTGCAACAGGACTTCACCCTGCAAACCCCCTATGCCTATCTCAACCAGGTGGCGCCGTTGACCGAAGGCGAGCACGTGGTCGAGGCGATTCTCGCCGACGTTGCCGAGTGCAAGTTGCTGCAGATCGAGCCGAGCGAGCCGTGCCTGTTGATTCGCCGGCGTACCTGGTCCGGTCGTCAGCCGGTGACTGCCGCGCGTTTGATCCACCCCGGTTCCCGCCACAGCCTGGAAGGACGGTTCAGTAAATGAGTGCAGTGAAAGTCTGGCGCGCCGCCGATTACGTGCGCATGCCGTGGAAAAACGGCGGCGGCAGTACCGAAGAAATCACCCGCGATGCCGGCGAGGGCCTGGAAGGCTTCGGCTGGCGCCTGTCGATTGCCGATATCGGTGAGTCCGGCGGGTTTTCCACCTTCGCCGGTTACCAACGTGTGATCACCGTGATTAAAGGCGCAGGCATGGTGTTGACCGTGGATGGCGAGGAACAGCGCGGGTTGTTACCGCTGCAACCGTTCGCCTTCAAAGGCGACAGCCAGGTTTCATGCCGCTTGATTACCGGGCCTATCCGCGACTTCAACCTGATCTACTCGCCCCAGCGTTACCATGCGCGGTTGCAGTGGGTAGATGGTGTGCAGCGGTTCTTCACTACGGCGCAGACGGTGCTGGTGTTCAGCGTGGCGGATGAAGTGAAGGTGCTGGACGAGGTACTGGGCCATCACGATTGCCTGCAAGTGGACGGTAACGCTGGCTTGCTGGACATCTCTATCACTGGCCGTAGCTGCATCATCGAACTGACTCAGCGCGATTAAAAAATGTGGGAGGGGGCTTGCCCCCGATAGCGGTGGATCAGTCGGTATATCCTGGGCTGACACACCGCAATCGGGAGCAAGCCCCCTCCCACATTTGTTTTTGTGTCGCTTATAGAATCTGTTTCCAGTCCCTGCACCAATTTGTTACCGAACGCCCCAGCTCGGCGCAAAACCGCGCTGTCGTGACACACCTCCTTCGCTATAAACCCCCTTCGCAAGAAATTTCATCACGGCTCGAAGCCTTAATTTCCAAGGCTCGCACACGCTTTTCGGAAAAATCCTAACACCTCCCTCGGAAAGTTGGCCGCTTGATTGCATATGCTTGTATGTACAAGTAAAGATGTGTGCGTAAGACTCTCCTTCGCACCATCCATGTTCGCGCATCGATCGCCGAGGAGTTCTTGTTGTGACCAAGCCTACAAAATACCGTGACGTCGAAATCCGCGCCGCCCGCGGTAACAAGCTCACCGCCAAAAGCTGGCTGACTGAAGCGCCGCTGCGCATGCTGATGAACAACCTCGACCCGCAAGTGGCCGAGAACCCCAAGGAGCTGGTGGTGTACGGCGGTATTGGCCGTGCAGCGCGCAACTGGGAGTGCTACGACCAGATCGTCGAGAGCCTCACCCACCTGAATGACGATGAAACCCTGCTGGTGCAGTCCGGCAAGCCGGTCGGCGTGTTCAAGACCCACAGCAATGCCCCGCGTGTGCTGATCGCCAACTCCAACCTGGTACCGCACTGGGCCAGTTGGGAACACTTCAACGAGCTGGACGCCAAGGGCCTGGCCATGTACGGCCAGATGACCGCCGGCAGCTGGATCTACATCGGCAGCCAGGGCATCGTCCAGGGCACCTACGAAACCTTCGTCGAAGCCGGTCGCCAGCACTACGATTCAAACCTCAAGGGCCGCTGGGTCCTCACCGCCGGCCTCGGTGGCATGGGCGGTGCCCAGCCTCTGGCCGCGACATTGGCCGGCGCGTGCTCGCTGAACATTGAATGCCAGCAGGTCAGCATCGATTTCCGCCTCAACAGCCGCTACGTCGACGAGCAGGCCACCGACCTCGACGACGCCCTGGCCCGCATCGCCAAGTACACAAAGGAAGGCAAGGCCATCTCCATCGCGCTGCTGGGTAACGCCGCGGAAATCCTGCCGGAACTGGTCAAGCGCGGCGTGCGCCCGGACATGGTCACCGACCAGACCAGCGCCCATGACCCGCTCAACGGTTACCTGCCGGCCGGCTGGACCTGGGACGAATACCGCGCCCGCGCCAAGACCGAACCGGCTGCCGTGATCAAGGCCGCCAAGCAGTCGATGGCGGTGCACGTCAAAGCCATGCTGGAATTCCAGAAGCAAGGCATCCCGACCTTCGACTACGGCAACAACATCCGCCAGATGGCCCAGGAAGAGGGCGTGGAAAACGCTTTCGACTTCCCAGGCTTCGTACCGGCGTACATCCGCCCGCTGTTCTGCCGTGGCATCGGCCCGTTCCGCTGGGCTGCGCTGTCGGGCGACCCGCAGGACATCTACAAGACCGACGCCAAGGTCAAAGAGCTGATCCCCGACGACGCCCACCTGCACAACTGGCTGGACATGGCGCGCGAGCGCATCAGCTTCCAGGGCCTGCCGGCGCGTATCTGCTGGGTTGGCCTGGGGCAGCGCGCCAAGCTCGGCCTGGCGTTCAACGAGATGGTGCGCAGCGGCGAGCTGTCGGCGCCGGTGGTGATCGGTCGTGACCACCTGGACTCCGGCTCGGTCGCCAGCCCGAACCGCGAAACCGAATCCATGCAGGACGGTTCCGACGCCGTGTCCGACTGGCCGTTGCTCAACGCCTTGCTCAACACCGCCAGCGGCGCGACCTGGGTTTCGTTGCACCACGGCGGCGGTGTGGGCATGGGCTTCTCCCAGCACTCCGGCATGGTCATCGTCTGTGACGGCACCGACGAAGCGGCCGAGCGCATCGCCCGCGTGCTGCACAACGACCCGGCCACCGGTGTGATGCGTCACGCAGACGCCGGTTACCAGATCGCCATCGACTGCGCCAAAGAGCAGGGCCTCAATCTTCCAATGATCAAGTAACCCGATGTGGGAGGGGGCTTGCCCCCGATGGCGGCGAACCCAGGACAATCCATCAGAGGTTGAATACACATGGCTGCAAACGACACCACCCCGTTGATCGAAAGGCGTTCGATCGACTACATCCCGGAAGCGGAAAGACACGGTCGTCTATTGAGCCAGTTCACCCTGTGGCTGGGTGCCAACCTGCAGATCACCGCGATCGTCACCGGGGCCCTGGCCGTGGTGCTGGGCGGTGATGTGTTCTGGTCGTTGCTCGGTCTGTTGCTCGGTCAACTGCTGGGCGGTGGCGTGATGGCGTTGCATGCGGCGCAAGGGCCCAGGCTGGGCCTGCCGCAGATGATCTCCAGCCGGGTGCAGTTCGGTGTGTACGGCGCGGCGATTCCGATCGTGCTGGTCTGCCTGATGTACCTCGGTTTCACCGCAACCGGCACCGTGCTTTCCGGCCAGGCCCTGGGCCAGTTGTTTGGTGTCAGCGACAGCGTCGGGATCCTGATCTTCGCCAGTGTCATCGTGCTGGTCACGGTGCTCGGTTACCGGGTGATCCACTTCATCGGCCGCGTTGCCAGCGTCATTGGCGTGATTGCCTTTGTCTACCTGTTCAGCCGTCTGATGAGCCAGGCCGACGTAGGCGCGCTCCTGCAAATCCGCCACTTCAGCTGGAGCAGCTTCCTGTTGGCGGTGTCGCTCGCGGCATCCTGGCAAATCGCCTTCGGCCCGTACGTGGCGGACTATTCACGCTACCTGCCGAGCAACACGTCCTCGCTGAAAACCTTTCTTGCCGCAGGCGCAGGTTCGGTGGTTGGCGCGCAGGTGGCGATGATCCTCGGCGTGTTTGCCGCGGCCATGTCCAACGGGCAATTTGCCGGTCACGAAGTGGCCTACATCGTCGGCCTGGGCGGTACCGGAGCCACTGCGGCGCTGCTGTATTTCAGCATCGCGTTCGGCAAGGTCACCATCTCCACGCTGAACTCCTACGGCAGCTTCATGTGCATTGCCACGATCATCAGCGGCTTTCGCGGTCGCCTCGAGGTCACGCGCTTGCAGCGCCTGTTTTTCGTACTGGCCATCGTCGGTACGGCGACCCTGATCGCCTTGCTCGGGCAGCACTCGTTCCTGGGGGCGTTCAAGTCCTTCATCCTGTTCCTGCTGGCGTTTTTTACCCCATGGAGCGCGATCAACCTGGTCGACTACTACTGCATCACCCGCGATCGCTACGACGTGCCGGCGCTGGCCGATCCGAACGGGCGCTATGGCCGTTGGAACCTGCTCGGTATCAGCGTGTATGTCTTCGGTGTGCTGGTGCAATTGCCTTTCATCTCCACCAAGTTCTACACCGGTCCCCTGGTGGCGGCCCTGGGGGATGTGGATATTTCCTGGATCATCGGCCTGGTCCTTCCCGCCGCGCTCTATTACTGGGCGGCGAAAAAGTGGCCTCGCGCAACGCCTGAACACCTGACCCTGCCGACAGAGCAGGGCGCTGCACCGACGACGACAAACGGGCTGGTTGCACAGGCCTGATGGGACGTGGACAGGGCAGGATGCCTACTGACTGCCGTAATCCATTTCAAGATTTGGGAGCGTCACAACAATGAAAATGCATAAGACCCTGTTGGCCACCGTGTTTTCCGCGGGCTTGCTGGCCACTGCTGGCGCCCAGGCGGCCGGTTGGTGTGAATCCGGCAAACCGGTGAAATTCGCCGGCCTGAACTGGGAAAGCGGCATGTTGCTCACCGACATCCTGCAAACCGTGCTGGAAAAAGGCTACGACTGCAAAACCGACAGCCTGCCGGGCAACTCCATCACCATGGAAAACGCCCTGAGCAGCAACGACATCCAAGTGTTTGCCGAAGAATGGGTCGGCCGCAGCGAAGTCTGGAACAAGGCCGAGAAGGCCGGCAAAGTCGTCGGTGTCGGTGCCCCGGTAGTGGGCGCCGTCGAAGGCTGGTACGTACCGCGCTACGTGATCGAAGGCGACGCCAAGCGCAAGCTGGAAGCCAAGGCGCCGGACCTGAAAAACATCGCCGACCTGGCCAAGTACGCCGCGGTGTTCAAGGACCAGGAAGAACCGTCCAAGGGCCGTTTCTACAACTGCCCTGCCGGCTGGACCTGCGAGCTGGACAACAGCGAAATGCTCAAGAGCTACGGCCTGGAAAGCACCTACACCAACTTCCGCCCAGGCACCGGCCCGGCGCTGGATGCGGCGGTGCTGTCGAGCTACAAGCGTGGCGAGCCGATCCTGTTCTACTACTGGTCGCCAACCCCGCTGATGGGCCAGGTCGACCTGGTCAAGCTGGAAGAAAAACCCGGTGTGGATAAGACCGTGAGCATCAAGGTCGGCCTGTCCAAGACCTTCCACGAGCAAGCCCCGGAACTGGTGGCCGTGCTGGAAAAAGTCAACCTGCCCATCGACCTGCTGAACCAGAACCTGGGGCGCATGGCCAAGGAGCGCATTGAGTCGCCGAAACTGGCGAAAATTTTCCTCAATGAACATCCTGAAGTCTGGCACGCCTGGGTGAGTGACGAGGCAGCCAAGAAAATCGACGCGGCCTTGTAGGTCAAGTGTGCCCGGCTACCCTCAGGGGTGGCCGGGCGCCTGGCCACAACCCACTGGATCGAGAGCACGCTATGTTTCCTGAGAGTTTTACGTTTTCCATCGCCGACTGGGTCAATGGTTGGGTGGATTCACTGGTTACCAATTACGGCGATGTGTTCCGGCACATCTCCGACACCCTGCTGTGGGCCATCGTCAACCTGGAAGGGCTGCTGCGCGCCGCCCCATGGTGGCTGATGCTGGCCATCGTCGGCGCCGTTGCCTGGCATGCCACCCGCAAGGTGCTGACCACGGCGGTGATCGTCGGTCTGCTGTTCCTGGTGGGCGCGGTCGGCCTGTGGGACAAGCTGATGCAGACCCTGGCGCTGATGATGGTTGCCACGGTGATCTCGGTGTTGATCGGCATCCCGCTGGGCATCCTGTCGGCGCGCAGCAATCGCCTGCGTTCGGTGCTGATGCCGCTGCTCGACATCATGCAGACCATGCCCAGCTTCGTGTACCTGATCCCGGTGCTGATGCTGTTCGGCCTGGGCAAGGTGCCGGCGATTTTCGCCACGGTGATCTACGCCGCGCCGCCACTGATTCGCCTCACCGACCTGGGGATTCGCCAGGTCGACGGCGAAGTCATGGAAGCCATCAACGCCTTTGGTGCCAACCGCTGGCAACAGCTGTTCGGCGTGCAATTGCCGCTGGCGCTGCCGAGCATCATGGCCGGTATCAACCAGACCACCATGATGGCGTTGTCGATGGTGGTGATCGCCTCGATGATCGGCGCCCGTGGCTTGGGTGAAGATGTCCTGGTCGGCATCCAGACCCTCAACGTCGGCCGTGGCCTCGAAGCCGGGCTGGCGATCGTGATTCTCGCCGTGGTCATCGACCGTATTACCCAGGCCTATGGTCGTCCACGGCATGAGGCGAGCAAATGACTACTGTCAGCAAAATCGAAGTTAAAAACGTCTTCAAGATCTTTGGCGCCCGCTCCAAGGAGGCGCTGGCCATGGTCGGCCAGGGCAAGACCAAGGACCAGGTGCTGGCCGAGACCGGCTGCGTGGTCGGCGTGAACGATTTGTCCCTGAGCATCGGCACCGGTGAGATCTTCGTGATCATGGGCCTGTCGGGCTCGGGCAAGTCCACGCTGGTGCGCCACTTCAACCGCCTGATCGACCCCACCAGCGGCGCGATCCTGGTGGACGGCGAAGACATCCTGCAACTGGACATGGACGCCCTGCGCCAATTCCGTCGGCACAAGATCAGCATGGTGTTCCAGAGCTTCGGCCTGCTGCCCCACAAGAGCGTGCTCGACAACGTCGCCTACGGCCTCAAGGTGCGTGGCGAAACCAAGCAGGTCTGCGCCGAACGCGCGCTGCACTGGATCGAAACCGTGGGCCTCAAGGGCTACGAAAACAAGTACCCGCACCAGCTTTCCGGTGGCATGCGCCAGCGTGTCGGCCTGGCCCGCGCCCTGGCCGCTGACACCGACATCATCCTGATGGACGAAGCCTTCAGCGCCCTCGACCCGCTGATCCGCGCCGAGATGCAGGACCAGTTGCTCGAGCTGCAAAAGACCCTGCACAAGACCATCGTATTCATCACCCACGACCTCGACGAGGCCGTGCGTATCGGCAACCGCATTGCGATCCTCAAGGACGGCAGGCTGATCCAGGTCGGCACGCCGAGGGAGATCCTGCATTCGCCGGCGGATGAGTACGTGGACCGGTTTGTCCAGCGGCGTGCGGCGGTGGTCTGACCCAGGTTCTGTGGTGAGGCTCAAGCGCCCTCCCACATTTGCAATGCATTCCCCTGTGGGAGGGGGCTTGCCCCCGATGAGGCCGGCAAAGCTGTAGAGAATATGAAGAGGTCAACAATGTCCCAGGCAGCAAAAATCATCATCGCCGACACCCCCCTGCGCTGGCAGGACGTGGTCGCCGTGGCCCGTCACGGTGCGGTGCTCGAACTCTCGGGCCAGGCCTGGGCGCGGATCGACAATGCCCAGGCCATCGTGCAGCGCATCGTCACCAGCGGCGAACGTGCCTACGGCGTGAACACCGGGCTGGGCGCGCTGTGCAACGTGTCCCTTGAGGGCGAGCAACTGAGCCAGCTGTCGCGCAATACCCTGTTGAGTCACGCCTGTGGCGTCGGCCCGGTCCTCAGCGACGAGCAGACCCGCGCGATCATCTGCGCGGCGGTCATCAACTACAGCCACGGCAAATCCGGCCTGCATCCGCAGGTGGTGCATTCGCTGCTGGCGCTGCTCAACCACGGCATCACGCCACAAGTACCGTCCCAGGGCTCGGTGGGTTACCTGACCCATATGGCCCATGTCGGCGTGGCGCTGCTGGGTGTCGGACATGTGAGCTATGGCGGCCGGATCGTGCCGGCGCAACAAGCCCTGGACGAAGAAGGTTTGCAGCCGGTGGTCCTCGGCGCCAAGGACGGCCTGTGCCTGGTCAACGGCACGCCGTGCATGACCGGTCTGAGCTGCCTGGCCCTGGCCGACGCCCATCACTTGCTGCAATGGGCCGACGTGATCGGTGCCATGAGCTTCGAGGCCCAGCGCGGCCAGATCGATGCCTTCGACGAAGAAATCATCGCCCTCAAGCCGCACCCGGGCATGCAGCATGTCGGCCGCAACCTGCGTGCGTTGCTCGATGGCAGTGAAGTGATTGCGAGCAGCAAAGGCATCCGCACCCAGGACGCCCTGAGCCTGCGCTCGATCCCGCAGATCCACGGCGCGGCGCGCGACCAGGTGGAACACGCCACTCGCCAGATCGAGACCGAACTCAACAGCGCCACCGACAACCCGCTGGTGCTCGGCACACCGGACCACTACCGCGTGGTGTCCCAGGCCAACCCCCACGGCCAGTCCGTCGCCCTGGCCGCCGACCTGCTGGCGATTGCCCTGGCCGAAATCGGCTCGGTCGCCGAACGCCGCCTCGACCGCCTGATCAACCCCCACGTCAGTGGCCTGCCGGCGTTCCTGGTGAGCAACCCCGGGGTCAACTCCGGGATGATGATCGTGCAGTACGTCGCCGCCTCGCTGTGCGGACAGAACCGCCAGTTGGCGCAACCGGCGGTGCTCGACAACTTCGTCACCTCGGGGCTGCAGGAAGACCACCTGAGCATGGGCACCAACGCCGCGCTCAAGCTGCACCAGGTAGTGTCCAACGTCACCCAGATCCTCGCCATCGAGTACCTGCTGGCGGCCCAGGCCTTCGAATTCCTGAAAGACCAGCGCTTCGGCGCGGGTACCGCTCGCGCCTGGCGCCTGTTGCGTGAAGTGGTGCCGGCCTATGAGCAGGACCGTTGGCTGGCGCCGGATATTGCGGCCGCCGCCAAGGTGCTCAAGGACACCGTATTACCGAATCTGCACTGAACACTTATTTCAAAAGAATAATTCACAAGGAGTATGAATGTGACTGCGCTAAACCTGATTCCAGGCCAACTGAGCCTTGCCCAACTGCGGGCCATCTACCAGCAGCCGGTAACCCTCAGTCTGGATGACAGTGCCTCGGCCCAGATCGAAGCGAGTGTGGCCTGCGTGGAACAGATTCTCGCCGAGAACCGCACCGCCTATGGCATCAACACCGGTTTCGGCCTGCTGGCCTCGACCCGCATCGCCAGCGAAGACCTGGAAAACCTCCAGCGTTCACTGGTGTTGTCCCACGCCGCCGGCGTCGGTGAGCCGATCAGCGATGCGCTGGTGCGGCTGGTCATGGTGCTCAAGGTCAACAGCCTCAGCCGTGGGTTCTCCGGGATTCGCCGGCAGGTGATCGACGCACTGATCGCGCTGATCAATGCCGAGGTGTACCCGCATATTCCCCTGAAAGGCTCCGTTGGTGCTTCCGGTGACCTGGCGCCATTGGCGCATATGTCCCTGGTGCTGCTGGGCGAAGGCAAGGCGCGCTACAAGGGCGAATGGCTGGAAGCCACCGACGCGCTGAAAGTCGCCGGCCTGACGCCGCTGACCCTCGCCGCGAAGGAAGGCCTGGCACTGCTCAACGGCACCCAGGTGTCCACCGCCTATGCCCTGCGTGGCCTGTTCGAAGGCGAAGACCTGTTCGCCGGCGCCCTGGCGTGCGGCGGTCTTACCGTGGAAGCGGTGCTGGGCTCGCGCTCGCCGTTCGACGCGCGTATTCATGCGGCTCGCGGTCAACGTGGGCAGATCGATTCGGCGGCGGCCTATCGTGACCTGCTCGGTGAGAGCAGTCAGGTGTCGCAGTCGCACCAGAACTGCGACAAGGTGCAGGACCCGTACTCCCTGCGCTGCCAGCCACAAGTCATGGGCGCCTGCCTGACCCAGTTGCGCCAGGCGGCCGAGGTACTGGTGGTCGAAGCCAACGCCGTGTCCGATAACCCGTTGGTATTTGCCGCTGAGGGTGACGTGATCTCCGGTGGCAACTTCCACGCCGAACCGGTGGCCATGGCCGCTGACAACATGGCCCTGGCCATCGCCGAAATCGGCTCCCTGAGCGAGCGTCGCATCTCGCTGATGATGGACAAGCACATGTCGCAACTGCCGCCGTTCCTGGTGGGCAATGGTGGGGTGAACTCCGGTTTCATGATCGCCCAGGTGACCGCCGCCGCCCTCGCCAGTGAGAACAAGGCATTGGCTCATCCCCATAGCGTCGACAGCATCCCGACGTCCGCCAACCAGGAAGACCACGTGTCGATGGCCCCGGCGGCCGGCAAGCGCCTGTGGGAAATGGCCGAGAACACCCGCGGCATCCTCGCGGTGGAATGGCTGGCCGCGTGCCAGGGCCTGGACCTGCGCGAAGGCCTGAAAACCTCGCCGAAACTGGAAAAAGCCCGTGGCTTGTTGCGCGACAAAGTGGCGTTCTACGACAAGGACCGCTTCTTCGCCCCGGACATCATCGCCGCCAGCGAACTGCTCGCCAGCCGCTGCCTGAATGAGCTGGTGCCGGCCACGTTGCTGCCGAGCCTGTAAGCGGCTCGGAGGACGGCATGGCTCTCTGTGGCGAGCGAGCTTGCTCGCGCCGGGCTGCGCAGCAGCCCCAAAAAGGCCGCGAGCGCTTCGCACTCGAGCGCGAGCAAGCTCGCTCACCACAAACAACTTTCTCAGGATAAAAATAATTAGGGACGAGAAATGCACCAGCAAGAAAAGGGTTTGAAACGCGGGCTGAGCGCCCGACATATTCGCTTCATGGCCCTCGGTTCCGCGATCGGCACCGGGCTGTTCTACGGTTCCGCCTCGGCCATCCAGATGGCTGGCCCCGCCGTGCTGCTGGCCTACCTGATCGGCGGCGCCGCGGTGTTCATGGTGATGCGCGCCCTCGGTGAAATGGCCGTGCACAACCCGGTCTCCGGCTCCTTCGGCCAATACGCCAGCACCTACCTGGGCCCGTTGGCCGGTTTTATCCTGGGCTGGACCTACGCCTGTGAAATGATCATCGTCTGTCTCGCCGACGTCACCGCCTTCGGCATCTACATGGGCTTCTGGTTTCCCGAGGTCGCACGCTGGGTCTGGGTGCTCGGCATCGTGTTTTTGATCGGCGGCCTGAACCTGTGCAACGTCAAGGTCTTTGGCGAGATGGAGTTCTGGCTGTCGCTGCTCAAGGTCGGCGCCATCGTGGCGATGATCCTCGGCGGTTTCGGCATCATGCTGTTCGGCATCCACTCGGCCGGCGAAACCCAGGCCAGCGGCCTGAGCAACCTGTGGGCCCACGGCGGCTTCATGCCCAACGGCATTGGTGGGCTGATCGCCTCGTTTGCCGTGGTGATGTTCGCGTTTGGCGGCATCGAGATCATCGGCATCACCGCCGGTGAAGCCAAGGACCCGCAGCGCGTGATCCCCAAGGCGATCAACGCCGTGCCGCTGCGCATCCTGTTGTTCTACGTGCTGACGTTGTTTGTCTTGATGGCCATCTACCCATGGCCGCAGATCGGCAGCCAGGGCAGCCCGTTCGTGCAGATTTTCAGCAACCTCGGGATAGGCTCGGCGGCGACCCTCCTCAATATCGTGGTGATTTCGGCGGCCGTGTCGGCCATCAACAGCGACATCTTCGGTGCCGGCCGCATGATGTACGGCCTGGCGCAGCAAGGGCAGGCGCCCAAGGGCTTTGCCCGGTTGTCCAGGCAAGGCGTACCGTGGATGACGGTGGTGGTGATGGGCGCCGCCTTGCTCGGCGGTGTGCTGCTCAACTACCTGATCCCGGAAAACGTGTTCCTGCTGATCGCGTCGATTGCCACCTTCGCCACCGTATGGGTGTGGCTGATGATCCTGTTCACCCAGGTCGCCATGCGCCGCTCGATGACGAAAGAGCAGGTGGCCGAATTGAAATTCCCGGTGCCGTTCTGGCCCTGCGCGCCGGCTGCGGCCATCGTGTTCATGCTGTTTGTGTTTGGCGTGCTCGGTTACTTCCCGGACACCCAGGCGGCCTTGCTGGTCGGTGCGGTGTGGATCGTGTTGCTGGTCGTTGCCTACCTGCTGTGGGTCAAGCCCGCCGCCGGGCAAGCGGCCAAGGTCCATTACGACCCGGCCTTGTCTCATCGATAACTTAGGGAGGCGTTGATGAAAACCCTTTGGCAACACTGCCACGTCGCAACCATGGCCCAGGGCAAATACTCGATCATCGAGGATGCCGCCCTGGTCACCGCCGGTTCGCTCATCGAGTGGATCGGTCCGCGCAGCGAAGTACCGACGGCGGATTACGCCCAGGTGCATGACCTGCAAGGCGCGTGGGTCACCCCCGGGCTGATCGACTGCCACACCCACGCGGTGTTTGGCGGCAATCGCAGCGGCGAATTCGAGCAGCGCCTCGAGGGCGTGAGCTATGCCGACATCGCGGCCAAGGGCGGCGGTATTGCCAGCACCGTGCGTGCCACCCGCGCCGCCACGGAGGATGAACTCTTCGCCAGCGCCTATAAGCGCCTGCGCAGCCTGCTGCGTGACGGCGTGACCACCGTGGAGATCAAGTCCGGCTACGGCCTGGACCTGGCCAACGAGCGCAAGATGTTGCGGGTGGCTCGGCGCCTGGGCGAAGCGCTGCCGGTCAGCGTGCGTGCCACGTGCCTGGCGGCCCATGCATTGCCGCCGGAGTACAAGGACCGCGCCGACGATTACATCGAGCACATCTGCAATGAAATGCTGCCGGCTTTGGCGGCGCAGGGGTTGGTGGACGCGGTGGATGCGTTCTGCGAATACCTGGCGTTTTCCACCGAGCAGGTGGAGCGGGTGTTCAAGGTCGCCCGGCAACTCGGCCTGCCGGTGAAGCTGCACGCCGAGCAGTTGTCGTCGCTGCACGGCTCCAGCCTGGCGGCGCGTTACCACGCGCTGTCGGCGGATCACCTGGAATTCATGACCGAAGAAGACGCCATCGCCATGGCCGCTGCCGGCACCGTCGCCGTGTTGCTGCCGGGGGCGTTCTACTTCCTGCGCGAAACCCAGCTGCCGCCGATGGACGCCCTGCGCAGGCACGGCGTGAAGATCGCCATCGCCAGTGACCTCAACCCCGGCACCTCGCCGGCGTTGTCGGTGCGCCTGATGCTGAACATGGCCTGCACCCTGTTCCGCATGACCCCGGAAGAAGCCCTGGCCGGTGTCACGCAACATGCGGCCACCGCCCTGGGCATGGGCGACACCCATGGATCCCTGGAAGTGGGCAAGGTGGCCGACTTTGTCGCCTGGCAGATCGATCGCCCCGCCGACCTCGCCTATTGGTTGGGCGGTGAGCTGGATAAACGCGTCGTGCGCCACGGCATCGACGTCACCCTATAAGGAGCACTGCTGTGGATAAGGTTCTGAACTTCAAACAAGGCCGTGTGCCGCTGCTGATCAGCATGCCCCACGCCGGCCTGCGCCTGACGCCTGCGGTGGAAGCCGGGTTGATCCCCGAAGCGCAAAGCCTGCCGGACACCGATTGGCACATCCCCACGCTGTATGACTTCGCGGATGAACTGGGCGCCAGCACCCTGTCGGCGGAGTACTCGCGGTTTGTCATTGACCTGAACCGGCCTTCGGACGACAAGCCGCTGTACGCCGGTGCCACCACCGGCCTGTACCCGGCGACCCTGTTCGATGGCGTGCCGTTGTTCCGCGAAGGTCTGGAGCCGAGCGAGACAGAGCGCGCCAGTTACCTGCAAAAGATCTGGGGCCCGTATCACCGCACGCTGCAAGAGGAACTGGCGCGGCTCAAGGCTGAGTTCGGTTATGCGCTGCTGTTCGATGCGCACTCGATCCGCTCGGTGATCCCGCACCTGTTCGACGGCAAACTGCCGGACTTCAACCTCGGCACCTTCAACGGCGCCGCCTGCGATCCGGAACTGGCGAGCCAGCTCGAGGCCATTTGTGCCACCCATCCTCAGTACACCCATGTGCTGAAGGGGCGCTTCAAGGGCGGGCATATCACTCGCCATTACGGCAATCCGGCGCAGGATATCCATGCGGTGCAGCTGGAATTGTGCCAGAGCACGTATATGGAAGAGTTCGAGCCGTTCCGCTATCGCCCGGATCTGGCCGAGCCGACGCAAGTGGTGTTGAAGCAGCTGCTGGAAGGCTTGCTGGCGTGGGGGCGCAAGCGCTACGAGTGACGAACGGTCGCCCCTGTGCAACTCACAGTCGCCACAGGTCGTGTTGGGAGAGGCCTCGCTCGGTAAGGTTGTGGTTATGGCGCACCAGACGCCACTTCCCATAATAAAAGCTGCCGAGTGAGACCTCTTTCATGAAAAGACTGTTCAACCGTTGCCTGTTGACCCTCACCGGCGCCGCACTCCTCAGTGCCCAAGCCATGGCCGCCGAACCGGCCTCCTGCAAAACCGTGCGCATGGGCGTGGTCAGTTGGACCGATGTAGTCGCCACCTCGGGCATGGCCGACGTGCTGCTCAGCGGCCTGGGCTATGACAGCAAGCAGACCAGCGCCGTGCAGCAGATCATCTTTGCCGGTATCCGCGATAAACGCCTGGACGTGTTCCTCGGTTATTGGAAGCCGGCGATGGACAACAACATCGCGCCGTTTCTGGCCGCCAGGCAGGTCAAGGTCTTTGATAAACCCAGCCTCGCCGATGCCCAGGCCACCCTGGCCGTGCCGCAATACGTGGCTGACGCCGGGCTGAAGACCTTTGCCGACATCGCCCGCTTCAAGGACAAGCTGGGCGGCAAGATCTACGGCATCGAGCCCGGCAGCGGCGCCAATACCGATATCCAGAAAATGATCGACACCAACCACTTCGGCCTGGGCGGCTTCAAGCTGGTGGCTTCCGGTGAGGCTGGCATGTTGGCGGCGGTGCAGCGCGCAGTGAACCGCAAGGAGTTCGTGGTATTTGTCGGGTGGACCCCGCACCCCATGAACATCAATATGAAAATGGCCTATCTCACTGGCAGCGAAGACGTGTTCGGTCCTGACGAAGGGCGCGCCACGGTCTCCACCGTGACCGCGCCGGACTTTGCCGAACGCTGCCCCAACGCTAACCGATTGCTCGAGAACCTGACCTTCACCGCCGCCCAGGAAAGCCAGTTGATGGTGCCGATCATGGAGCGCCAGTCACCGCAGGACGTGGCCAGGCAATGGCTGCGCGACCACCCCGAGGATTTGCAGCGCTGGTTGGCCGGGGTTACAGCATTTGATGGCAGCGACGGCTTGGCGTCGCTCCAGGCCTACCTCAAACCCTAAGCCAAGTGCAGCCCCCGATAGCCATGGGTATCTTGAGGGTTGACGCATAACGCTGTGGTGAGCGGGGCAAGCCCGCTCACCACAAGGACTTCATTACCTTAGATTATTCTTTCACCGAAGATGTGTAGATACGACTGCCCCGATAGCGCCATGCCGGGCAACCTATCAAGTGACTGATCCATCGCAATCGGAAACCCCCGACCTTGAACCTGCCGCGCCAGAGATCATCGCGTATGTACCCGATATCCCCGCAACTCGCCGCCTTCGTCGCAAAAACCGAGTCCTTCACCTGCGCCGACTCTTCCCTGACGAGCCAGCGCCAAAGTTACCAGCGCATGTGCCAGGCATTCACCCCGCCGAAACCGGAAGGCTTGCAGCTCACGGACTTCACCCTGGCCGGCGTGGACGTGCGCAGTTATCTGCCCCCTGCACCGCCACCCGCCGATGGCTGGCCATGTCTCCTCTATATACACGGCGGTGGCTGGGTGGTCGGCGGCCTGGATTCCCATGACTTCATCTGCTTCGAGCTGGCCAATGCCCTCCGGGTGCTGGTGATCGCCATCGACTACCGCCTGGCGCCCGAGCACCCATTCCCGGCCGCCTACGACGATTGCCGCGCAGTGTGGCAGGCGATCCAGAAAGGACAGGCGCCACACGCCATCGATCGGCAACGCCTGGCAGTGGTCGGTGACAGTGCGGGCGGCAACCTGGCGGCGGCGTTGTGCCTGGGGTTGCGCGATGATGGCCAGCCTATGCCGCGGGCCCAGGTCCTTATTTACCCCGGGCTGGGCGGCCCGGCCGATTTGCCCTCGCGCCGTGACTGCATGGACGCGCCGCTGCTCAGCACTGCCGACACCGACTACTACCTGGCGCTCTACCTGCGCGGTTTGGATAAACCATCGGCCTATGCCATGCCGCTGTTGGCCGAGGATCTCAGTGGTTTGCCCAGGGCCTTGATCGCAGTCGCCCAATTCGACCCGCTGCGCGACGACGGCATGCTGTACGCCGAGCGCCTGCAACAGGCCGGTGTGCCTGCACTGTTGTATCCGGGCAAAGGCCTGGTCCACGGCTGTCTACGCGCAAAGGGCCAGGCCCCGGAGGTGGATCGGCTGTACGGCTACCTGTTGGATTACCTGAGGAGCGAACTGCTGACGCAGCTCTAAGCGCTCAAGGACATGCTCATTGCACAATTCGGGTTTATAGTGCCAGACGGCAAAATAAAAGACGTCCCCCCAGGGATGAACCCGACCCCCTACGGAGCGCGCAATGCAGACTTGGTACCCGCAGATCAAACCCTACGCCCGGCACGATCTGGCCGTCGATGACACCCACACGCTGTATGTCGATGAAAGTGGCTCCCCCGAAGGCTTGCCTGTCGTATTCATCCACGGTGGCCCTGGCGCCGGTTGCGATGCCCAGAGCCGCTGCTATTTCGATCCCAACCTGTACCGCATCGTCACCTTCGACCAGCGTGGCTGCGGCCGTTCCACCCCGCGCGCCAGCCTGGAAAACAACACCACCTGGGACCTGGTCGCCGACCTCGAGCGCATCCGCGAACATCTTGGCATCGACAAATGGGTGCTGTTCGGCGGCTCCTGGGGCTCGACCCTGGCCCTGGCCTACGCGCAAACCCACCCCGAGCGTGTGCATGGCCTGATCGTGCGCGGTATTTTCCTCGCCCGCCCCCAGGACATCGAATGGTTCTACCAGGCCGGTGCCAGCCGCCTGTTCCCGGACTACTGGCAGGACTACATCGCGCCGATTCCCGCCGATGAGCGTCACGACATGATCGCGGCCTACCACAAGCGCCTGACCGGCAACGACCAGATCGCCCAGATGCACGCCGCCAAGGCCTGGTCCGGCTGGGAAGGGCGCATGCTCGGCCTGTGCCCGAGCCCGCAGCACGTGGAGCGCTTTTCCGAGCCTCAGCGCGCGCTGTCCATCGCCCGTATCGAATGCCACTACTTCACCAATAACTCCTTCCTGGAGCCCAACCAGCTGATTCGCGATATGCACAAGATCGCCCATCTGCCTGGCGTCATCATCCATGGCCGCTACGATATGATCTGCCCGCTGGATAACGCCTGGGAGCTGCATCAGGCCTGGCCGAACAGCGAACTGCAGGTCATCCGTGAAGCGGGCCATGCGGCGTCCGAGCCCGGGATTACCGATGCACTGGTGCGCGCGACCGGCGAAATGGCACGGCGCCTGCTTGATCTGCCGCCAGAAGAAGCATGAAGGCCTTGCTGCAACGGGTGCGTGGCGCCCGGGTCGAAGTGGCGGGCGAAATCGTCGGGGCTATCGACCAGGGTTTACTGGTGCTGGTGGCCGTCGAACCTGCAGATACGCCCGAGAGTGCCGACAAACTGCTGCACAAGCTGCTTAACTACCGGGTATTCAGCGACGACGAGGGCAAGATGAACCTGTCGTTGAAGGATATCGATGGGGGATTGCTGCTGGTGTCGCAGTTCACCCTGGCGGCGGATACCAAGAGCGGCCTGCGGCCAAGCTTCTCAACCGCTGCGCCGCCGGCCCTGGGAGCGGCGCTTTTTGATCACTTGCTGTTACAAGCGCAACAATTGCATGGCAAGGTGGCCTCGGGGCGTTTTGGTGCGGATATGCAGGTGCATTTGGTCAATGATGGCCCTGTGACCTTTCTCTTACAGACATGAATGTATTAAAAACGACTTTAATGCCTAAAAACGTAGGGTTTCGCTACAAATACTTCGTTGTCCCTGATGCGTTGTCTCGCGGGCTACTAGATAATCGCGCGCTACGGGGATCAGCGTTGTTTGGTCCATTTTTGACTTAGGTAGAGACTTGTCCGGTAACCACTGGGGAATCATTTTGCCCCAGGGGAGTCGGAACAATGCTCGCCAACCTGGCATATAGATAGCTGGCCGTTGGTTTTTTGATCTGTTTTCGGCGAGGGTTGCTCGTGATTGTTAGTCCCTGTAATGCACCAAAATTGTCTGCCAAACGGTTACGAAACGCACTGGTGACGGGCTCTGCCCTGTTTTGCCTGTTCGGCGCGGGTCAACTGTGGGCATTCAGTCTGGATGATGTGTCGGCCAAGGCAAAAGAGCTGGCCGGGCAGAAATACGAAGCTCCGCGCAGCAATCTGCCGAACGAATTCCGCGAAATGAAGTTCGCGGACTACCAGAAGATTCGTTTCCGCAACGAAAAAGCCGAATGGGCCGATCAGAACACCCCGTTCAAGTTGTCCTTCTATCACCAGGGTATGCATTTCGATACACCGGTGAAAATCAACGAAGTGACCGCCGACAGCGTCCAGGAAATCAAATACGACCCGACTCGCTTCGATTTCGGTGACGTGAAGTTTGATCCTAAAGCCACCGAGCAGCTGGGTTACGCCGGTTTCCGTGTGCTGTATCCGATCAACAAGGGCGACAAGCAAGACGAAATCATGACCATGCTCGGCGCCAGCTATTTCCGCGTCGTCGGCAAGGACCAGGTCTATGGCCTGTCCGCCCGTGGCATGGCGATCGATACCGCGCTGCCGTCGGGTGAAGAATTCCCGCGTTTCACCGAGTTCTGGATCGAGCGTCCAAAACCGGGTGACAAGCACCTGGTGATCTTTGCCCTGCTGGATTCCCCACGTGCGACCGGCGCCTATCGCCTGATCCTGCGTCCGGGCACCGACACGGTTGTCGATGTGAAATCCCAGATGTTCCTGCGTGACAAGGTCAGCAAACTGGGCGTTGCCCCGTTGACCTCCATGTTCCTGTTCGGCGCCAACCAGCCGTCCAAGGTGCTCAACTACCGTCGCGAGCTGCATGACTCCAGCGGCCTGTCGATCCATGCCGGCAACGGCGAGTGGATCTGGCGCCCCCTGAACAACCCTAAACACCTGTCGGTCAGCAACTTCACCGTGGAGAACCCGCGTGGGTTCGGCCTGCTGCAACGGGGTCGCAACTTCAGCCACTATGAAGACCTCGACGACAACTACGACAAGCGTCCAAGCGCGTGGATCGAGCCTGAAGGCGACTGGGGCAAGGGCTCCGTCGACCTGGTCGAGATCCCGACTGCCGACGAAACCAACGACAACATCGTTGCATTCTGGAGCCCGGCGGAGTTGCCGGAAGTCGGCAAGCCGCTGGAAGTGGCCTACCGCCTGCACTGGACCCTCGATGATGCCGCGTTCCACTCGCCGGACAGCGCCTGGGTCAAGCAGACCCTGCGCTCCACCGGTGATGTGAAGCAATCCAACCTGATCCGTCAGCCGGATGGCAGCGTGGCGTACCTGGTGGACTTCGAGGGCCCGTCCCTGAAGAAACTGCTGCCGGACGCCCCGGTGCGCAGCCAGGTGAGCGTGAGTGACAATGCCGAGCTGGTAGAAAACAGCGTGCGCTACAACGAACACACCAAAGGCTGGCGCCTGACCCTGCGTATGAAGATCAAGGACGCAGGCAAGCCGACCGAGATGCGTGCAGCCCTGGTCCAGGACATCACGCCGCCTGAGCCTGAGCATGTTTCGACCCAGGTGCTGAAGGCCGACAAGGTCCTGGCCAAGCAACACGAGAAACAGGCCAAGAAAGACGCGAAAGACAAGGAAGCCAAGCAGCCAGAAGCTGCCCCAGCCACACCGGAGCCGATCAAGACCGAGCAAGTCCTGACCGAAACCTGGAGCTATCAGTTGCCTGCCGATGAGTAATTCTCAAGTCCAGCCAGAGACTCTCTCCGAGTACCTGGCGCATCTTCCGATGACCGCTGAGCAGCGCGCCGAGTTGGCGGGCTGCACATCCTTCACCGAGTTGCACGAGCGCTTGTCGTCCAAGGCGTTCGATGCACCCGTCGACGCCGCCCAGGCGTCGGTGGGTCCCCGCTTGACCCTCAGCACGGCCGAAGAGCTGCAAGACGCCGAAATGCTCGGGCTCGACGCCAGTGGGCGCGTGTGCCTCAAGGCCACGCCGCCCATCCGCCGTACCCGCGTGGTGCCTGAACCGTGGCGCACCAATATCCTGGTGCGCGGCTGGCGGCGGATCACCGGCCGCAGCAACCCGCCGACCCCGCCGAAGGATGAGCGCGTATTGCCGGCGGCCCGCTGGCGTACCGTGGGTTCGATTCGTCGTTATATCCTGCTGGTGCTGATGCTCGGCCAGACCATCGTGGCCGGCTGGTACATGAAAGGCATCATGCCGTACCAGGGCTGGTCGCTGGTCGACTTCGACGAGATCCGCAACCAGACCCTGCTGCAAACCGCCACCCAGGTGCTGCCTTACGCCCTGCAGACCAGCATCCTGATCATGTTCGGGATCCTGTTCTGCTGGGTCTCGGCCGGTTTCTGGACTGCATTGATGGGCTTCCTCGAACTGCTCACCGGCCACGATAAATACCGGATTTCCGGTAAAAGTGCCGGCGACGAGCCGATCCCGAAAGACGCGCGCACCGCGCTGGTCATGCCGATCTGCAACGAAGACGTGCCGCGGGTATTCGCCGGTTTGCGCGCGACGTTCGAATCGGTGGCCGCCACCGGTGACCTCGATCGTTTCGACTTCTTCGTGCTCAGCGACAGTAACGAGGCCGACATCTGCATCGCCGAGCAGCAAGCCTGGCTCGACGTTTGCCGTGAGGCGGGTGGCTTCGGCAAGATCTTCTATCGCCGCCGTCGCCGTCGCGTGAAGCGTAAAAGCGGCAACCTCGACGACTTCTGCCGTCGTTGGGGCGGCGACTACAAGTACATGGTGGTTCTCGACGCCGACAGCGTGATGAGCGGCGAATGCCTGACCAGCCTGGTGCGCCTGATGGAAGCCACGCCGGATGCCGGGATTATCCAGACCGCGCCGCGTGCGTCGGGCATGGACACCCTGTATGCGCGCATGCAGCAATTCGCCACCCGGGTGTACGGCCCTCTGTTCACCGCCGGCCTGCACTTCTGGCAGTTGGGTGAATCCCACTACTGGGGTCACAACGCGATCATCCGCATGAAACCGTTTATCGAGCACTGCGCCCTGGCGCCATTGCCGGGTAAAGGTGCATTCGCCGGCTCCATCCTGTCCCACGACTTCGTTGAAGCGGCGCTGATGCGCCGTGCCGGCTGGGGCGTGTGGATTGCCTACGACCTGCCGGGCAGCTACGAAGAACTGCCGCCGAACCTGCTGGATGAACTCAAGCGTGACCGTCGCTGGTGCCACGGCAACCTGATGAACTTCCGCCTGTTCCTGGTCAAGGGCATGCACCCGGTGCACCGCGCGGTGTTCCTGACCGGTGTGATGTCCTACCTGTCGGCGCCGTTGTGGTTCCTGTTCCTGGTGCTGTCGACGGCCTTGCTGGCGGTCAACACCCTGATGGAGCCGCAGTACTTCATGGCGCCACGCCAGTTGTACCCGCTGTGGCCGCAATGGCACCCGGACAAGGCGGTGGCGCTGTTCTCCACCACCATCGTGCTGCTGTTCCTGCCGAAATTGCTGAGCATCATCCTGATCTGGGCCAAGGGCGCGAAAGAGTTCGGTGGCAAGTTCAAGGTGACGATGTCCATGCTGCTGGAGATGCTGTTCTCCATGCTGCTGGCGCCGGTGCGGATGATTTTCCACACCCGTTTCGTGCTCGCCGCGTTCCTCGGCTGGGCCGCGACCTGGAACTCGCCGCAGCGTGACGACGACTCCACCCCGTGGGGCGAAGCGATCAAGCGTCACGGCACGCAGACCTTGCTTGGCTTCTTCTGGGCCCTGCTGGTGGTGTGGTTGAACCCGAGCTTCCTGTGGTGGCTGGTGCCGATCGTGGGTTCGTTGATGCTGTCGATCCCGGTGTCGGTGATCTCCAGCCGGGTCAACCTCGGACTGAAGTCCCGCGATGAGAGCCTGTTCCTGATCCCTGAGGAATACAATCCGCCGCAAGCGTTGCTGTCCACCGACAAGTACACCCACGAAAACCGTTGGCACGCGCTGAAAGACGGCTTTGTGCGCTCGGTGGTCGACCCGCAGCAGAACGCACTGGCCTGTGCCCTGGCGACCTCGCGTCACGGTCAGGCCGAGCCCATCGAGTACCTGCGTACCGAACGTGTGCGCCACGCGTTGAAAGTCGGCCCTGCCGGCCTCAACAACGGCGAACGCCTGGCGTTGCTCAGCGACCCGGTAGCCCTGGCCCGCTTGCATGAGCAGGTCTGGAGCGAAGGGCATGCCGATTGGCTCGCTGCCTGGCGGAACTCGATCAAGGCCGACCCGCACGCGCCGTTACTGCCGCTGCAACCGCTGTCGTCCCAGGCCCAACCGGCCTGATTCAGACGCCCCCGAGGGTTCACTTCGGGGGCGTTCGAAGCGCTGGTCCTACAGCGTTTTTCTACCGCCCTAACTCCTTGTTATTTCGAAACAAAAGTCCCTTGTCCGAGGCGTATTTGCGTGCCCGCGAGTGGGGTAGGATCGCCCCCCAAATTTGACTCGGTCACAGGGGGATTCATGATCAAAAGGTATTGTTCGGCATTGCTGATCGGCGTTATTGCATTGATTCACGCTGGTCTGGTGCAGGCCGGTGCCATCGACGATGCGGTTCGGCGTGGTGTGTTGAAAGTGGGTACTACGCCCACCTATGTCCCCTTTGAAATGACCGATAAAGAGGGTCGTATCGTTGGCTTTGAAATCGACCTGCTCAAGATGATGAGCCAGGCCCTGGGCGTTGAGCTTGAATTGGTCAGCGTGCCCTATACCGAGTTGCTGCCTGGGCTGCAGGCGAAAAAGTTCGACCTGATCGGCAGCGGCATGACCGTCACCCAGGAGCGCAACCTGAAGCTGAATTTCAGCGACTCCTTTATCGTGGTGGGGCAAACCGTGTTGCTGCACCCCAGCCTGAAGGACAAGGTCGCCAGTGTCGAAGACCTGGACGACGCCACTTACCGTGTCACCACCGTCCAGGGCACCACTGGCGAGGCGGCGGCGCAACGCTTCCTGGGGGCGGCGCGCTTGAGCAGTTTTGCAACGCCCCGGGAAGCTGTGCGCCAAGTGGTGAACGGTGCCGCCGATGCCTTTATTTATGATGCGCCCTACAACCTGATCGCCCTGAGCCTGCCGGAAAACCGCGAGCTGCTGGCGCTTGAACAGCCGTTCACCTTTGAGCCCTTGGCGTTTGGCGTGAAGAAAGGCGATTTTGACAGCCTCAACTGGATCAACCATTTCCTCAATCAAGTCGCCCAGGACGGGACCTACGATCGCTTGCACGACAAGTGGTTCAAGGACATGGACTGGCTGGTAGAGGTCGACTGGAAGTCATAACTTCTTACACATCAATCCGTTGCCAGCGCTGCCAACGCAAGCGTCTATCCCAGCAGCTGGCTGCGTTGTTGTGGGACTTTTCCGACATACGCAGATAACAAATACCCGTGAAACCTTTGTGACAGGCAATGAGTGGGTTAGGATCGCACCCCGAATTGGTGCAGCCCTTTTGCGCGCCGACCGTATAAGAATCGTTCAGGGGACTTGATGATGAAAAAGTATCTTTCGATGCTGCTGCTCGGCGTGGCCGCGCTGGTTTCGGCCAATGCCGCCCAGGCCGGTGCCATCGATGATGCGGTCAAGCGCGGCACGCTGAAAGTCGGCATGGACCCGACCTACATGCCGTTCGAAATGACCGACAAACGCGGCGAAATCATTGGGTTCGAGGTCGATATCCTCAAGGCCATGGCCAAGTCCATGGGCGTCAAGCTGGAGCTGGTGTCCACCGGCTATGACGGCATCATCCCGGCGTTCCTCACCGGCAAGTTCGACATGATCGGCAGCGGCATGACCCTGACCCAGGAACGCAACCTGCGCCTGAACTTCAGCGAACCCTTCATCGTGGTTGGCCAGACCCTGCTGATCCGCAAGGACCTGGAAGGCACCATCAAGTCCTACAAAGACCTGAACGACGAGAAGTACCGCCTGACCTCCAAGCTCGGCACCACCGGTGAGATGGTCGCCAAGAAGCTGATCTCCAAGGCCAAGTACCACGGCTATGACAACGAGCAGGAAGGTGTGCTGGACGTGGTCAACGGCAAGGCCGATGCCTTCGTGTATGACGCGCCGTACAACGTGGTCGCCGAGAAAAAAGTCGGTAACGGCAAGCTGGTGTTCCTTGAAGAACCCTTCACCTTTGAACCCCTGGCGTTCGGCCTGAAGAAGGGTGACTACGACAGCATCAACTTCATCAACAACTTCCTGCACCAGATCAAGAACGACGGCACCTACGATCGCATCCATGACAAGTGGTTCAAGAGCTCCGAGTGGCTCAAGGACATGGAATAAAGCGGGACTGTTTTCTGGTGTGAGAGGGCTTGATGTGGGGAGCCCGCTCGCCACATCAGGTGTGCGGGCCTCGATTTTTTTGGATGCTGAGTAGATGAAACAGAAAAAAGCCCAATGGCCCTGGCACCTGCTGACCGTCGTCGTGCTGGTCGGCCTGGCCGGCGCCTTGTATTACGCCACCTCGCTGATGTCCTACGAGTGGCGCTGGAACCGGGTCCCGCAATACTTCGCCTACCAGGCCGAAGAGTCCCAGCGCGCTGCGGACATCTCCACTGTCGTGGAGCTGGTCCGCAAGGGCGATGTGGCCGAAGTCACCCTGCGCAACGATGCCGGCGTCGAACAGCGTGTGAGCGTGGCCGACAACAGCCTGCAAGTGGCGCGCGGCGATGATGTGGCCGAAGGCGACGTCATCGGGGTTAACCGCCATTGGGCGTTGGGCCCCTTGATGTGGGGCCTGTGGACCACGTTGTGGCTGTCGGTGGTATCCGGGATTCTCGGCCTGGCGATCGGTCTTGCCACCGGGTTGTGCCGACTGTCCAATAACCCGACCCTGCGCGATCTGTCGACGATCTACGTCGAGCTGGTGCGTGGCACGCCGCTGTTGGTGCAGATCTTTATTTTCTACTTCTTTATCGGCACGGTGCTCAACCTGTCCCGGGAATTCGCCGGGATCGCCGCGCTGTCGCTGTTCACCGGCGCGTATGTGGCGGAAATCGTCCGTGCCGGCGTGCAGTCCATCACCCGTGGCCAGAACGAGGCGGCTCGCTCCCTGGGCCTGAGCGCCAGCCAGTCGATGCGTCATGTGGTGCTGCCGCAGGCCTTCAAGCGCGTGTTGCCGCCGCTGGCCGGGCAATTTATCAGCCTGGTGAAAGACACCTCGCTGGTCTCGGTGATCGCGATTACCGAGCTGCTCAAAAGCGGTCGCGAAGTGATCACCACCTCGTTCTCGCCGTTTGAAATCCTGTTCTGCGTCGCAGGGCTGTACCTGCTGATCAACCTGCCGCTGTCGAAAATGGCCAGCCGGCTTGAGCGGAGGCTCGCCCAAAGTGATTGAAGTCCGCGATCTGGTAAAAGTCTTCGATACCCGCGGGCATGTGGTGCGCGCGGTGGACCATGTGACCACCCAGGTGGCCAAGGGCGAAGTGCTGGTGGTGATCGGCCCGTCCGGCTCCGGCAAGTCCACGTTCCTGCGTTGCCTCAATGGCCTGGAAGAATTCGATTCCGGCTCGGTGAGCATCGATGGCCTGCAACTGGCCGACCCGAAAACCGATGTGAATGCCTATCGCCGTGAAGTCGGCATGGTGTTCCAGCACTTCAACCTGTTCCCCCACATGACCGTGCTGGAAAACCTGTGCCTGGCGCAGAAAGTCGTGCGCAAGCGCGGCAAGAAGGAGCGCGAAGCCAAGGCCCTGGCGCTGCTGGAAAAGGTCGGCATTGCGCAGAAAGCCAACGAGTTCCCGTCGCGGCTTTCCGGCGGCCAGCAACAGCGGGTGGCGATTGCCCGGGCGTTGGCGATGGAGCCCAAGGTGATGCTGTTCGACGAGCCCACCTCGGCCCTCGACCCGGAAATGGTCGGCGAGGTGCTGGACGTGATGAAGACCCTGGCCCTTGAAGGCATGACCATGGTCTGCGTCACCCACGAGATGGGTTTTGCCCGTGAAGTGGCGGACCGGGTGCTGTTCTTCGATCATGGCAAGTTGCTGGAGGATGCGGCCCCGGCCGAGTTCTTCGCGGCGCCCAAAGACCCGCGCGCCCAGGCGTTCCTGCGCCAGGTGCTATAGGGCGCTTCATACCTTGAACCGCCCCACGCATTGCTGCAAATCCGTTCCCAGCCGCGCCAGTTCGATACTGGCCGCTGCCGTCTGTTCACTGGCGGCGGCGGTTTGCTCCGAGGCGTCGCGTACTTTCAATACGCTGCGGTTGATCTCTTCGGCCACCGCACTTTGCTCCTCGGCGGCAGCGGCGATCTGCGGGTTCATTTCCTGGATGACCGACACCGTGCGGGCGATCTCCGTCAGGGAGTCCCCGGCATTGCGGGCCAGGCCGACGCTGTTGTCGGTCAGGGTGCGGCTGTAGTCCATGATGTCGGCCACCTGTTGTGTACCGCTGTGCAGGCCGCCAATCAGCTCTTCGATTTCCTCGGCGGACTGCTGGGTCCGTTGGGCGAGACCGCGCACCTCATCGGCGACCACCGCGAAGCCTTGACCGGCCTCGCCGGCCCGTGCGGCTTCTATCGCGGCGTTGAGCGCCAGCAGGTTGGTCTGCTGTGACACGGACTTGATCACATCCAGCACACTGCTGATTTTCTGGCTTTCCCGTTGCAGCCCCACCATGGCCTGACCCGCGCGCGCCATTTCATGGGCAAGGTGCTCGATTTGCGCCACGGCATCCGTCACCACCTGATCGCCCAGCTCAGTCTGTTGATTGGCCTGTCCGGCGGCGAGCGAAGCCTGCTCGGCGTGGCGCGCAACCTCCTGGGCGGTGGCGAGCATCTGATTCATGGCGGCGGCGACCTGCTCGGTTTCATCGCGCTGATTATTCACCCCGGCGCGAGTTTGTTCGGTCACGGTGGAGAGCTCCTCGGCGGCGCTGGCAATTTGCCGCGCGTTGTCGCTGATGTTGCCAATCAGCCCCCGCAGGTTCAGCGTCATTTGGCTCATGCTGCGTTGCAGTTGGCCCAACTCGTCACGCCGTCGGGACTGCACATCTTGGCTCAGGTCGCCTTGGGCAATGCGATTGGCAGCGGACAGCGCTTTGCGCAGCGGTTTCACGATTTGCCCGGCAATCAGCCAGGCTGCCAGAGTGCCCAGCAGCAAGGCGGCAGCGGTCGTACCAAGGGTTTGGGTGCGGGCCTGTTCGGCTTCGCGTTCGCGCCGCTGAGTCTGGTCCTGGCTCAAGAGGTCGCTCTGGGCGAGCAGTTCGTCCAGTTGCTGTTCCAATTGCTTTTGCGCGCCCTCGGTTGTGAGTTGCGTGTCCTTGAGGCGTGTGAGGTGGGTGCGGATACTGAGCACGGTATTTTTCAGGGCGCCGCTGTCGACCGGCAATTTTGCTACGCCAGCCTGGGCGAGTTCGAGGTTGCGCTCGGCGTCGCTGACGGCCTGGGCGTAGGCATCCAGCGAGCTGGCGGCCCAGGCAGGGGTTTGGGCGCGATCCTCCGCCTGCTCTATGGCCTGGCGCAGGTTTTCGATGGCATCGAGGGCTTTTTCATCCTCCTGGTCGGGTAAGTCGCTGGCCAGTTGTGCCAGCACGTCGCCGGTGCGTACGGAGCTCTGCTTCAGTTGTTCACGGGCACTCTCACGTTTCTCGACCAGGGCGGGCACCTCCTTGAGCGTGGTTTTGAACGTTGCGGAGAGGCGGGTCATCTCCTGCAGGTATTGAATGGATTTGGGGACTTTGAGCCGGTTGGAAAGCTCGCTCAGGAATCCGTCGATTTTTTCTATGCTCACGCTCAATTTGTTGAGGCTGTTGGTATCGTCCAGGGTTCGGTAGACGATTCTGTCGGCCCGCAGTTCTTCACCCGTCACGGCCAGTTGCGCGAGCACGGTCAGGGTCTGCGAGCGGTAAAGGGACGCGGCCAGCGCTTGCCAGCCAGTCACGGCAATCACAAGGCTCAATGCCAGGACCAGGGAGAAGCCCAGGGCCAGTTTGAGAGTGACACTGGCGTCACCCAGCAGGTAAGTCATTCGACGAAGCATGATCAACCTCCGACAAGTGAACAGTGGGCGTTCTCAACGTGCGCAGGCACATTGAGCTGAATTGAACGCTAGTTCTCTCGGCGCAGAGGTGGGGCTGATAAATGCGTAGGAAATTTCACAGATTGCAGGCGGCGACCCAGGGCGGGTCGCCACGCGGGGAAGGGGTCAGACCCGGAAGCGGCCGACCAGCGCCTGGAGATGAGTGCCCAGGCGCGCCAGTTCGGTACTCGATGCGGCGGTCTCTTCACTGGCCGAAGCCGTCTGCTCGGAGATATCGCGCACGTTCAACACACTGCGATTGATCTCTTCCGCCACGGCGCTTTGCTGCTCGGCGGCGGTGGCGATCTGGGAGTTCATCGCCTGGATGGTCGAGACCGTACGTGTGATGTTCTCCAAGGCGCTGCCGGCGCGGCGGGTCAGCTCGACACTGCTGTCGGTGAGGCCACGGCTGTTGTCCATGATGTTCGCTACCTGCTGGGTGCCGCTTTGCAGGCCGACGATCAGCTCTTCGATCTCTTCGGTGGACTTCTGGGTGCGCTGGGCCAGGCTGCGTACTTCATCGGCCACCACCGCGAAACCGCGTCCGGCCTCACCGGCCCGTGCCGCTTCAATGGCTGCGTTGAGGGCCAGCAGGTTGGTTTGCTGGGCCACGGACTTGATCACATCGAGCACGCTGCCGATCTTGTCGCTTTCGCGCTTCAGATCGGCCATGGCGACCGTGGAGTTGCCGACTTCAGTGGCGAGGCGTTCGATCTGGGCGATCGCTTCGCCGACCACTTTGTCGCCTTCGCGGGCCTGCTGGTCGGCGGCCACTGCGGCTTCGGAGGCTTCCTCGGCATTGCGCGCCACTTCCTGCACGGTAGCGGCCATTTCATTCATGGCGGTGGCCACCTGGTCGGTCTCGACTTTCTGGCTGTTGACCCCGGCGCTGGTCTGTTCGGTCACGGCCGACAGTTGCTCGGCAGCGCTGGCGATCTGGGTGACCCCTTCGCTGATGCCGCCGATCAACTCGCGCAGGCCCACGGTCATGCTTTGCATGGCGCGTTGCAATTGGCCCAGCTCATCCTGGCGCAAGGAGGTGAGGTTGTGGCTCAGGTCGCCCGACGCGACACGCTCGGCGACCTGCAGGGTCTGGTTCAGGGGGAGGATGATCTGGCGGGTGATGGCCCAGGCGGCAACCAGGCCGAAGATCAGCGCCAGCACGGTGGCCGTTAGCAGCAAGTATTTGGCTTGCGCGGCATCCGCATCGCGTACCGCGGTCTGGGAAACCGTCAGTTTGTCACTGTGGCCCAGCAGGATATCGCCCTGGGCAGACATGGTCTTGAGTGCCGCTGCGCTGGCCACTTGAGAGTCGCGGTATTGGCTGACGGCGGCGCGGTAGGCTTGCAGTGAGACGCTGGCCTGTTGCAGGTTGGCTGAATACTGATCAGGTATTTGGCTGGTGAGGCTGGTGATTTTTTTCAGCGCGTTGTCGATGGCATCCAGCGCGGGCTGCTCGGCCTCCACCTTGCCGCTGTAGGTGTAGCCCCGTACTTGGAAGCGTGCTTGCTGGATCAGTTTGCTCAGGTCCACCACGCTGTTGAACAGCGTGACACTGTCGCCTTGCAGCAGGGATTTCTCCACTTCGCTGACCTTGAGTACCGCATTATCGGCGGTATCGCCCAGCTTGCTGCGGGCATTGTCGCGGTTGGTGCCTGCCTGCACCATATCGTTGAACGCGCGCTTGTACTGGTCCACGGCGGCCAATTGCTCATCGACCAGGGCGGCATCCGTGGGTTGTTCGATCAGGCTGCGTGCGGTCTTCAGGCCAGTGTCCAGCTTGTTCAGCAGTTCGCTGACGGCGGTCGGGCCTTGTTCGCCACGGCGCATCTCGTAGTCAAGGCGTGCCAGGCGCAGGTCTTTGGTCAAGCCGTTGAGGCTGGAGATGTAACCCAGCTTGTCACCACGGCTGATCACGTCGCCCAGGCCGCTCCAGCCGGTGAAGGTGATCATCAGTGTCAACAGCAATACCAGGCCAAAGCCCACCGCCAGCTTGGTTTTGACGCTGACATTCCCCAGCTTTTCGGCTAACCAACGATACATGTTGCGAACTCCCCTGGAACAAGGCTTGGACTTATTCACGGGTTATCGGCTTGCATACGGAATTCTGTAGCGACGCTGTCCCCTGTGGGAGGGGGCTTGCTCCCGATAGCGGTGGTTCAGTATCAGAAATGCTGACTGACCCGCCGCTATCGGGAGCAAGCCCCCTCCCAAAGGGTTATGCGGTGTGGTTAGAAAAGGCGGGCGAGCAGGGCGGTGACGGCCGTTTCGACGCGCAGGATGCGGGCGCCCAATTGCACCGGCTGCAAGCCGGCCTTGGCCAGCAGGTCCACCTCATAGGGGATCCAGCCACCTTCCGGGCCTATGGCCAGGGTGACCGGTTCGTCCAGGCCGCGTGGGCAGGGTGGGTAGTCGCCGGGATGGCCAATCAGGCCAAAGGTGCCTGCGGTCATGGCCGGCAGGCGGTCTTCGACGAAGGGCTTGAAGCGCTTTTCGATAAGGATTTCCGGCAGTACCGTGTCCCGCGCCTGTTCCAGGCCGAGGATCAGTTGTTCGCGAATGGCCTCGGGCTCCAGGAAGGGGGTCTGCCAGAAGCTTTTTTCCACCCGGTAGCTGTTGACCAGCACCACTTTCGGCACGCCCATGGCCGCCACGGTTTGCAGGACCCGGCGCAGCATCTTCGGACGTGGCAGGGCCAGCAGCAGGGTCAGGGGCAGTTTGGCCGGCGGTGGTTGGTCGAAGCTCACTTGCAGTTCGGCTTCACGGGCTTCCAGGCGCAGCAATTGCGCGTTGCCCATCAACCCGCCAAGGCGCCCGACCCGCAGGCTGTCGCCTACGGCGGCGCGGTGGACTTCCTGCATATGCACCAGGCGCCGATCACGCAGGATCACCCGGTCGGCCGCGATAAAGTCGGCATCGAACAGCAGCAGCAGGTTCACGGCTGGGTCGCTGGCGGCTGGTCGTCGTCTGCGGGTTGGTCATCCGGGTGATCGCCACGCTTGCTGATCAGGCCGCTGAACAGGATGCCGATCTCGAACAGCATCCACATCGGCACGGCCAGCAGGGTCTGGGAGAAGATGTCCGGCGGCGTGAGGATCATGCCGACCACGAAGCAGCCGATGATCACGTACGGGCGGATCTTCTTCAGGTACTGCACGTTGACCACGCCGATCCACACCAGCAACACCACGGCCACGGGGATTTCGAAGGCGACGCCAAAGGCGAAGAACAGCGTCATCACGAAGTCGAGGTAGCTGGTGATGTCCGTCATCATCTCCACGCCGGCCGGGGTGGCGGCGGCGAAGAACTTGAAGATCAACGGGAACACCAGGAAGTAGGCGAAGGCCATGCCGGTGTAGAACAGCAGGATGCTCGACACCAGCAAGGGCACGGCGATGCGCTTCTCATGCTTGTACAGGCCCGGCGCGATAAAGCCCCAGATCTGGTGCAGGATCACCGGGATCGCCAGGAACAGCGAGACCATCATCGTCAGCTTCAACGGTGTGAGGAAGGGCGATGACACATCGGTGGCAATCATCGTCGCGCCGGCCGGCAGGTACTGGCGCAGCGGCGTGGAGACGAAGGTGTAGATCTGCTGGGTAAAGGCGAACAGCCCGGCAAAGATCACGAAGATCGCGGCCACGCAACGCAGCAGGCGGGTCCGCAGCTCGGTCAGGTGCGAGACCAGCGGCATATGCTGGTCGTTTTCCGGTTTATCAGCGCTCATGGGGCTCGCGGCGGCAATGTAGGGTCATGGGGCGCGGGCGACGCAGCGGGCGTCGGCGCAGGCTCGGTTGGAGCGGTCGGGGTCGGGGCGGCGGGCTGGGTATCCACCGCTGGCGCAGGCGCGATGCTGTGCTCGGCCACAGGCTCCACCGGTTTGGCGGGCTCCTGCACCGGCGACAGGATCTTCCGGGCTTCCTGTTCCAACGACAGAATATGTTCGTTGTGCAGTTGGCGACGGATCTCGTCGGCGCCGATTTCCCGTTCAACTTCCTGTTTGATGGCGTTGAAACTGCGTTTCAGGCGCCCGATCCACAGGCCGGCCGTGCGTGCGGCACCGGGCAGGCGTTCCGGCCCCAGTACCAGCAAGGCAACCAGGCCGACGAGCAGCAGTTCAGAGAAGCTGATACCAAACATTAGTCAGTGCTCACGAGTCTTTGCGGGTCGGCTCTTCGACTTTTTCAGCCTGCACGTCGAAGGTGCGACGCTCGGTGATCGGCTGGGTGGCCTGGGGGTGTACAGGCTGGGCCGGTGGCACCGGGTTGGCGGCCGGGTCGGCAGGCTTCTCATCGTCGTTCATGGCTTTACGGAAGCCCTTGATCGACTCGCCCACGTCGGTGCCGAGGTTTTTGAGTTTCTTGGTGCCGAATACCAGTACCACCACTACCAGAATGACGATCCAGTGTTTCCAGTCAAAAATGCCCATGCTGCAAATCCTCTAGTAAAAGTTATTCAGGCGGACGGGCGCGATGCCTTTTCGGCGTGCCCGGACAAGCCGAAGCGACGGTCCAGTTCATCCAGCACGGCCTGTGGATGCTGCCCCAGTTGGGCGAGCATGACCAGGCTATGGAACCACAAGTCGGCGGTCTCATAGATGACATCGCTGCAATCGCCGCTGATTTGCGCGTCCTTGGCCGCGATGATGGTCTCGATGGACTCTTCGCCGAGTTTTTCCAGGATCTTGTTCAGACCCTTGTGGTACAGGCTGGCGACGTAGGAGCTGTCGGCGTCCGCACCTTTGCGGTCCTCCAGCACCTGGGCCACACGGTTGAGGGTATCGCTCATGGTCAGTGTCCTGCCGAGTAGATGGCGTGCGGGTCTTTGAGCACCGGCTCTACAACCTTCCATTCGCCGTTCTCGAACACGCGATAGAAGCAGCTGTGGCGGCCGGTGTGGCAGGCGATGTCGCCGATCTGCTCGACCTTGAGGATCACCACGTCGGCGTCGCAGTCGATGCGCATCTCGTGCAGGGTCTGCACGTGCCCGGACTCTTCGCCCTTGCGCCACAGTTTGCCACGGGAACGTGACCAGTAGATGGCGCGCTGCTCAGTGGCGGTGAGGCTCAGGGCCTCGCGGTTCATCCAGGCCATCATCAGCACGCGCCCGGTCTTGTAGTCCTGGGCAATGGCCGGCACCAGGCCGTCACTGTCCCACTTGATCTCGTCCAGCCAGTCTTTCATTTTCGGCTCCGGCAATTTGCGACAGTGTATAACCGGATTGGCTATCGACGCACGATCAGATAAACACCCACGGCGACCATGATGCCGGCCGGCCAGTGGCCCAGTTGGTTCAGCGGCCCGCCAATGGCCAGCATCACGCCACCGACCAGGTGCGCGGCCCCCAGCAGGCGCAGGAACCAGTCGTCCTTGCGCTTCTGCCAGGGCGGCGCTGGGTCTTTGGCATGGGGCTGGGACATGCGCTCCAGCAGGTCGCGGGTCATGTTGGCCAGGTGCGGCAGTTGTTCGAACTGGCTGTGCAGGTTGCCCAGCAGGGTTTTCGGGCTGACCCGCTCGCGCATCCAGCGTTCCAGGAACGGCTGGGCGGTGTTCCACAGGTCGAGGTCCGGGTACAGCTGACGGCCCAGGCCTTCGATGTTGAGCAGGGTTTTTTGCAGCAGCACCAGTTGCGGCTGCACTTCCATATTGAAGCGCCGCGCGGTCTGGAACAGGCGCATCAGCACCTGGCCGAAGGAGATATCTTTCAGGGGTTTTTCAAAGATCGGCTCGCACACGGTGCGGATCGCCGCTTCGAATTCATTGAGCTTGGTTTCCGCCGGCACCCAGCCCGAATCGATGTGCAACTGCGCCACGCGGCGGTAGTCGCGCTTGAAGAAGGCGAACAGGTTGCGCGCCAGGTAGTCCTGGTCTTCCGGGGTCAGGCTGCCGACGATGCCGCAGTCGATCGCAATGTACTGCGGGCTCCACGGGTTGACGGTGCTGACGAAGATATTGCCGGGGTGCATGTCGGCGTGGAAGAAACTGTCGCGGAACACCTGGGTGAAGAAGATCTCCACGCCGCGCTCGGCAAGCATCTTCATGTCGGTGCGCTGGTCGGCCAGGGTCGCGAGGTCGGTGACCTGCACGCCGTAGATGCGCTCCATCACCAGCACTTTCGGGCGGCACCAATCCCAATACACCTGCGGCACGTACAGCAGCGGCGAACCTTCGAAGTTACGCTTGAGCTGGCTGGCGTTGGCCGCTTCGCGCAGCAGGTCGAGTTCGTCGTAGATGGTTTTTTCGTAGTCGGCGACCACGTCCACCGGGTGCAGCAGGCGCGCATCGGCAGAGAAACGTTCGGCGGCGCGGGCCAGGATAAACAGCCACGCCAGGTCCTGGCCGATGATCGGCTTGAGGCCCGGGCGAATCACCTTCACCACCACTTCTTCGCCGCTCTTCAACTGCGCGGCGTGCACTTGCGCCACCGAGGCCGAGGCCAGCGGTTCGACGTCGAAGCGGCTGAACACCTCGCTGATCTTCTTGCCCAGTTGCTCTTCGATCAGCTTCATCGACTGCTGGGAATCGAACGGCGGCACGCGATCCTGCAGCAGCATCAGTTCGTCGGCGATGTCTTCGGGCAGCAGGTCGCGGCGCGTGGAGAGGATCTGCCCGAACTTGATAAAAATCGGCCCCAGGTCCTGCAACGCCAGGCGCAGGCGCGCGCCTCGACTCAACTCCAGCTGTTTGCGCGGGAACCAGCGCCACGGCAGCACATAGCGCACCGCCAGCAGGAACCATGGCAAGGGCAGGGCGAACAGCAGGTCATCGAGGCGGTAGCGGATTACGACGCGCTGGATACGGAACAAACGGCGGACGGCGAGCAGCTTCATGCGTTATCGCTTGGATCAAGGGAACGGCTCAGGCGCTCGAAGCGGGCCTCGAGGCGTTCCAGGTCGATTTTGGCCTTGTCGAGCTCACGAAAGCGCGCTTGCGCTTCGCGTTCGCCGACCAGGGTGCGCGATTCTTCGCTCAAGTATTCGGCAAGGTTCTGGTTGAGGCTGGCGAACCCCTGCTGGTACCAGCGCGTGCGACTGCGCAGGTGCCCGCTGATCAACTGGGTGGCGACGGGGCCGATCCAGCGGGACAGCTCGTATTCCCAGTCCAGTTCCAGGTCCTGCAGCACGGCGGCCAGGTCCATCAGGACCGCACTGTCGCCTTCCAGGTGCACTTCGGGGCCGTGGAGGATGGCGGTCTTGTTGCGGCTCAGCGCCAGGTGCAACAGGCTGGAGGCGGGTGCACGCAGGGTGCAGTCGGCTTCGGCAGCCCATTGAGTGGCGAGCAGCAGGCCTTCATCGCTGGGCAGGATAAACAGCTGCAGGGCGGGGCTGCTGCAGTCCACGGCGATGACCTTGCCGTTCAAGTGCGCGAGCCGTGCCAGGGCGGTGCTGTCCAGGCGCAGTACACGGTTGATCCCGTGTTCGACGCTGGCGAGAAGGCCTTTGAGCAGCATCAGGGCTTGATGCCACGGTGCAGGGCGACAATGCCCGAAGTCATGTTGTGGTAGGTCACGCGGTCGAAACCGGCTTCTACCATCATCGACTTCAGGGTTTCCTGGTCGGGGTGCATGCGGATCGATTCGGCCAGGTAGCGGTAGCTTTCGGCGTCATTGGTGATCAGCTTGCCCATCAACGGCATGAAGGCGAAGGAGTAGGTGTCGTAGACCTTGGACATCAGCGCGTTGGTCGGCTTGGAGAACTCCAGTACCAACAGGCGGCCACCCGGCTTGAGGACGCGCAGCATCGAGCGGATCGCGTCTTCCTTGTGGGTCACGTTGCGCAGGCCGAAGGCGATGGTCACGCAGTCGAAATGGTTGTCGGGGAACGGCAGCTTTTCAGCGTCGGCCTGGACGAATTCGATATTGCCGGCCACGCCTTTGTCGAGCAGGCGATCACGGCCGACCTTGAGCATCGAGCCGTTGATATCCGCCAGCACCACCTGGCCGGTAGGGCCGACAAGCTTGGAAAACTTGGCCGCCAGGTCACCCGTACCGCCGGCGATGTCCAGCACGCGGTTGCCGGTGCGTACCCCCGACAGCTCGATGGTGAAGCGTTTCCACAGGCGGTGCATGCCGCCGGAGAGCACGTCGTTCATCAGGTCGTACTTGGCTGCCACGGAGTGGAACACCTCAGCGACTTTTTCCGCCTTCTGGCTTTCCGGGACGTTCTTGAAACCGAAGTGAGTGGTGGGTTCGGCATCGCTGCCTTTGCGCTGATCAGTCATATCGCTGTCACCAAAAGAGAATGCGGGACATGATAATCCCCAAGGCCTGCTTTGTCTTGGCAAGGCTGCAGGTAAGATAGGCAGGCACCGAGACCTTTTGCCGCATTCAAGGTATTCAAATCCCTATAAAGAGGAGTCATCGTAATGGCCCGTATAACCGTTGAGCGTGCACATTCCCTGGGTAAAGAAGGGGCACGCGCAAAGGCCGAGAAGTTGGCGCATAAACTCCAGGAGCAATATGGCCTGGAGCCCTCGTGGTCCGGCGATACCTTGAACCTCAAGCGTTCGGGGGTTAAAGGCACCGTGTTGGTGGCGGATGATTCGCTGCGCATTGATGTGGAACTGGGCCTGTTGATGTCGGCCATGAGTGGCACCATCAAGTCCGAAATCGAGAAAGCCCTGGATAAAGCCTTGGCCTGATCCGCGAGTACTTAGGGTGCCGATTCTAATTTTCCAGCCTACTTTGTGCCCAGGTCCTCAACTCCTGCGGGCCGTTCCTCCCCCCTTTTCTGCGTGAGGTGCACCATGGCCAAAGTTATCCTGAAGAAAAAAATCGATGCTCAGACCGGCGCGTTGAGTGACGTTAAAACCTACGCCCGCAAGATCTGGTTGGCGGGTCTTGGTGCCTACGCGAAGGTCGGCAGCGAGGGCGGCGACTACTTCAAAGAGCTGGTTAAAACCGGTCAACATGTTGAAAGTAAAGGCAAAAAAGTTGCAGTGGAACAACTTGATGCAGCCAACAGTCAGATTGATCAAGTAAAGAGTAATGTCTCCGCGGTCAAAGGTCTGGTAGAAGTTCAGCTGGATAAAGTTGAAAAAGCTTTTGATACTCGCGTTGCCAGTGCCTTGAATCGAATTGGCATTGCGTCTAAACATGACGTGGAGACACTCTCTGCTAAGCTCGAAGAGCTGACGGCATTGCTCGAACGTGTCGCGCGTAAACACTAAGGAGACATCGGGATGGCTGTTAAAAAGACTACTCAGAAAGAAGGCAGCTCGTGGGTCGGGAAAGTTGAAGAGTATTCCCGCAAGATCTGGCTGGCTGGTTTAGGCGTTTACTCGAAGATCGACAGTGACGGCAGTAAACTCTTCGAGACGTTGGTTAAGGACGGCGAGAAAGCCGAGAAGTTGACCAAGAGCGCAGTGGGTAAACAAGTAGGTGCTGCTAAAGCCACTGCCGGTTCGCGCATCAGTGATGCGAAGAAACAGGTATTGGGTACTTGGGGCGAACTCGAAGGGGCTCTGGACAAGCGCCTCAACAGTGCTATTTCGCGCCTGGGCGTGCCGAGTAAAGCTGAGCTGAAGACCCTGCACAGCAAGGTCGATACCCTGACAAAGCAAATCGAAAAACTGACCGGTGCCAAAGTGGCTCCAGTGAAAGCGGCCGCCGCTAAACCGGCTGCCAAGCCTGCTGCAAAAACGGCCGCTGCCAAACCAGCGGCTAAAACGGCTGCCAAACCTCTGGTGAAAGCTGCCGCCAAGCCAGCTGCAAAACCCGCGGCCAAGGCAGCTGTAAAAGCAGTCGCTAAACCGGCTGCCAAAACCGCAGCGGCCAAACCGGCTGCCAAGGCCACCGCTAAACCCGTGGCTGCGAAAGCAACTGCCAAACCTGCGGCTAAGCCAGCAGTCAAGGCCGCCGCAAAACCGGCCGCTAAGCCCGCAGCCAAAACCGCAGCCGCCAAACCCGCGGCCAAGCCTGCCGCTGCTAAACCTGCGGCCAAGCCAGCTGCCGCGAAACCGGTGGCCAAGCCAGCCGCCAAACCTGCTGCGGCGAAGAAGCCAGCTGCAGCGAAAAAACCGGCAGCGCCTAAGCCTGCTGTTGCCGCCAAGCCGGCAACCACGGCACCGGCTGCTTCGACAGCCAACTCGGTGTCGGCACCCACGCCTGCCGCCACCCCGACTGCAACGCCGGTCACCCCGACGCCAACCAGTCAGTCCTGATTTTTCCGGGACGCGAAAAAAATGCCCGGCCTGCAAAGGCTGGGCATTTTTTTCGTGCGCGGTTCCCCATCAATTGTAAGTAATGGAAACGGTGACAGTGCTGTCCAGGGTACCCGCGGTAATTGGGGTGCCGGTTTTCCGATACGACGCATTCATCGGTAACAACGCTCTTGCGCCGCTTGTGGCGATCTGGCGAGTGCGCTCGGCGACAGAGCCATTGGCGGGAATGTCAGCGACGTTTCGGTGGGAAAGCGAGAGCGCCGTCCCGGCTGAGGTTCCGGTGTTGGCGAACAATGCGCCATTGCCGCTGGACGGAGTGCCCGCGAACAGAAAGAACACATTTTGAATGTCCGATTCGCACTCGGCGGTAATGTCGAAATTTGTCGTACCCACTTCTTCGGATGAATCAAAATCCGATACTTTGATCGAGGGCAGGGTGATGGTGCGGGTCACATCACCGGCGGCCAGGTTGCAGGTGCCGGCGTTGACCTGGCCGGTAAAGCGCAAGGTGCCCGTAGTTGCGGCCTGGACCGCAGTGGCGGCCAGGCTCGCGGTGATAGCCAGCAGCAGGGGCAGGGCTCGAATCCTCATTACATACTCCTCAGGTTTTTAGTTATAGGTGATGTTGACGGTCGCGGTCGTTTCGAGCCTGCCTTGGCTGACCGTGCCGTTCTTGTGATAGGCCGCACCCAGCGGCAGCACCGCGCGCCCCCCGGAGACCGGCACCGTGCGGGTGTTTTCGGTGCCGTTGGCGAGGATGTTCTGGATACCACCGCCAATGCGCGAATACAGCCACAGGGCGACGCCACCGGCAGTGCCCGTATTGGCGAAGAGCCGATCATTGCCAGGTGCGGGGGTACCGGAAAAGCGGAAGGTCACGTTGGAAGCGTTGGTGCAGTTTGCGGTTAACTCGAAGTTGCGTGGGCCCGCGGTCGTTGCGTTGTTGAATGCGCCGACTTGCACCGGGTCGAGCGAGATCGTGCGGTTGACGTCGCCGGTTGCCAGGTCGCAGGTGGCGGCGGGCCTGACAAAGCGCACTGCGTTGCCGAGCCTCAAGGTAAAACTCTCCGGACGGTTATCCAGTCTCTGCACCCAAATGTTACCGGCAGGCACTGTCCCGTCTGTTACAGGCCCGGCTTTATAGAACCCCAACTCCGCGGCCATGAAGCTGGTGAGGGGGCCGCTGAATGTGCGTTGTTGGTTATGCATGCCAAAGAAAGGGTAAAGCGAGCCGGAATGTCGGATGCGCATGTGCACGCCCACGCCAGGAACCTCGGTCTCGTAGTACTTTGAGTGAGACCTTGCGTTGTAGCGCCCGGTAATCGTTAATAAAGTGTGGCCGCAATTCATGGTGTAAGAGGGTGCCGTACCAGTGAATTCCTTAATGACAATTTCAGACTCCACCGGGAGGCTGTCCGGCACGACGATTGTGGACGGAAGGGTGAGTGTGAATGTGTCGTTCTGATACCTGTCACACGCCGCTTGAGCCGCAATCGGCGAGCCAAGGACCAGCACTGTTGACATGAGTTGTATGGCGCGTTTCATCTTCAGTCCCGCAAAAGAAATAGGGCGGTTGCAGGCAAGCAGTGCGCTGGGCGTGCTCGCCTGCGCCGGATCAACTGCTTGCATTGCGCTCGCTCGACGGTGGCATGTGCTGTGCTGTATCGAGCCGGCAGGTGCCCGCGTCGAGATTAAGCAAGCGTTGGGTGCCGGCAATGTTCGACTGTGGACCCAAGTCGTAATGCAACTGGCATGCGGCGCCGGCATGGGGGCCCCACTTGATCGTCAATGGTCCCTGTGTACGAGACACTCGAACAAAGGCTTGACCACCCTGCCCGACCACCCCGACGCTCGCGCCGTCCTCATCGAACACATCCGCACCAAACGGCAGCGGGCTGCCATCCTCGCGCAGTGCCGTGATCAACATGGCCTGGCCGCTGACCGTCTCGAACTTAAGCTTCACCACCGAACCGGCACGGGGCGCTACGTTCTGGGCGGCGGTCTTGAGTTCCACATCGACCGAAAGGTCCTTCGGGTCCAGCTCCACGACGTTCTGGCGATACGGGGTCAGGTGGGGTACCACGGCGTAGCCGCTGTTACCGACTTGCGCGCTGTGGTTACCGTTGATCCGCGCACCCTGGGCGTCGGGCGCCTGGACGATGCCGATGGTGTCGCCCAACTCCGGGGCGAAGGTCACGCCGCCGGCGTGGGCAACGATGCCGCCGGTCATCCCCAGCGATACCGAGCGGTAGTCGCTGCTCTGCCCGTAACCGGCAGACAGCACGCCGTGGCTGGCCTGGTATTTCATATCGGCACTCGCGGCGTTGCCACTGCCTCGGGTTCGACTGGCACCAAGGCCATAGCTGAATTCGCTGCGTTCGCCAAGGCTGCCGCCGACGTTCACGCGCTCGCCACTGTTTTGGTCGCCGTGATAGACCGTGGTGGTCAGGGTCGGCGAACGCGCGCCGCTGCCCAGTGGCAGGCTCAAGGTCAGATCCACCTGCTTGTCGACTCGGTCGCTCAACAGGTCACGGGTGCGCTGTGCACTGACGGTATAGTGAAGGCCCTTCCAGGTGCCGCTGTATCCCGCGGTAAAGGTCAGGTTGCCACTTGTGCGGTTCCAATAGTTTTGCGAAGAACCGGTCAGGTAAACCGAGCCGTTGCCCAGGCTCTGGTTGAGGCTTATGTCCATTCTGTCGCGCAGGCGCGAGACGCTGTCGAGGCTGAGTCCGTCGATGGCAAGGTCGCGAACCCGTGCGGCATCGCCCACGCTCAGGAACCCTTCAGTGGAATAGCGGTAGGCCCCCAATGCGAAGTGAGTGCCGGTGTCTGCGAAATTCTTGCTGTAGCGCAGTTGCAGGCTTTGTCCCTCACGCGAACCGTGTCCAGGTACATGGGCATTGGAGTGGGTCAAGTCAAATGACACCGCACCCAATGGCGTGTTGAGTGCCGTTCCCAATAATTGTGAGTTGTAGTCTTGGCCCACGACCGCACCGGTATAGCCGGTCAGTAGATTGCTGAGGCCATGCTGGTAGGTCGCCTGCATCAGTGTGGGTGGGTGCCGAAGGCCAAGCTCGTCGAGCTGGCCGATGCTCAGCGAATAGCGGTGGTGGCCGGGTCGCAGGAGGTTGGCGTTGGCCGCAAAGGGGACGATGAACTCCCGCTGACGGCCATCCGCCTCGGTGATCGTGACGGTCAGGTCGCCGCCATATCCGGTAGGGAATAAATCATTGAGTACAAACGGCCCAGGCGCCACCGACACCTCATCCAGCAGTACCCCGCGCTGGCGCACGGTAACCCGCGCGTTGGTCTCGGCAACGCCGCGCACCACGGGGGCAAAACCGGTCTGGGAATCAGGCAGCATCCGGTCATCGCTGAACAGGCTCGCACCCCGCAGGCGGACGCTGTCGAACAGCTCGCCCGGCGTGTAGATTTCGCCGACCATCAATTGAGACTGCAGCGAGCTCATTTCACGCTGAACGTAGGTGCTGCTGCTTTGGTAGCCAGTGCCCACCTTTGATTGGCTGTAGCTGCCGTTGTGGCGCCAATGCCAGTCGCCCAGGTTGAGCCCGGTGTTCAGGCCGACGTAGTTGGAGTTGAGCGACTGATGCCTGGTTTGGGTGGCAAAGGTGTTGGCGTTGTAACGCACGAAGGCAGCGTCGATGCCACTGTCCCAGTGTTTGGGATCGATATAACCCCGAGCCTTGCGTGCGAGGTAAATCTGCGGAATCTGCAGGTCAAGGCGATTTTCACCGGAATCGAACCGGCCGCTGGCGCCTGGCAGGTAGCTGGCAATATCGGCGCATGCGGAAAATACGGCGTCGGTCGATTGCCTGTCGACCGCCTCCATGTCGATGCCGAACCTGAAGAGCGCGTCACGCTCAAGGCACATCTGCGCAGTGTCTTGTCCGTCCATCGCTTTGAACGATAGCGTCTCTCTGCCTATCCATTGGCCGTTGAGATAAACCTCCGCACGGTAGCTGCCGGGTAGCACGACGTTGCCTTGGTTGAACTTTGAAATGTCGACCTGCAAGCCCGCTGCCCCGCCGGGAAAAAAGGCCGGGTTGAATACAGAATGCGTGGCGTCTTGGGCCGCTGCAGTGTGGGCGCCACCCAACAGCAATAGACCTTGAGCTACAAGCGTCAACCTGAAAGGCGATATAAACCCGTTTTCGGGTCTGGCCGGTGTTTTCGAACTCATGGATACCGTTCCCGGGGAAAGTTGTGGTCCGAATTGCGACAAAGCGCGGCCCTGTCCTGACGAACAAGTACTGAACGGACGTGTTTGATTTGTGCTGCGGCGGGTCAATCAACCTCGAGAGGCAGGGACTGGACCCTGATGAACTCAGGGTGGGGCGATCATGGCGACACCTTGGCGCTGTGCTGGATCGTGAGCCCGAAGTCGTCGAGCGTCTGGAACTCCACGGTCATCTCGGCCGTACGCAACGACGCAAGCCCTGCAATCTGGAAGTGGTTGCGGCTATCGGGCGCCACCATATTGTCTCCGCTCGATGCAGCGGATTTGCGCGCATGGCGCTGCCCCTTCGCGACCACTTCGATCTTGTCGAAATTCACGTAATAGGGGGTCGGGTTATAGACCTCCAGTGACGGGCCGTGCTCGGTGGTTACGCTGCGCCACTGCAATTTGGCCGGCGCGGCTTCGGCCGCAAAGGGCAGGCTGGGCGGTCGGAGAAACACCTTGATCCTGGAGCGGAAGGCAAGTTGCAACTGGTTGCCCTGGGCGGCATCTTCGGCCTGCGAAGGCACTTCGAGTAAGTTGAACCAGTACAGGCTTTCCTGCGCAGACGGCAGCGTTTCGCCGGTGTATGCCAGGCGCACGACGTGTTGCCGGCCTGGCTCGATACGAAAGATCGGCGGCGTGACAACAAAGGGGATTCCGCCGGCGTCCGGGGTAGAGTGCTCGTCACCCTTGTCCAGCCATGCCTGCATCAGGACGGGTACCTGATTCTTGCTTTCCAGCCTTACTGTGACTTCCTTGTCCTGTTGCGGATAGATGATCCGTGTGCTGCTGATCACAACGCTTGCCTGCGCCATGACGGGACAGATCAGTGCAAGCGTCAACAGGCTGAGTCTGGTTAGCCAATGTGAGATCAAAGTCGCGTTCATGCTGCGGGTTATCCTGCGGACGAAAGGGTGACAGCCGTCGTGTGCTGCACGCGGGCGCCAAAATCGCTGACGGAAACGAACTCGACCTTGGGGTTGCCGTTGGGACGAATACGCAACTGGGGCAATGCAAACAGTTTCATGTCTCCGGCCGGCAATAACAGACCGTCATTGGCCGCCTGGCTCGGCGCCTTGTTGAACCGTTTGCCTTCGCTCAGCAACGCGACCGATGCCAGCGAAATATGGTAGGGCGTGGGGTTGGTCGCTTGCAGGGCGAACCCATTGTCATGGGGGACCAGTTTCCACTGCAGTCTGGTTGCCGCGCTGCTGACGGGGTATGGCAACCCTTGTGGGCGCAGGAACACCCGCAAGCGAGTGCGAAACGACAATTCGATCTGGTTGTTTTGCGCGGCGTCGGCGGAAGTCGGCGGCACTTCGAATATGTTCAACCAGAACAGGCTTTCGCGATCAGTAGGCAACGGGGCGCCGGAATAACGCAGGCGCAATGCCTGTTGTTGGTGCGGTTCGATGCGAAACATCGGCGGTGAGAGGGTGAACGGAGTCCGCGCAGTCGCTGGTGTCGAGTTTCGGTCGCCAGTATCCAGCCAGGTCTGTACCAGTGCCGGGCGATCGCCTTTATTTTCCAGGCGCACAACCACTTCCTGCTGCTCAGCGGGGTAGATCACGCGTGTGCCATGGACAATGATGCCGGCATGGGCGTTGAGCGCGTGCAGCGATAGCAGCCCGAGGGCACAGGTGGCGAGAGCACGGCAGGCCATTCTTTTAATCATTTGAAGTCTCTTCGAGTCTGGGGGCGGACCCGCAATGCAATTGCAGGTCCCGGGCTTCGAGGTCTGCGTATGCAGACGTGTTGTCCCTTACTCGGCGTATTCGACCAGGAAGCCGACGCGTGTTTTCACCGTGCCTTCGGTTGCGGCGCCGCTGGCGTACATTTGGGCTGCCAGCGGGATAATGGCCTGGTTATCGGCGATCACGACGCCCTCGGATTTATCGGTGTAGACGTTGATCGGGGAGCCGTCGCGGTTAGTGACTTCGACCTGTACGTTCTTGGCATTGGTAGTGTCGGAAGGGTCGTCGTAGCCGTCGATGTTCAAGCGCCCGGTCGCCACGTCAATGGCCGGGCTGGTTGGGTCGAACGCCACCATGGCGGTGCGGCCGTTGGTGCAACTGCCTTCGCCGGGCCCGCCAATGCGAATGGTGAAACCGGTGAGGTTGGCGCGACTGCCAGCGGTTGCCAGGCGTGAAGCAGAGACGCCGCCCAGGTTGACGTCCTTGACCACTGCGCCTGTGCCAGGTGCGGCACCCTCGACGGTGCAGGTCACATCGGTCACCAACCCCGTGAAGTTGATGACCCCGTCGTTGGTGGCGAATGCGGGCCGTGATAACGCAGCTGTCAGGGCAAGAAGTGTTGCAGCGGTGGAGATAGCGGTAAATTTCATGATGATTCCGGTCGTGATTTTAATAAACGAGAGCCGCCACAGGTAAAAAGCAGCACCTGTAGTTCGTTTCGAACTAGTCTCTAATGGCGGTTATATAATTTGGCGTGCAGTGCCAGATGGCATCTATAGTGAAGTGGCGAGTTTTATCTCGTGATAGTTCGAAAAATAATCGGGTTAACTTAGGAATTGTCTGTAGTACTGGGAATTATCTGTAGGATGTTGCTGAAGGGGTAACGCTTATTGCCCCGCTATGTTGATCCCTTGATGGGGCAGGGTATACCGTGCTCGCAGCAGCGAATAATGTTGCGGTGTTGTATTTACTTATGCGGGTTTATTTATGCCTACTTCAATATCCACTACGTATACCGTCATGCTGCTAGATGACCATGCGATGCTTCGGCAGGGGATCGAGTTGGGGTTGAGCAACGAGGCCGACCTCCATGTGGTCGGCTCTTTCGGGACGGCCAAGGAATTACTGGAAGCCCTTGCGCGGCGCCCGGCGGATGTGGTGGTAATGGACTTCATCCTGGCCCCTTCGGACAACGATGGCCTGAGTCTTATACAAGCGCTGAACCGGCGCTTCAGCCAGTGCCGGCCGTTGATTGTCTGTTCGCATTACACGCCCGCTACCGTATCACTGTCGCTGAAGGCTGGCTGTTGGGGAATCCTGGGTAAAACCCAGAACCTGACGGAGTTGATCACGGCTATTCGAACCGTCGCCCAAGGTCGAATTTATCTGCAGCCTTGCATGGTGCCTGCTTTGCAGGGCATGCAATCAATGCTGGAAGTCGTGAGTATGAAGTCGAAAATGGACTATGCAACGCCGTTGCGCTTGAACGCCTGTCTTACGCCTAAAGAACAGGAGGTGCTGCGATGTTTTCTGGATGGAATGTCGGTGAATTCGATTGCCGCAAAGTTTTCACGCAGTGCGAGTACGATCAGTACGCAGAAACAATCGGCTTATAGAAAATTGGGAATCAAGAATGACAGTGAGTTATTCAAGTTTACCCAGCAATTCGGGGAGTTTGAATGATTCGGCTCAACTGTCAGCCGCAGATTTCCGGATAATGCTTAAACATGATCGTCCAGATAGCGCAGCGCCAATCGCTCCGTGGCCTGCCGCGCCGCAGGTAGCAGATGCGGCGCCACCAGCATCATGACTTGATACACCACCACCCGCACCTCGCCCTCACGGTCGAGAATGCGTTGGTAGTCCAGGGAGAACAGCAGGGTCATGGTGATCTGCTCCACCAACTGGCCCAGCGCCTGGGTGTCACTGACCAGTTGCCCGTCCGCCTTCAGGCGCGCCAGCAAGGACGCGAGGGTGCGCTTGAGTGCGGTCAGCAGGTTGCGAATGCCCTTGGCCAGTTTCGGCAGGCGCCCCGCCAGGTTCGACAGGTCCTGGAACAAAAACCGGTATTGGGCCATGCGTTCGATGATCAGGTGCAGGAACAGCCAGTAATCCTGGGCCTGCAGTTGCGCGTCCGCCGGTGGGTCGAGCAGCGGCGCCAATTCGCCCTGGAAGCGCTCGAACAACCCCAGCACCAGCGGTTCCTTGCCATGGAAGTGGTAGTAGAGGTTGCCGGGGCTGATCCCCATTTCATTGGCCACCTCCATGGTCGACACGTTCGGCTCGCCCTTCTGGTTGAACAACTGCAAGGCACATTCAAGGATACGGTCGCGGGTCTTCATCCAGTCTTCTTAATCTGATCGTTGAGCTCAGCGCACTCGCACATAGGTGCCGGGCGCCGCTTCCATCGGTGGGTAATTCTGGTTGCCCAGGGCGGTGAGGGTTTCGCGCTGTACGCCCGAGCGCTGCTGGATCCACGCCAGCCACTGCGGCCACCAACTGCCCTCGACGTGGTTGGCGTCGTAGTACCAGGCACGCGGGTCGCTGCTCAGCTTGGGATTTTCAACGTAGTTGGCCTTGGGGTTGCCCGGTGGGTTGAGGATGCTCTGGATATGCCCGCTGTTGGACAGCACGAAGCGCCGCTCGCCACCGAGCAATTGCGTGGAGCGATACACCGCGTCCCACGGCGTGATGTGGTCGTTGATCCCGGCCACGCTGAAGCTGTCCACCGTGACCTTCTGCAGGTCGATGGGCGTGCCGCACACTTCCAGGCCGCCGGGATGGCTCAGCGGGTTGTGCTTGAAGAAATCGAGCAGGTCGCCATGCAGTGCGGCGGGCAGGCGCGTGTTGTCGTTGTTCCAGTACAAAATGTCGAAGGCCGGCGGTTCCTTGCCCAGCAGGTAATTGTTGATCCAGTAGTTCCAGATCAGGTCGTTGGGACGCATCCAGGCGAACACCTTGGCCATGTCGCGGCCGTCCAGCACGCCTTGCTGGTAGGAACGACGCTTGGCGGCTTCCAGGGTTTGCTCATCGGCGAACAGCATGGCGGGGCTGTCGATCTGGCTGTCCAGCAGGCTCACCAGGTAGCTGGCGCTGGAGATACGACGCAGCTGGCGCTTGGCTTGCAAGTGGCCTTGCAGGGCGGCGATGGTCAGGCCACCGGCGCAGGCGCCCATCAGGTTGACCTCGCGGGCACCGGTGATGGCCCGGCAGACGTTGAGTGCTTCCTCCAGCGCCGCCACATAGGTGGACAGGCCCCATTCGCGGTGGCGCACGTCCGGGTTGCGCCAACTGACCATGAAGGTCTGCAGGCCGTTCTTGAGGGCGTACTGCACGAAGCTGTTGGCCGGGCTCAAGTCGAAGATGTAGTACTTGTTGATTTGCGGCGGCACGATCAGCAGCGGCCTGGCGTACTGTTTTTCGCTCATGGGCTTGTATTGGATCAACTCAAGCAGCTCATTGCGAAATACCACCGAGCCTGGGGTGGTGGCCACGGTCTTGCCGACTTCAAAGGCCTGTTTGCTCACTTGGCGCGGCAGGCCGTTGTTGTGCAGCAGGTCGTCGAACAGGTTGCTCACGCCGCGCACCACACTGTTGCCGCCGGAGTTGAGCAGCTCCTTGACGGCCAGCGGGTTGAGCAGGGTGTTGGAGGGCGACACGGCGTCGTTGATCAAGGCGAAGGCAAAGTGCGCGCGGGCGCGGTCGTCGTCACTCAGTGAGCTGTCATCGATCCACTGGCGGGTCTGCTTCTGCCAGCTCAAATAGGCTTGCAGGCTGCGTCGGTAGAACGGGTTGAGCGTCCAGGTCGGGTCGCTGAAGCGGCTGTCCCGTGGGTTGGGCTCGTGCACGGTCTCACCCAGCAGCACACGACCCAGTTGACCGCCCAGGGCCAGGGCGTGACGGGCGGTATGCACCGGGTTGCGCCAGCCGTGGGCGGCAACGCTGCGTAAGGTCGACAGCAAATCCCGACCGCGCAGGCCGGTGATCGCGTTTTGTGCGTTGATGAACGCGGCAGGGGTGGGCGCCGGGTTCGTCACGGGTCTTTCTCGCATGAGCCAACACTCCTTCGTCAAGCCATCAACAGGCACGCCAATTCAGAACCATAGTCGGTTCTCGGCAAGTTGCGCGGCGGTGTGGTCCTTACACCGCAGGTCGCGGGTGAATCACGGCCCGCATGCGCTCCTCCTCGAGAAACTTCATGATGATCGGCGCCACGGCTTCAGCCCGGGTGATCAGGAACAGGTGGCCGTCATCGATGATGTGCAACTGTGCGTTGGGAATGCGCCAGGCCAGCATGCGCATGTTGACCAGCGGGATCAGCGGGTCGTCGTCCCCGGCCAGCACCAGGGTCGGCTGGCGGATCTTGTGCAGCCAGTGGATGCTGGTCCAGCCCAACCCCGCGAAGAGTTGCCAGTAGTAGCCCAGCTTGCCGGCCGAGCGCACTTTGCTCGCGTGCTCGGCCGCCAGTTTCGAATCGCGGCGGAACGAACCGCCATAGATCATCGGTGCGATGCGCACCACGTGGGACGGTTGGATATAGCGCCGGGGGCTGGCCATCAGCCACAGCACCTTCGGCTTGCCTGGCACCATAAAGGCACCGGCCGCGGTCGCCGCCAGGATCAGTTTCTTGCAGCGTTCCGGGTAGTCGTAGGCAAACTGCTGCGCCAAGGCGCCGCCCCAGGACACGCCCACCGCATTCACCTGGCCATAGTCCAGGTAGTCCAGCATGCGCGCAGTGAGCTTGGCCAGGCCGGGAAAACGATAAGGCCGGTTGGGCGTCGAGGAGCCACCCACGCCCGGCACATCGAAGGCGATCACTTCCAGGTCCGGGTCCAGGGCCTGGACGAACGGAAACACCAGCTCAAGGTTGGCGCCGATGCCGTTGAAGATCAGCAACGGCGTCAAGTGGGGCTTGCCCGGGCGTACCGCCGTGCGGATGGTCTGGCCATCCAGGTCGATGGTACGAAAGATGAACGGTTGCGGCATGCTCAAGCCCTGTGAGATGTGACGGTTGGAATGCAGGCCAACGGTGGGAGGGGGCTTGCCCCCGATTGCAATTGATCAGATGGCTGACACACGGCCATCGGGAGCAAGCCCCCTCCCACATTTGAACGCATTTCAATTCAGCGTTCGTGTACGTAAGTCCCGGGGGCTGCTTCCGCTGCGGCATAGGTCTTGTTACCCAAAGTCGTCGGTGCCTTCTTCAGCTTGCCCGCCCGTTCCGCTTGCCACGCCTGCCAATGCAGCCACCACGAGTCAGTATGCTTGGTCGCATTCTCCTGCCACTCCAGTGGCTTGCCCGCCAGGCTGTCGCTGGTCTGGTAGCGCGCCTTGGGGTTGCCGGGCGGGTTGAGGATGCTCTGGATATGCCCGCTGCTGGAGAGTACGAATTCCACCTTGCCGCCAAACAGCTGGGCCGATTTGTAGCACGACTGCCACGGCGTGATGTGGTCGTTGGTGCCGGCCAGTGAATAGATATCGGCCGTGACCTGCTTGAGGTCGATCGGCGTGCCGCACACTTCCAGGGCATTGGCGCGCACGAGCGGGTTGTTTTTGAACAGTTCGATCAGGTCGCCGTGGAAGGCCGCAGGCAAGCGCGTGGTGTCGTTGTTCCAGAACAGGATGTCGAACACAGGCGGCTCATTGCCCAGCAGGTAGTTGTTGACCCAGTAGTTCCAGATCAGGTCGTTGGGGCGCATCCAGGCGAACACCTTGGCCATGTCGCGGCCTTCCAGTACACCGGCCTGGTAGGAGTGGCGCTTGGCCGCTTCCAGGGTCTGCTCATCTACGAACAGCGCTACCTGGGTGTCCAGGGTGGTGTCCAGCACACTCACAAGCAGGGTCAGGGCGTTGACCTTCTTCTCCCCCAGCGCCGCGTAGTGGCCCAGCAGGGCGGTGCAGGTGATGCCGCCGGAGCAGGCGCCGAGCATATTCACGTCTTTGCTGCCGGTGATCGCGGTGACCACGTCGACCGCTTCCTTGAGCGCCTCGATATAGGTCGACAGGCCCCATTCGCGCTGGGCCTTGGTAGGGTTGCGCCAACTGACGATAAAGGTCTGCTGCCCATTGCGCAGGCAGAAGCGCGCCAGGCTCTTTTCCGGGCTCAGGTCGAATACATAGAATTTGTTGATCTGCGGCGGTACCACCAGCAACGGGCGTTCGTGCACCTGTTCGGTGATCGGCTTGTACTGGATCAACTCCAGCACGTCGTTGCGAAATACCACCGCCCCTTCGGTGATGCCCAGGGTCTTGCCCACTTCAAACGCGCCCATGTTGACCTGGCTCGGCATGCCGCCGTTGTGCACCATGTCCTTGGCCAGGTGCGACAGGCCGTCGAGCAGGCTCTTGCCGCCGGTTTCAAAGAAGCGTTTGACCGCCGCCGGGTTGGCCGCGCTGTTGGTAGGGGCCATGGCTTCGGTCATCAGGTTGATTACGAAGTGGCCGCGGCTGATGTCCTGTTCCGACAGGTTACTGTGGCCGATCCAGTCGTGCAGTTCCTTGCGCCACGCCAGGTAGGTTTGCAGGTAGCGTTTGTAGAGCGGGTTCTGGCTCCAGGCTGGGTCGTGGAAGCGACGGTCATCGCTTTCGGGCTGCAGCTGCGATTTGCCGAACATCACGTTCTTCAATTCAACGCCAAAATGGGCGACGTGCTTGACGCTGTGCAACGGTTGCTTGATGGCTTGGGTCAGCACCATCTTGGCCGAGGCCAGTAAATCCTTTTTACGTAACGCGATGATCGGGTTGAGCCCCAGGGTGTTTTCCGAGGCCTGGCGTTTCAAGTCATCGTTGTTCTTGTTACTCATCTACGACGCTCCATTGTCCGAAAGACGAGTACCGGGTACCGCTGCGCACCAGGTTTCGATACACAACACAAGCCAGGTACTGCGACTCGGGTGACCGTTGATACCGCATCGTCAAATGCAGGGAACTTGCCAGTTCCATTGGTTACCCGAGTTTAATTTTTTTCGCAAGCGGGCCAATCGTTGGCCACGCGACAGGGCATTCAAGCAGATGAAATTAGAAAATGCCCTCTAAAGAGCAAGAAGCCTGGACTAGAGCATCAGCCGCACGACCGACTCGCTCGGATCACGGGTTTTGCCGGCTGCCTTGAGCTCGGCGAGATAATCGGCCCACAACGCGTCCTGACGCACGGCCAATTGGTAGAGGTAGTCCCAGGTGAACAGTCCGCTGTCATGTCCGTCGTCGAAGGTCAATTTCAGTGCGTACTGGCCGGCCGGTTCGATCTTGGTCAGGCGCACGTTGAGCTTGCCGAATTGCAGGATGGGCTTGCCGTGGCCCTGGACCTCGGCGGAAGGCGAATGCACCCGCAGCAGTTCGGCGGGCAACTGGTAGACCTCGTCGGGCCCATAGGTGAGGCCGAGGGTGTTGGAGGTTTTGTGCAGGTTTACAGCGGTAGGAAACTTGGCCATATGAGGTGCTCTTGAATAAACCGGCTTAAAAATGTGGGAGGGGGCTTACCCCCGATTGCAGTGGGTCAGCTATAGATAAGCTGACTGATCCACCGCTATCGGGGGCAAGCCCCCTCCCACATTTGAAGCAAAGCAGTTCTGTGTGAGGCTTACAGAATATACCGCGACAAGTCCTCGTTCTGCGCCAATTCGCCCAGGTGGCTGTTGACGTAGTCGGCGTCGATCTTGATCGCTACGCCATTCTGCGCCCCGGCCATGTCGCCGGCGCTGAAGGACACTTCCTCAAGCAGGCGCTCAAGCAAGGTGTGCAGGCGGCGCGCACCGATGTTCTCGGTCTTCTCGTTGACCTGCCAGGCAATCTCCGCCAGGCGCTTGATACCGTCCGGCAGGAACTCGATGCCCAGCCCTTCGGTTTTCAGCAGCTCACGGTACTGCTCGGTGAGCGACGCATGGGGTTCGCTGAGGATGCGCTCGAAGTCGCCGGGGGTCAGCGCCTTCAGCTCTACGCGAATCGGCAGCCGGCCTTGCAGCTCGGGCACCAGGTCGCTTGGCTTGCTCAGGTGGAACGCACCCGAAGCGATAAACAGGATGTGGTCGGTCTTGACCATGCCCAGCTTGGTATTGACAGTGCAACCTTCGATCAGCGGCAGCAGGTCGCGCTGCACACCTTCGCGGGATACATCGACGCCGCCGGCGTTGCCGCGCTTGGCGACCTTGTCGATCTCGTCGATAAACACGATGCCATGCTGCTCAACGGCTTCCAGGGCCTTGGCCTTGAGCTCTTCGTCGTTGACCAGGCGTCCCGCTTCTTCATCGCGTACCAGCTTCAGCGCGTCCTTGACCTTGAGCTTGCGGCTTTTCTTCTTGCCCTTGCCCATGTTGGCGAACAGATTCTGCAACTGGCTGGTCATTTCTTCCATGCCAGGCGGTGCGGAGATGTCGACGCCAGAGACTTCAGCGACTTCGATCTCGATTTCCTTGTCGTCCAACTGGCCTTCACGCAGGCGCTTGCGGAACAGCTGGCGGGTGTTGGAATCCGAGGCCGGTGCGGCATCTTCGTTGAAGCCCATGCGCGCGGGTGGCAGCAGGGCGTCGAGGATGCGTTCTTCGGCGGCGTCTTCGGCGCGGTGGCTGACCTTGGTCATTTCCTGCTCGCGCAGCAGCTTCAGGGCAGCGTCGGCCAGATCACGAATGATCGACTCGACATCGCGGCCCACATAGCCGACTTCGGTGAACTTGGTCGCTTCGACCTTGATGAACGGCGCGTTGGCCAGCTTGGCCAGGCGTCGCGCGATCTCGGTTTTACCGACGCCGGTCGGGCCGATCATCAGGATGTTCTTCGGTGTTACTTCAACGCGCAATTCTTCGGGCAGTTGCATCCGGCGCCAGCGGTTACGCAGCGCGATGGCAACGGCGCGCTTGGCATCGTCCTGGCCGATGATATGGCGATTGAGTTCATGGACGATTTCGCGGGGAGTCATGGACATAGTGTTTGGCGGCCTCAAGCGGGAATAAGCCTGTGGCTTACTCGGCGAGGTCCTGCTCCTCAATGGTGAAGTTGTGGTTGGTGAACACGCAGATATCGCCGGCGATGCCCAGGGCGGTCTCGACGATTTCGCGGGCCGACAGGTCGGTTTTCTTCAACAGTGCGCTGGCTGCGGCTTGTGCATACCCGCCGCCGGAGCCCATGGCGATCAGGCCATGTTCAGGTTCAACCACATCGCCGTTACCGGTGATGATCAGGGACGCATCTTTGTTGGCGACGGCCAGCATGGCTTCCAGGCGGCTGAGGGAGCGGTCGGTGCGCCATTCCTTGGCGAGTTCGACCGCGGCGCGTACGAGGTGGCCCTGGTGTTTTTCCAGCTGGCCTTCGAAACGCTCGAAGAGGGTGAAGGCGTCGGCGGTTGCACCGGCAAAACCGGCGAGGACCTGGCCGTGATACAGGCGACGCACTTTTTTCGCATTGCCTTTCATCACGGTATTGCCCAGGGAAACCTGGCCGTCGCCGCCCATGACGACTTTGCCGTGGCGACGTACTGAAACGATGGTGGTCAAGGGGAGAGTCTCCACGCAGCGGGGCGAAAATGCCCTGATGGAAACTCATATGGGGGTGGCGGGGGGGATTTCAACCATGGGGGTTTATGGCGGACGAGTGGTGTTTATCGGTCTGACACCCATTTCAGAGCGCTGCAAAAGCAACTGTGGGAGGGGGCTTGCCCCCGATAGCGGTAGATCAGTCAATATTTTCGGCGACTGATACACCGCCATCGGGGGCAAGCCCCCGCCCACATTTTTATCGAAGTTGAGCCCGAATCAGCGGCTCTGGCGCTGTTGTAACAACAGGTTGCTAAACCCGGCGCCGGCCAATTGCTTCTGCGCCACGGTGAGCTGTTCGCGGTTGCTGAACGGCCCCACCAGCACGCGATACCAGGTCGCGTCCTTCACCGTGCCGGACTCCACCGTCACCGTCTGGCCCAACAGAATGATCTGCGCACGCACGCGATCCGCATCGGCCTGCTTCGGGAACGAGCCCGCCTGCAGGAAGAACTTGGTCACCGGCGCGGCCTTGGTTTCGGCAACCGGTGGTGCTGGCGGCGGAGTAATCCCGGCCAACGCCGCCTGGGCCCGGGCGGTATCGATTTTCGCGGCTTCTGCCGGGGTTACCGGGGTGGTCGGCACTTGCGGCGTCGGCAGGGTTTTCTCCGGCACGGCGTCAGGCGGCACGATCACTTCCGATTCCGGCAGCAGCGTATAGAAGTCGTACTTCGGCTTTACCGGTGCTGTCGGGCTCGGTGCAGTCTTGTTGGCTTCGGCCATTTTCGTGGCCTTCTGCTGCTCCTGCTTGACCCGTTTGACGTCATCGCCCTGGCCTGGGTCCAGCTTCATCAGGAACACGATAAACGCGCCGACCGTGAGGCCGATGGCCATCCACAACCAGCCTGGGATCGGCTTCTTCGCCGGGGCCTGGTAGCGGCTGGCGCCGCGCTTGGGTGCAGGTTTTTTCTTGGCAGCCAACTTACATACGCTCCAGAGTTTCCAGGCCCAACAGTTCCAGGCCTTGCTTGAGGGTCCGTCCAGCCAGTGCGGCGAGGCGCAGGCGACTTTGCTTCTGGGCTTCGTCGTCGGCGGTGAGGATCGGGCAGTTCTCGTAGAAGCTGGAGAACAACCCGGCGACTTCGTACAGGTAGGTGCACAGGATATGCGGCGTGCCTTTCTCGCCGACGCTGTTCAGTACTTCGCCGAATTGCGCCAGCTTGGCGGCCAGCTCCTGTTCATGGGGCGCGTCCAGCACGATGCGGCCTTCGACTTCGCTGAAGTCCTTGCCCAGCTTGCGGAACACACCGGCCACGCGGGTGTAGGCGTACAGCAGGTACGGCGCGGTGTTGCCCTCGAAGTTGAGCATCAGTTCGAAGTTGAAGCTGTAGTCGCTGGTGCGGTGCTTGGACAGGTCGGCGTATTTCACCGCGCCAATCCCCACCACGCGGGCAATATTGCGCAGGTCGGCCTCGGCCAGCTCCGGGTTCTTTTCCTTCACCAGGTTGTAGGCGCGGTCCTGGGCTTCGTTGAGCAGGTCGATCAGCTTGACGGTGCCGCCATCGCGGGTCTTGAACGGGCGGCCATCGGCGCCGTTCATGGTGCCGAAGCCCATGTGCTCCATGTGCATCGGATGGGTGACGAAACCGGCGCGACGTGCCACTTCGAACACCTGCTGGAAGTGCAGGGCCTGGCGCTGGTCGACGAAATACAGCGCACGGTCGGCCTTGAGCACGCCGCTGCGGTAGCGCACGGCCGCGAGGTCGGTGGTGGCGTAGAGGTAGCCGCCATCGGCCTTGACGATGATCACCGGCAGCGGCTCGCCGTCGGCGGTCTTGAATTCATCGAGGAACACGCACTGCGCGCCGTTGCTCTCCACCAGCAGGCCCTTGGCCTTGAGGTCGTTGACCACGTTGATCAGGTCGTCGTTGTAGGCGCTTTCGCCCATCACGTCGGCCATGGTCAGCTTGACGTTGAGCAACTCGTAGATTTCCTGGCAGTGGGACAGCGAGATCTCGCGGAAGCGGCCCCACAGTTCCAGGCATTCCTTGTCGCCGGCTTGCAGCTTGACCACCAGACCGCGGGCGCGATCGGCGAACTCTTCGGATTCGTCGAAACGCTTCTTGGCGGCGCGGTAGAAGTTCTCCAGGTCCGACAGCTCGTTGCTGGTGATCGGGTTTTCCTGCAGGTAGGCCATCAGCATGCCGAACTGAGTGCCCCAGTCGCCTACGTGGTTCTGGCGGATCACGGTGTCGCCGAGAAACTCCAGGACCCGGGCCACGCCGTCGCCGATGATGGTCGAGCGCAGGTGACCGACATGCATCTCCTTGGCCAGGTTGGGCGCCGACAGGTCGATGGCCACGCGCTGAGCCGGGCCGGCCTTGCGTACGCCGATCCTGGCGTCGGCCAGGGCCGCATCCAGGCGTGAAGCCAGGGCCTGGGTGTTCTGGAAGAAGTTGATAAAGCCCGGGCCGGCGATTTCGGCCTTGGTAACGCTCTCGTCGGCAGGCAGCGCGGCGATGATTTTTTCCGCCAGGTCGCGCGGCTTCATGCCGGCCGGCTTGGACAGCATCATCGCGATGTTGCTGGCGAAGTCGCCGTGGGTCTTGTCGCGGGTGTTTTCCACCTGGATCGCCGGCGTCAGGCCTTCAGGCAACACACCTTCGTTGACGAGTTGGGTGAGGGCTTGTTGGATCAGCTGGCGAATGGTGTCTTTCATGGTGTTCTCTTTCGACCGCAAGCGGCGGCGCGCGATGCGCAGGTGGAAAAACTGGGCATTATCCGTGGCGAGGGCGGGCTTGCCAACCTTCGCAGGACCTATGGCCAGGCTTAATACAAATCTACCGGGTCTACATCCAACGACCATCGCACCTGGCGGCCACTGGGCATTTGCTCCAGCGCAAGTAACCAGCTACTTAATAGGCGATGCAACGGTGCGCGGGACGTGGCCTGCAAGAGTAGCTGGGCACGATAACGCCCGGCACGACGCTCCATGGGCGCGGGTACCGGGCCGAGCAATTCGATGCCGCTCAGCCCCAGCTCGCCGAGCAAGCGTTCGGCGGCGCTGCAGGCTTCATCCAGAAAACCCTCGGCCTGCCCCGGTTTATGGGCTTCGGCGCGCAACAGCGCGAGGTGCGCAAAGGGCGGCAGGCCGGCGGAGCGGCGTTCGCTCAGCGCCTGTTCGGCGAAGGCAAAGTAGCCTTGTTCGGTCAGTTGAATCAGCAACGGATGGTCGGCCAGGTGGGTCTGGATAATCACCTTGCCTGGCTCCTCGGCGCGCCCGGCACGCCCGGCGACCTGCACGATCAGCTGCGCCATGCGCTCGCTGGCGCGAAAGTCGCCGGAAAACAGGCCGCCGTCGGCATCCAGGATCGACACCAGGGTCACCCGGGGGAAGTGGTGCCCTTTGGCGAGCATCTGTGTGCCCACGAGGATGCACGGCTGGCCCTTCTGGATGGTGGCGAACAGCTGGTTCATGGCGTCCTTGCGCGAGGTGCTGTCGCGGTCGACCCGCAAAACCGGGTAGTCCGGGAACAGAATGCCCAGGCGCTCCTCGGCGCGCTCGGTGCCTGCGCCCACCGGACGCAGGTCGACCTTGCCGCACTGCGGGCAATGGCGCGGTACACGTTCCACATGGCCGCAATGGTGGCAACGCAGTTCGCCATGGCGCTGGTGCACGGTCATGCGCGCATCGCAACGCTCGCACTCGGACATCCAGCCGCAGTCATGGCACAGCAGCGTCGGCGCAAAGCCCCGGCGGTTGAGAAACACCAAGACCTGCTGGCCGGCCGCCAGGGTCTGGCCGATGGCTTGTTGCATCGGCCCGGAAATGCCGCTGTCCAGCGGCCGGCTTTTTACGTCCAGGCGCAGGAAGCGTGGTTGCTTGGCGCCGCCGGCGCGCTCGTTCAGGCGCAGCAGCCCGTAACGACCGGTGTAGGCGTTGTGCAGGCTTTCCAGGGAGGGTGTGGCCGAGCCCAGCACAATCGGGATGTCTTCCTGGCGCGCGCGCACCAGCGCCAGGTCGCGGGCGTGGTAGCGCAGGCCTTCCTGCTGTTTATAGGAGCCGTCGTGCTCCTCGTCGATGATGATCAGCCCGGGATTTTTCATCGGCGTGAACAGCGCCGAGCGGGTGCCGATAATAATGTCGGCTTCGCCATCCCGCGCCGCCAGCCACGACTCCAGGCGTTCACGGTCATTGACCGCCGAGTGCACCAGGGCGATGCGCGCATTGAAACGCTGCTCGAAGCGCGCCAGGGTCTGCGGGCCCAGGTTGATCTCGGGGATCAGCACCAGTGCCTGTTTGCCGGCCTGCAGGGTTTCGCGGATCAGCTGCAAATAGACTTCGGTCTTGCCGCTGCCGGTGACGCCCGCCAGCAGGAACGCATGGAAGCTGTCGAAACCTGCGCGAATCGCTTCATAGGCGGCGCGTTGTTCAGGGTTCAGCGGCAGTTCGGGCTGGGCCAGCCAGTGTTCGTGGCGCGGGTCGGGGGCGTGCCTGCGGATTTCCACCTGTACCAGGCCCTTGGCCAGCAACAGGTCGAGGCTGTCCTTGCTCAGCATCAGCTTGCTCAATAGCTGATGGGCGACGCCGTGGGGATGCTGGGCCAGGGTCGCCAGGGCTTCACGCTGGCGCGGGGCGCGGGCGATGCGCGGGTCGTCGAGGCGTGCGCCGGGCACCGTCGACCAGAAGCGCTCCTGGCGCGTTTCGGCCAGTTCGCCCTGGCGCAACAGCACCGGCAGTGCCCAGCTCAGCGTGTCACCGAGGCTGTGCTGGTAATACTGGGCGGTCCACAGGCACAGCTTGAACAGCGCGGGCGGCAACGGCGGCGTGGCATCGAGCAGGGCGATGGCCGGCTTGAGCTTCTCGGCCGGCACTTCACTGTGGTCGGCGACTTCCACCAGGATGCCGATCATCTCCCGACGGCCAAACGGCACGCGCACGCGCATGCCCGGCTGCAACTGCGCACGCAGCACATCGGCCGGGGCCCGGTAGTCGAACAGGCGGCGCAGGGGCGAGGGCAGGGCTAGGCGCAAAATGGCGTCGGGCACGCGAGAGGTCTCATCTATAAAGGCAGGCGGTGGCGCAGGGGCGGGAGCCTAGCAGACCGGGAGAGGCTTGGGGTAGCCGCCAGTTTTCTGATGAAAGGTGCTTTTATGTTGACGCGCGATGGGTGTCGCCGCTTGCGCGTTTAAAAAGGTCTGGTAGAATCCGCGGCCTAATTACGTGCGGTATTCGACAATAGTGTCGAGTGGCGGCACGCTAGCCCGAGGAAGTCACCATGAAAGCCGATATCCATCCAGCGTACGAAACCATCGAAGTAACCTGCAGCTGCGGCAACAAGTTCGAAACTCGCTCGAACCTGTGCAAGCCACTGGGTACTGACGTATGCAACGAGTGCCACCCGTTCTACACCGGTAAGCAGAAAACTCTGGACACCGGCGGCCGTGTACAGCGCTTCGCAGATCGCTTTGGTGCTTTCGGCAAGAAGCCTGCTGCTACTCCAGCAGAGTAAGGCTCAAAAGCCTTATGGGCTTTTGCCAGCTGTTGAAAAAGGCGTCCCTTGCGGGCGCCTTTTTTGTGCCTGCGATTTGGGTGACGGCCGTGCAGGCCGAGGTATTCTGCCCCGCGCCGATGGCCCTGGCCCGCGTGGAAGTGCAGCGGGTAGTGGATGGCGACACGGTGCGCCTCAAGGATGGCCGCAGTGTGCGGATGATCGGTATCAATGCCCCGGAAACCGGCAAGAAGGGGCGCGCCGACGAGCCATTTGCAGTCGCGGCTCGTCAGCGCCTGCAGGCGCTGGTGGCTGCCAGCGGTGGTCGTGTCGGCCTGGTGCCGGGGCGTGAGCGCAAGGATCATTACGGCCGCACCCTGGCCCACCTCTATGGTGCCGACGGTGAGAACCTGGAGGCGCAACTGTTGGCTGAGGGCCTGGGGTTCCAGGTCGGCGTGGCGCCGAATGTCGATCTCGTCGCCTGTCAGCAGGCGGCTGAAAACAGCGCCCGTAAAGCGCGCCTGGGCCTGTGGCGCCAATCGCCGGTACAGTCTGTGGCGCAGCTCAAACGCTCCGGGTTTGCCGTGGTCAGTGGCCGGGTCAGCCAGGTAAAGCGCAATCGTGGCGGTATCTGGATTGAAATGCAGGGATCACTGGTATTACGCATCGCCCCTGTTCTGGTCAGCCAATTCGATGCTGCCACGCTCAATGGTCTGCAAGGCCGCACTGTTGAGGCGCGGGGCTGGGTACAGGATCGCTCGCGACGCGGCGGGCTGAAAAAAGGTCAGGCGCGCTGGCTTCTGCCGTTGACCGATCCGGGCATGCTCAAATCGACGCCTTGAGAAAAAATTGTAGACATTTTTTAAGTCGATTGTGAACAGTTGAGCCCTTGTATCCCGTGGCTCTTGGCCGAAAGTCTTAGTGCAGGGCCCTTGACACCTGTGACTGCCCAGTCTTGTAGGGACTTTACGACACGAGTATCCTCGGCGGTCCGTCGACCAACAGTAAAAGCGGAATGCCGATATGTCTGATTTGAAAACTGCCGCTCTCGAATATCATGCCCATCCTCGTCCAGGAAAGCTGAGTGTAGAGCTCACCAAAGCCACCGCCACCGCCCGCGACCTGTCGCTGGCCTACAGCCCTGGCGTGGCCGAGCCCGTACGTGAAATCGCCCGCGACCCCGAACTGGCGTACAAGTACACCGGCAAAGGCAACCTGGTTGCAGTGATTTCCGATGGCACCGCGATTCTCGGCCTGGGTAACCTCGGCCCACTGGCCTCCAAGCCAGTCATGGAAGGTAAGGGCGTGCTGTTCAAGCGCTTCGCCGGCATCGACGTTTTCGATATCGAAGTCGACTCCGAGAGCCCGCAGGCTTTCATCGACACGGTCAAGCGCATTTCCATCACCTTCGGTGGCATCAATCTGGAAGACATCAAGGCACCTGAGTGCTTCGAGATCGAAAAGGCCCTGATCGAGCAGTGCGACATTCCGGTATTCCACGATGACCAGCACGGCACCGCGATCGTCACCGCGGCCGGCATGATCAACGCCCTGGAAATCGCCGGCAAGACCCTGGCTGACGCCAAGATCGTCTGCCTGGGCGCCGGCGCTGCGGCCATCTCCTGCATGAAGCTGATCGTCAGCATGGGCGCCAAGCTGGAAAACATCTATATGGTCGACAGCAAGGGCGTGATCCAGTCCGAGCGTACCGACCTGAACCAGTACAAGGCGATGTTTGCCCACCCGTCCTCCAAGCGTACCCTGGCTGACGCCCTGAACGGTGCCGACGTGTTCGTCGGCCTGTCCGGCCCGAACCTGCTGAGCGCTGAAGGCCTGAAGTCCATGGCGGCCAACCCGATCGTGTTCGCCTGCTCCAACCCTGATCCGGAAATCGCCCCGGAACTGGCCCACGCCACCCGCGACGACGTGATCATGGCCACCGGTCGTTCGGACTACCCGAACCAGGTCAACAACGTTTTGGGCTTCCCGTTCATCTTCCGTGGTGCCCTGGACGTTCGCGCCAAGCGCATCAACGAAGAGATGAAAGTGGCTGCCGCCAACGCCCTGCGTGAACTGGCCAAGCTGCCGGTGCCTCAGGACGTGTGCGACGCCTACGGTGGCGCCAAGCTGGAATTCGGTCGTGAGTACATCATCCCGAAACCAATGGATAAGCGCCTGATCACCCTGATCTCCGATGCCGTGGCCAAGGCCGCGATCGAGACCGGTGTGGCCACCCTGCCGTATCCGAAAAACTACCCGCTGCAAAGCGTGGATGATGTGTTCAACGGCTAAGCCGTTGTAGCGCACCAACAAAAAGCCCCGGCTCTCGCGAGTCGGGGCTTTTTGCTGTGTGGTAATTAACTCGGAGAACCGAATGTGGGAGGGGGCTTGCCCCCGATTGCAGTGGGTCAGCTACAGATAAACTGGCTGGTCCACCGCTATCGGGGGCAAGCCCCCTCCCACATTGGATCTGTGTTTAAACACAGGCTCTGTCAGAACAGATCGATCGGCGCCGCCTCATCCGCCGGCAACGGGCTGCCCGGTACGACACCGTTGCCCAGCTCATTGACCGACGGCGGCGTATCTTCGCTCTTGAACAGTTCGAAGTACGCGTTCGGCGTGCTCGGTGAGGCCGCACGGCCACTGACCGGGTCGATCCGCAGGCTGAGGATGCCTTCCGGCTCCGGTTGGGTGTGCAGCGGCTTGTCCTTCAAGGCCGCGCCCATGTAGCTCATCCAGATCGGTAGCGCTACGGTACCGCCGAACTCGCGGCGGCCAAGGCTTTCCGGCTGGTCATAGCCGGTCCACACAGTGGTCACGTAGTCGGCGTTGTAGCCGGAGAACCAGGCATCCTTGGATTCGTTGGTGGTACCGGTCTTGCCCGCGATGTCCGCGCGCCCCAAGGCCAGGGCGCGCCGGCCGGTGCCTTTCTTGATTACGTCTTCCAGGATGCTGTTGAGGATATAGGTGGTACGGCCATCCACAATGCGCTCGGCCACGGCGGGTGCCTGCGGTTCGGTTGCAGCGGGGTTGGTGGCTGGCGCGGTTCCTGGGGTCGGCTCGATGGTGATACCGCCATTGCCTGGCGCCGCCAGGCCATCCGTCGCAGCGATGCCGTTGACCACATCACCCGGCACGCGTGGCGGGTTGGCGGTGAACAGGGTGTCGCCGTTGCGGCTTTCGATCTTGTCGATCAGGTACGGCGCGATCTTGTAGCCGCCGTTGGCAAAGGTGCTCCAACCGGTGGCGATTTCCATCGGCGTGAGGGTCGCGGTACCCAAGGCCAGGGACAGGTTCGGCGGCAGGTCCGACTTGTTGAAGCCAAAGCGCGTGATGTAGTCGATGGTCTTGCCGACACCCATCGCCTGCAGCAGGCGGATGGACACCAGGTTGCGTGACTTGTACAGCGCCTCACGGATACGGATAGGGCCAAGGAAAGTGTTGGTGTCGTTCTTCGGGCGCCAGACTTTGTCCAGGTACTCGTCGACGAACACGATGGGTGCATCGTTGACCAGGCTGGCGGCGGTGTAGCCGTTATCCAGGGCGGCGCTGTAGATGAACGGCTTGAAGCTCGAGCCCGGCTGGCGCTTGGCCTGGGTGGCCCGGTTGTAGTTGCTCTGCTCGAATGCGAAGCCACCCACCAGGGCGCGGATTGCACCGTTCTGCGGGTCCAGCGATACCAGGGCGCCCTGGGCCAGCGGCACCTGGCTGAATTTCAGGCTGTCGTCCTTCTGGCGTTGCACGCGGATCAGGTCACCCACTTGCGCGACATCCGACGGTTGCTTCGGCATCGGGCCCATGCTGTTGGTGTTCAGGAACGGGCGCGCCCATTTCATGCTGTCCCAGGCCACGTGGGCTTCGCCGGTGCGGGTCAGTACCTGCACGCCATCTTTCTTCACCTGGGTGACGATGGCCGGCTCCAGGCCGCTGATCGCACGCTGTTTGCCCAGCTCGGCCGTCCAGGCGCTCAGGGTCTTGCCTGGCAGGCGCGACTCAGGCCCTCGGTAGCCGTGGCGCTGGTCGTAGGTGATCAGGCCGGAATGCACGGAGTCATTGGCGATCTCCTGCAAGTCGCTCGGAACCGTCGTGGTCACGCGGAAGCCTTCGGTGTAGGCCTCGCTGCCGTAACGACCGACCATCTCGGCACGCGCCATTTCGGCGATATACGGGGCATTCACTTCCGGCGTCGGCACGTGGTAGCTGGCGTTCAACGGCTCGGCCACCGCACTTTCATAGGCGGCCTGGTCGATCTTGCCCAACTTGTACATGCGCCCCAGGATCCAGTCGCGGCGCTCTTTGCTGCGCGCCGGGTTGGCCAGGGGGTTGAAGCGCGAAGGGGCCTTGGGCAGGCCGGCAATCATCGCCATCTGCGCCAGGCTGGCGTCACGAATCGACTTGCCGTAGTAGACCTGGGAGGCCGCCTCGATCCCGTAGGCACGGTTGCCCAGGTAGATCTTGTTGACGTACAGCTCGAGGATCTCGTCCTTGGTCAGCTGACGTTCGATCTGCAATGCCAGCAGGATTTCAGTGGCTTTGCGCGAAAAACTGCGCTCGCTGGTGAGGAAGAAGTTCTTCGCCACCTGCATGGTGATGGTGCTGCCGCCGGATTGAATGTGTCCGCTTTTTACCAGTTGTGTGGCCGCACGCACCAGGCTGCTGGGGTCGACGCCATAGTGGTTGGCAAAATTATCGTCTTCGGCCGACAGCAATGCGCTGATGAAATTAGGTGGAATGTCGGCAAAACGGATCGGTGTGCGGCGCATTTCGCCGAACTCCGCGATCAGCTTTTCATCGCTGCTGTAGACCCGCAAAGGAATCTGCAACTGGATACTTCTGAGGGCCTCTACGGAGGGTAAACCCGGACTAAGGTAGAGGTAGGCTCCGCTGAGTACGAGCAGCAGCCCGCAGACGATCGCGACAATGGAGTACCCGAAAAACTTCAGCAGACGGATCAAGGCTTTTGGATTTCCAGAGAAAAGAATGGGTTACGCGTCGGGGCATGCATGGCAAACGATGGATCGACCCGAGCTGCAGATAAAAAGCGGGGAAAAACGCTGGGCATTAAAGCATTTTTCGCCTTGGGGCGTCATTCGCGCCGGCTCAACAAGTCGACCGAATGCAGGGCTTCCGGCGGCAATCAGGCGTTAAGACAGGCAAAGCTTTGGGGAGTTTTATGGGAAAGGGATTTTTCAGGCGCAAAGTCGACACCGTCCTTGGCGTCGACATCAATGAGGCAGGGATCAGGCTGGTAGAGCTGAACTGTTCAGCCAACCGTTACACCGTGCAGGGCTACGCCACACAGGCGCTGCCGGCCCAGGCGGTGGTCGACGGCGTCTGGCTGGACCTGGAAGGCATAGGCCATGCGCTGTACACGGCGCTGTCCCGGCTGCGCACGTCGGCCAGGCAGGCGGCGGTCGCCGTTTCCGGTCCTTCGGTCATTACACGGGTCATTGAAATGCAGGCGGGGCTTGGCGACGACGAAATGGCCCGGAGGATCCAGGTGGAGGCAGAGCAATACATTCCCTACCCGCTGGACGAGGTGGCGCTGGACTTTCAGGTCCAGGGGCCGTCGACGCAGGATCCCGCGCGGGTCGAGGTGTTGCTGGCCGCGTGTCTGAAGGAGCACGTCGAGGTCCGTGAAGCCGTGTTGGCCCTGGCGGGGCTGGTGCCCAGGGTGGTGGATGTCGAAGGGTTTGCATTGGCGCGCGCTTGCCGTCAGGATTTCGCCAGCTTCACGCCGGGTCATCGAGTCGATGGTGCCCAGTGGATCGTGGATGCCCCTGGGATGGGAGTCGCTTGCGGGTTGGCCCTGAGGAGTTTCGCTGGATGACACGAATCAATCTTTTGCCTTGGCGCCAGGCGCTGGCGGAGCGCAGGCGTAAATATTTCCTGATACTGCTGGTGGCGTTTGCCTGTGTCGCGCTCGCGACGGTGTGGCTGGCGGACCAGGTGATCGACCAGGCGATCGACCGGCAGGTGACGCGAAACGATCATGTGCGCAAGGACGTCGGCGTCCTGGACTCGCGCATCCAGACCATTGACGACCTCCAGGTGCAAAGCCAGCAACTGGCGGAGCGCATGAAAGTCGTGCAGGACCTGCACGATAATCGCTCCGCCGGTGCACAGCTGCTGGATCAGTTGGCCCGTGCGGTGCCCGACGGTGTGCATTTGCATGAGGTCGTGGCGAAAGGCGATACGGTGAGTATCAGCGGCAGTGCTGAGTCCAGCCAGGATATTGCCCAACTGATGCGCCGCCTGGAGGCATCCGAAGGCGCCCACGCCACTCGCCTGCAGCATGTACGAACCGAAGGCGCTCGCGGCAACACTGAATTCCAGTTGATGGTGCGCCAGGGAGAATCTTCCGAGGCCCAGCCATGAGCCGGCCCAGGCTCGAATTTTCCGCGCTGACTCACAATGCTGCCAAATGGCCCTTACCTGGCAGGATCTTGTTGGGCTGTGCGCTGGCCGGCGTGGTGCTGTTGGTGGGCGACCTTGTGTACCTCAGCCCGTCGCGGGAGCGCTTGCGCGAGGTCGAGGTGCAGGAAGTGAGCTTGCAGCAGCAACTTGCGGAAAAAGCCGTCCTGGCTGCGGACCTTGAAGAGCGGGCTCGCCAGGTCCAGCTTATGCAGGAAAAGGTCAGCGGGCTTTTGCAGCAAATGCCCGAAGAGTCCGAAATGCCCGGCTTTCTTGAGGACATCGCCAGGATGGCGCTGGCCAACGGTTTGGTGATTGAGAGCGTCACTCCGCTGGATAAGCTGTCTAGGTCGTTCTATCACGAACAGCCCGTTCGCATCGGCGTCACCGGTACCTATCACGACCTGGCGACCTTTGTGAGTGCCCTGGGCGGCCTTTCGCGAATCGCCACGGCGCACGACATTGCCATAAGGCGGGATGGCAAGCTGCTGCGCCTTGATCTGCTGACCAAGACGTACTGGCATGAGCGACGAGGCATCAAGCGGGACGCGGCTGTCATGCAAGGGCAACCGTTTGTATACGGTGCTTCTGGTATTCGCGATCCGTTCCAGCCCATTGCCCTGCAAGTCGACCGCGCGCCAGGGCGGACGGCCGCTGCGCCGGACCTCGCTCGCCCGCGGGAAGCCTTGGAAGGCCACCCAATGGATCAGTTCGAGATGGTCGGCACGTTGTCCCGTGGGGCGCAGACCTTCGCCTTGCTGCGCCAGGCCTCGACCGTGCATCGCCTGGCAGTCGGCGACTATCTGGGGCCGGACCATGGTCGAGTTACAGCGATTCATGACGGCCATATCGAACTGGTCGAGTTGTTTCCCGATGAACAGGGGGGATGGCTGGAGCGTCCGCGAACCCTCGTGCTAAACGTCAACTCATAACGGAATCAAACAATGAAAAGGACTTTCTCGTCCTTCGGTGTGGCGCTATGGATAGCGTTCACGGCACCGATGGCTGCTGCTGTGCCCAATCGTGTGGACCTGATCCAGCTACCGCCTCCCGGCAGCGCGGATTCGGGCGTCTATAGCGGTGAAAAGTTGAACCTCAACTTCCAGGACATCGGACTACGCGCTGCCTTGCAGCAAATTGCCGACGTGGCGGGCCTCAATCTGGTGGTCGGCGATGACGTACAGGGCTCTATCACCCTGCGGCTCAAAGGCGTGCCCTGGGATCAGGCGCTGGACCTGGTGCTGCAAACCAAAGGCTTGGATAAACGGATAAAGGCCGGTGTCCTGCTGGTGGCGCCGGCCGAGGAGTTGGCTGCACGGGAACTGCTGGCGCTGGAGTCGCGCAAGCAGATGGCCGACCTGGCGCCGCTGCGCCGTGAGCTACTGCAAGTCAACCATGCCAAGGCGGCAGACCTGGCCAAGCTGTTTCAGTCGGTGAGCGGCTTTGAAGGCACGACCGATGAGCGTGGTTCAGTCGCAGTGGATGACCGCACCAATAACATCATTGCCTTCCAGACCGGCGAGCGCCTGGAAGAGTTGCGGCGGATCGTGGCGCAACTGGATGTGCCGGTGCGCCAGGTGATGATCGAAGCGCGGATTGTCGAGGCCAATGTCGACTACGACAAAAGCCTGGGCGCGCGCTGGGGTGGGCGGCTCACTCGCGGGAATTGGGCTGCCGGGGGGATCCAGAAGCCTTTGCCGGACGGTGCCCAGGCGCCGGAAAACGTGCCCGGCTCGCCATTTGTCGACCTGGGTTCACTCACGGGTACATCGGGACTGGGCATCGCCTTTATCACCGATAACCTCCTGCTGGACCTGGAACTGACCGCCATGGAGAAAACCGGCAATGGCGAAATCGTCTCGCAGCCCAAGGTGGTCACTTCCGACAAGGAAACCGCGCGCATTCTGAAGGGCACCGAAATTCCCTATCAGGAATCCACCTCCCAGGGTGCTACCTCGGTGTCGTTCAAGGAGGCGTCCCTGTCGTTGGAGGTCACGCCGCAGATCACCCCCGATGACCATGTGATCATGGTGGTCAAGGTCACCAAGGACGAGCCCGACTATCTCAACAAACTCAATGACGTACCGCCGATCAAGAAAAACGAGGTGAATGCCAAGGTGCTGGTCAAGGATGGCGAGACCATCGTCATCGGCGGGGTTTTCTCCAATACCCAAAGCAAAGTGGTAGATAAAGTGCCATTTTTGGGCGATGTGCCGTATCTTGGCCGCCTTTTCCGGCGCGATGTGCTGGCGGAGAAAAAATCCGAGCTGCTGGTATTCCTGACTCCGCGTATTATGAATAACCAGGCGATTGCTGTGAGTCGTTGATTCTGTGCGAAATTTGATTCTTGTAGGACCGATGGGGGCTGGAAAAAGCACCATCGGCCGATTGCTGGCCAAAGAGCTGCGCCTGCCATTCAAAGATTCCGACAAGGAAATTGAATTGCGCACGGGTGCCAATATCCCATGGATCTTCGATAAGGAAGGCGAGCTGGGCTTTCGCGACCGCGAGCAGGCGATGATTGCCGAGCTGTGCGGCTGCGATGGCGTGGTATTGGCCACCGGCGGCGGCGCGGTGATGCGCGATGAAAATCGGCGGGCGCTGCATGCCGGTGGTCGGGTGGTCTATCTGCATGCGTCGGTCGAGCAGCAGGTGGGGCGTACCGCTCGTGATCGCAATCGTCCTTTGCTGCGCACGGCGAACCCGGAAAAAACCTTGCGCGACCTGCTCGCGCTGCGCGATCCGCTGTATCGGGAAATCGCCGATCTGGTGGTGGAAACCGATGAGCGGCCGCCTCGGATGGTGGTTCTCGACATTCTCGAGCGCCTGCAACGGCTGCCACCCCGTTAAAGCCAGGCCCGAAATGCGCTATCCTCGGCGGCGCGCTATCACCCTGCGGGGTGTGGCGTAGAGCCATCAGGCAACGTCTGATCTCGACGTTACCGGTCGTCAATACATCTTCAACGCGGGGACACATGCAGACACTTAAGGTCGATCTAGGCGAGCGCAGCTACCCGATCCATATTGGCGAAGGTCTGCTGGACCAGCCCGAATTGCTGGCCCCGCACATTGCCGGGCGGCAAGTGGCAATCATCTCCAACGAGACGGTCGCGCCGCTGTATCTTGAGCGTCTGAGCCGCAGCCTGGCGGCGTACTCAGTGATCTCCGTGATTCTGCCCGATGGCGAAGCCCACAAGAACTGGGAAACCCTGCAACTGATCTTTGACGGCCTGCTGACCGCGCGCCATGACCGCCGAACCACCGTGATTGCCCTGGGCGGCGGTGTGATCGGCGACATGGCCGGCTTTGCAGCGGCCTGCTACCAGCGCGGCGTGGACTTTATCCAGGTGCCGACCACCCTGTTGTCCCAGGTCGATTCGTCGGTGGGCGGCAAGACCGGCATCAATCACCCCCTGGGCAAAAACATGGTCGGCGCGTTCTACCAGCCCCAGGCCGTGCTGATCGACACCGCGACCCTCAACACCTTGCCACCGCGGGAACTGTCGGCGGGCCTGGCGGAAGTCATCAAGTACGGGTTGATCTGCGACGAACCCTTCCTGGCCTGGCTGGAAGAACATGTGGACGCCCTGCGCGCACTCGACCAGGTGGCGCTCACCGAGGCGATTTCCCGCTCCTGCGCCGCCAAGGCGTTGGTGGTGAACGCCGACGAACGGGAGTCCGGTGTACGGGCCACCTTGAACCTGGGCCACACCTTCGGCCATGCGATCGAAACCCACATGGGCTATGGTGTGTGGTTGCATGGAGAGGCCGTAGCGGCTGGCACAGTGATGGCATTGGAGATGTCGCAACGTCTGGGCTGGATCAGCGCCCAGGAGCGTGATCGCGGTATTCGCCTGTTCCAGCGTGCCGGTTTGCCGGTTATCCCGCCGGAAGAGATGACCGAGGCGGACTTCCTCGAACATATGGCAATAGACAAGAAAGTGATCGACGGTCGCCTGCGACTGGTGCTGTTGCGCCATATGGGCGAAGCGGTGGTGACCGACGATTATCCGAAAGAGATTTTACAGGCCACGCTGGGAGCGGATTACCGCGCCCTGGCTCAGCTGAAAGGTTAATAAGATCCCGATGACTAGTTTGCATGCCGACGAGGCGTTCCTCGGCCATTACCAGTTAAGCCACGACCCTTTTGCTCCACGGGTGCCTGGTTTCAAATTTTTCCCGGCCCAGCGCAAGCCGGTGCTGGGGCAACTGCACCATCTCGCGCGCTACAGCCAACTGCTGCTGGTCGTCACGGGCCCGTTGGGCAGCGGCAAGACCTTGCTGCGCCAGGCCCTGGTGGCCAGCACCAACAAACAGTCCGTACAGAGCGTGGTGGTGTCGGCCCGTGGTGCCGGTGATGCGGCGGGCGTGCTGCGTCAGGTAGCCCAGGCGCTGGACGTCGCCACTGCCGAGCCGAATGCGATCCTCAAGCAGGTGGTGCAACTGGGTCTGACCGGCCAGGAAGTCTACCTGCTGGTGGATGACGCCGAGCAGCTCGACGAATCCGCCCTGGAAGCGCTGCTGGCGCTGGCGGCGGGCACGCCGGAAGGTCGCCCCCATGTGTTCCTGTTCGGTGAATCGTCGTTGATCGCCGATCTGGAGCAGATCAGCGGTGATCAGGAGCTGTTCCACGTTATCGAACTGCAGCCGTACGAAGAGGACGAAACCCGGGAATACCTGGCTCAACGCCTCGAAGGCGCAGGGCAGGGCATCGAACTTTTCTCCGCTGCGCAGATCTCTGATATTCACGAAAGCTCCGACGGCTGGCCTGGCACCATCAACCAGGTCGCCCGCGATGCCATGATCGAAGCCATGATTGCCAGCCGCTCTGCGGTCAAGCGTCCAAAGATGGGGTTCACTATGCCTAAGAAGCACGTATTGGCAATTTCCGCCGTTGTCGTGGTTGCGGTTGCCGCCGCCTGGTTGATTCCGGGTCGCAGCAAGGCACCGACCACCGCCGGTGCGCCAACCGAACAGGCGCAGTTGCCACTGGGCAAGCCCACGCCGAATGTCGAGTTCGCCAATTCCGGTCAGCCGACCAACCTGCCGATGGTGGGCCAGCCGGTGATGCGTGGCCCGCTCGCCGAAGAAGCCGGTGGTATCTCCGAAGGCGACGACGGTGTGCCGGTGGAAGGCTCCAGCGCCACACCGCCGACCGTGACCACTACTGCGCCACCTGCGGGCGTTCCCGCGGGTACGCCAGCGACCCCTGTGGCGCCAGCCGCCAAGCCGACCCCGGCACCGACCGTGGCCACTGCCAAGCCTGCGGCGCCAGTGGCGAAGCCGGCTCCGGCGCCAGCCGCCAAACCGGCGGAAAAACCGGCAGCCACCGTCGCCAAGGCCGGCAGCAGCTGGTACAGCAGCCAGCCCACCGGCAACTTCGTCGTGCAGATCCTCGGCACCAGCTCCGAAGCGAACGCCCAGGCGTTCGTGAAAGAGCAGGGCGGCGAATACCGTTATTTCAAGAAAGTGCTCAACGGCAAGCCTCTCTACGTGATCACCTACGGCAGCTTCCCAAGCCGTGCCGCAGCTGATTCCGCCATCAAAGCCTTGCCAGCGAAGGTTCAGGCTGGTAAACCTTGGCCTCGCACTGTCGCCAGCGTTCAACAAGAACTGGCAGCAACTCGCTGAAGATCCGGCGGCCTTACCCAGGCCGCCCTCCCGGCACCTCAAAAAAGATCGCAAGGCGTGCAGCCCCTCCAGGCCGCGCGCTTTGTGGTGTCTGCGTTACAGTAGCTTTTGAGTCGTAGCGGTCAGAATTAAAAAAGTTTTGACTAGCACAGCATATCGCTTTAAACCTTTCATAAATGCGACATAGATTTGCGACATTTCGTCGCTAAATTTGTGAGCGTTCGTGTCGGTGTGTACAATGACCTCCCTTTTGCCCCCGCTAAGCCGGCGTACGTTCGGCGTGGAAGGTAACCGGTTGAATTGAAAAGAAATTTGCCTCGATATAAGAGGCAGCCTGGTGAGAAAGTGTCTATGAAAGCAGGTCTGTACCAACCCGATGAATTCAAGGATAACTGCGGTTTCGGCCTGATAGCCCATATGCAGGGCGAGCCCAGTCATACCCTTTTGCAAACGGCCATCGAGGCCCTGACCTGCATGACCCACCGCGGTGGGATCAACGCCGATGGCAAGACCGGTGACGGTTGCGGCTTGCTGATTCAAAAGCCCGACCAGTTCCTGCGCGCGGTCGCCAAAGAGCATTTCGCGGTCGACCTGCCCAAGCAGTACGCCGTGGGCATGGTGTTTTTCAACCAGGACCCGGCCAAAGCCGAAGCCGCTCGCGAGAACATGAACCGCGAGATCGTCGCTGCCGGCCTGCAGCTGGTGGGCTGGCGCAAAGTGCCGATCGACACCAGCGTGCTCGGCCGCCTGGCCCTGGAGCGCCTGCCGCAGATCGAACAAGTGTTCATCGCAGGCGACGGCCTGAGCGACCAGGATATGGCGATCAAGCTGTTCACCTCCCGTCGTCGCTCGTCCGTGGCCAACGCCGCCGATGCCGACCACTACATCTGCAGTTTTTCCCACAAGACCATCATTTATAAAGGCCTGATGATGCCGGCGGACTTGACCGCCTTCTATCCAGACCTGAGCGATGAGCGCCTGCAAACCGCCATTTGCGTGTTCCACCAGCGCTTCTCCACCAACACCCTGCCGAAATGGCCGCTGGCCCAGCCATTCCGCTTCCTCGCCCACAACGGCGAGATCAACACCATCACCGGCAACCGCAACTGGGCCGTGGCCCGTCGCACCAAGTTCGCCAACGATTTGATGGACCTGGAAGAACTCGGCCCGCTGGTCAACCGTGTGGGTTCCGACTCCTCCAGTATGGACAACATGCTCGAACTGATGGTCACCGGCGGCATCGACCTGTTCCGTGGCGTGCGCATGATCATTCCGCCTGCGTGGCAGAACGTCGAGACCATGGACCCGGACCTGCGTGCATTCTACGAGTACAACTCGATGCACATGGAACCGTGGGACGGCCCGGCCGGCGTGGTCATGACCGACGGTCGCTACGCGGTGTGCCTGCTCGACCGTAACGGTCTGCGCCCGGCCCGCTGGGTCACGACCACTAACGGTTTCATCACCCTGGCCTCGGAAATCGGCGTGTGGGACTACAAGCCGGAAGACGTGATCGCCAAAGGCCGTGTAGGCCCTGGGCAGATCCTCGCCGTGGACACCGAAACCGGCCAGATCCTCGACACCGATGCCATCGACAATCGCTTGAAGTCCCGTCACCCGTACAAGCAATGGCTGCGCAAGAACGCCCTGCGCATCCAGGCGACCATGGAAGACAACGACCACGGTTCGGCGTTCTACGACATCGACCAGCTCAAGCAGTACATGAAGATGTACCAGGTCACGTTCGAAGAGCGCGACCAGGTGCTGCGCCCGCTCGGCGAGCAAGGCTACGAGGCGGTCGGCTCCATGGGCGATGACACGCCGATGGCCGTGCTGTCCCAGCGCGTGCGTACGCCGTACGACTATTTCCGCCAGCAGTTCGCCCAGGTGACCAACCCACCGATCGACCCGCTGCGCGAAGCCATCGTGATGTCCCTGGAAGTCTGCCTCGGTGCCGAGCGCAACATCTTCCAGGAGTCGCCTGAGCACGCCTCCCGCGTGATCCTCAGCTCGCCGGTCGTTTCCCCGGCCAAGTGGCGTTCGCTGATGACCCTGGAGCGCCCGGGTTTCGACCGCCAGATCATCGACCTGAACTACGACGAGAGCCTCGGCCTTGAAGCCGCTGTGCGCAACGTCGCCGACCAGGCCGAAGAAGCCGTGCGCGCCGGGCGTACCCAGATCGTGCTGACCGACCGTCATATCGCTCCGGGCAAGTTGCCGATCCACGCTTCGCTGGCCACCGGCGCGGTGCACCACCGCCTGACCGAAAAAGGCCTGCGCTGCGACTCCAACATCCTCGTGGAAACCGCCACCGCCCGCGACCCGCACCACTTTGCGGTGTTGATCGGCTTCGGCGCCTCGGCGGTGTACCCGTTCCTCGCTTATGAAGTGCTGGGTGACCTGATCCGTACCGGCGAAGTACTGGGCGACCTCTACGAGGTGTTCAAGAACTACCGCAAGGGCATCACCAAGGGCCTGCTGAAGATCCTGTCGAAGATGGGTATCTCCACCGTCACCTCCTACCGTGGCGCGCAGCTGTTCGAAGCCATCGGCCTGTCGGAAGAAGTTTGCGAGCTGAGCTTCCGTGGCGTGCCGAGCCGCATCAAGGGTGCGCGGTTCGTCGACATCGAAGCCGAACAGAAAGCCCTGGCCGCCGAAGCCTGGAGCGCGCGCAAGCCGATCCAGCAAGGTGGCCTGCTCAAGTTCGTGCACGGTGGCGAATACCACGCCTACAACCCGGACGTGGTGAGCACCCTGCAAGCCGCCGTGCAGCAGGGCGACTACGCCAAGTTCAAGGAATACACCGCGCTGGTGGATAACCGCCCGGTGTCGATGATCCGCGACCTGTTCAAGGTGAAGACCCTGGATACGCCGCTGGCCATCAGCGAAATCGAACCGCTGGAATCGATCCTCAAGCGCTTCGACTCTGCCGGTATTTCCCTCGGTGCCTTGTCCCCTGAGGCCCACGAAGCCCTGGCCGAAGCCATGAACCGCCTGGGCGCGCGTTCCAACTCCGGTGAAGGCGGTGAAGACCCGGCGCGCTACGGCACGATCAAGAGCTCGAAAATCAAGCAGGTTGCCACTGGCCGTTTCGGTGTGACCCCGGAATACCTGGTCAATGCCGAAGTGCTGCAGATCAAGGTGGCCCAGGGCGCCAAGCCCGGTGAGGGCGGCCAGCTGCCGGGCGGCAAGGTCAATGGCCTGATCGCCAAGCTGCGTTATGCGGTACCGGGCGTGACCCTGATCTCGCCCCCGCCGCACCACGACATCTACTCGATTGAAGATTTGTCGCAGCTGATTTTCGACCTGAAACAAGTCAACCCGCAGGCCCTGGTCTCGGTGAAACTGGTCGCAGAAGCGGGCGTCGGTACCATCGCCGCCGGCGTGGCCAAGGCCTATGCCGACCTGATCACCATCTCCGGCTACGACGGCGGCACCGGCGCATCGCCGCTGACCTCGATCAAGTACGCCGGCGCACCGTGGGAACTGGGCCTGGCGGAAACCCACCAGACCCTGCGCGGCAACGATCTGCGCGGCAAAGTGCGGGTGCAGACCGACGGTGGCCTGAAAACCGGCCTCGACGTGATCAAGGCCGCCATCCTCGGCGCCGAGAGCTTCGGCTTCGGCACCGCGCCGATGATCGCCCTGGGCTGCAAATACCTGCGCATCTGCCACCTGAACAACTGCGCCACCGGCGTCGCCACTCAGAACGAAAAGCTGCGCAAGGATCACTACATCGGCACCGTCGACATGGTGGTGAATTTCTTCACTTACGTCGCCGAAGAAACCCGTGAGTGGCTGGCCAAGCTGGGCGTGCGTTCCCTGGAAGAGCTGATCGGTCGCACCGACCTGCTGGACATCCTCGAAGGCCAGACCGCCAAGCAACAGCACCTGGACCTGACGCCGTTGTTGGGCAGCGATCACATCCCTGCAGACAAGCCACAATTCTGCCAGGTGGATCGCAACCCGCCGTTCGACAAAGGCCTGCTGGCCGAGAAAATGGTCGAGATGGCCGGTTCCTCGATCAACGACGCCATTGGTGGCGAATTCGCCCTGGATATCTGCAACTGCGACCGTTCCATCGGCGCACGCATCTCCGGCGAAATTGCGCGCAAGCACGGCAACCAGGGCATGGCCAAGGCGCCGATCACGTTCCGCTTCAAGGGCACTGCGGGCCAGAGCTTCGGCGTGTGGAACGCCGGCGGCCTGCACATGTACCTGGAAGGCGACGCCAACGACTACGTAGGCAAGGGCATGACCGGCGGCAAGCTGGTCATCGTTCCGCCCAAAGGCAGCGTCTACAAGACCCAGGACAGTGCCATCATCGGCAACACCTGCCTGTACGGCGCCACCGGTGGCAAGCTGTTCGCCGCCGGTACGGCCGGTGAGCGTTTCGCCGTGCGTAACTCCGGTGCCCACACCGTGGTGGAAGGCACGGGCGATCACTGCTGCGAGTACATGACCGGTGGCTTTGTCGCGGTACTGGGCAAGACCGGTTACAACTTCGGTTCGGGCATGACCGGCGGTTTCGCCTACGTGCTCGACCAGGACAACACCTTCGTCGACAAGGTCAACCACGAGTTGGTCGAGATCCAGCGGATCAGCGGCGAAGCCATGGAATCCTACCGGAACCACTTGCAGCACGTGCTGGACGAGTACGTCGAGGAGACCGGCAGCGAATGGGGGCGTAACCTCGCTGAAAACCTCGATGATTACCTGCGTCGTTTCTGGCTGGTCAAGCCCAAGGCTGCCAACCTGAAATCGTTGCTTTCCAGCATCCGTGCCAACCCGCAGTGATATGCGCCTGAAGAGTTTGATGAGGTTTTAACATGGCTGAACGTCTGAATAACGACTTCCAGTTCATCGATGTCGGGCGCAAAGATCCGAAGAAGAAACTGTTGCGTCAACGCAAGAAAGAGTTCGTGGAAATCTACGAACCCTTCAAACCCCAGCATTCGGCCGACCAGGCCCATCGCTGCCTGGGTTGCGGTAACCCGTATTGCGAATGGAAGTGCCCGGTGCACAACTTCATTCCCAACTGGCTCAAGCTGGTGGCCGAGGGCAACATCCTCGCCGCCGCCGAGCTGTCCCACCAGACCAACACCCTGCCGGAAGTCTGCGGCCGGGTGTGCCCGCAGGACCGCCTGTGCGAGGGTGCCTGCACCCTGAACGACGGTTTCGGCGCGGTGACCATCGGTTCGGTGGAGAAGTACATCACCGATACCGCGTTCGCCATGGGCTGGCGTCCGGACATGTCCAAGGTCAAGCCGACCGGCAAGCGTGTCGCGATCATCGGTGCGGGCCCGGCGGGCCTGGGCTGTGCCGACGTGCTGGTGCGCGGCGGCGTGACCCCGGTGGTGTTCGACAAGAACCCGGAAATCGGCGGCCTGCTGACCTTCGGCATCCCCGAGTTCAAGCTGGAAAAGACCGTGTTGAGCAATCGCCGCGAAGTCTTCACCGGCATGGGTATCGAGTTCCGCCTGAACACCGAAATCGGCAAAGACGTGACCATGGAGCAGCTGCTCGCCGAATACGATGCCGTGTTCATGGGCATGGGCACCTACACCTATATGAAGGGCGGCTTTGCCGGTGAGGACCTGCCGGGCGTTTACGACGCGTTGGACTTCCTGATCGCCAACGTCAACCGCAACCTGGGCTTTGAAAAGTCGCCGGAAGATTTCGTCGACATGAAAGGCAAGAAGGTCGTGGTCCTCGGCGGCGGCGACACCGCGATGGACTGCAACCGTACCTCGATCCGCCAGGGCGCCAAGTCGGTGACCTGTGCGTATCGTCGTGACGAAGCCAACATGCCCGGCTCGCGCAAAGAGGTGAAGAACGCCAAGGAAGAAGGCGTGAAGTTCCTCTATAACCGCCAGCCGATCGCCATCGTTGGCGAAGACCGCGTGGAGGGCGTGAAGGTGGTCGAGACCCGTCTCGGCGAACCGGACGCCCGTGGCCGTCGCAGCCCCGAGCCGATCCCGGGCTCCGAAGAGATCATTCCGGCCGACGCCGTGGTCATCGCCTTCGGTTTCCGTCCAAGCCCGGCACCGTGGTTCGAGCAGTTCGAGATCCAGACCGACAGCCAGGGCCGTGTCGTGGCCCCGGAACAAGGCCAGTACAAGCACCAGACCAGCAACCCGAAAATCTTCGCTGGTGGCGACATGGTGCGCGGGTCTGACCTGGTAGTGACCGCGATCTTCGAAGGCCGCAATGCCGCCGAAGGGATCCTGGACTACCTGCAAGTCTGACCCTGATCCCAGGTTGAAAGGGGATCAAAATGTGGGAGGGGCTTGCTGTGGTGAGCGGGCTTGTCCCGCGCCGGGCTGCGAAGCAGCCCCTTTGATCTGCGGTGAACCCGACGGGGGGCAAGCCCCCTCACCACAGCTAGCTACCGCGACAAATTGACCCGATAGACAAAAGGCACCGCTCTTGCCGTGCCTTTTGCGTCGCGCTCTGAGAAAATGCCCGCACTTTTTTTGCGGATGCCGACATGACTGCCCTCAAGAACGACCGTTTCCTTCGTGCCCTGCTCAAGCAACCCGTGGACGTCACCCCTGTGTGGATGATGCGCCAGGCCGGTCGCTACCTGCCGGAATACCGCGCCAGTCGCGCCCACGCTGGCGACTTCATGAGCCTGTGCATGAACCCGGAGTTCGCCTGCGAAGTCACGCTGCAGCCACTGGATCGCTACCCGCAACTGGATGCGGCCATCCTCTTCTCCGACATCCTCACCATCCCCGACGCCATGGGCCAAGGCCTGTACTTCGAGACCGGTGAAGGCCCGCGTTTCAAGAAAGTCATCAGCACCCTGGCCGATATCGAAGCCCTACCGATCCCCGACCCGCACAAAGACCTCGGCTACGTGATGGACGCCGTCAGCACCATCCGCCGCGAGCTGAACGGCCGCGTGCCGCTGATCGGCTTCTCCGGCAGCCCATGGACCCTGGCCACCTACATGGTCGAAGGCGGCTCGTCGAAAGACTTCCGCAAGACCAAGGCCATGCTCTACGACAACCCGCAAGCCATGCACCTGTTGCTGGACAAGCTGGCCCAGTCGGTCACCTCCTACCTCAACGGCCAGATCATGGCCGGTGCGCAAGCCGTGCAGATCTTCGATACCTGGGGTGGCAACCTGTCGGCGGCGGCGTACCAGGAATTCTCCCTGGCCTACATGCGCAAGATCGTCAGCGGCCTGATCCGTGAACACGAAGGCCGTAAAGTGCCGGTCATCCTGTTCACCAAGGGCGGTGGCCTGTGGCTTGAAAGCATCGCCGACGCTGGCGCGGATGCACTGGGCCTGGATTGGACCTGCGATATCGGCGAAGCCCGTCGTCGTGTCGGTGGCAAGGTCGCGCTGCAAGGCAACATGGACCCGACCGTGCTGTACGCCAAGCCGGAAGCGATCCGCACCGAAGTCGGCCGCATCCTGGCCAGCTACGGTACAGGCAGTGGCCACGTGTTCAACCTCGGCCATGGCATCACTCCGGAAGTGAACCCGGACCATGCGGGTGCCTTCCTGCAGGCCGTGCACGAGCTGTCAGCGCAATACCACCCGTAATACTCCCGCCTGAATCGGATCCCCCTTTGCCTGGCGAAGGGGGATTCGCTGCGTTTCAGCGTTCGTTAAGTCCTGCCTTGGTAATGTGGATGCTTTGGGATTTCTCCTACAGCCTCCGGTAACTTGCCTCGGTAAAAATCCTACCCGACTCTTCCTCTCGCCAGTGCATGGCGTTCATTGTCAGGTGATCTCAGGATGAACACTTCAGCGTATTCAACGAGCCAGAAACTGCTGCATTGGGTTTCGGCTGTCATTATTGTGTGGGCGTTATTGTCGGGTTTTTTCGTGGCGGTATTCAGCGTGCCCGCCTCGGTCAAGGCGTGGGTGGCGTTCTTCAACGTGTCGCTGACCACTGTCTATATTCCGGTGTTTGTCTTGCGGGTCTATTGTTCCTTTGCCCACGGCCTGGACTTTTCCGTCAAGCGAACACTGCAGGAATACCTGGCGTTGCTGGTTCACAAGGCCATGTACCTGGTGCTCGCCGTGGTGTTGGCGACCGGCGTGCTGATGATGGATCGCCCGATCAATATCTTTAACCTGCTCTCCATCGCCCCCCTCGACCACGACCCGGCCCGCATCGCCCTGTATACCCGTGTGCATGTGCTCTCGTGTGTGGGGTTGCTGCTGATGCTGGTCCTGCATATCGGCGCCGTAGTCATGCATGAGCGCCGGGGCAAGCGGGTGATGGCGCGGATGTCTTTTGAGAAGACATCCGGTGCTGTGCTCGGGGATCAGGGTGTCAGAATTTGTTCTGCAAATCGTGCAACCACATGATCGAAGGCTTGCTGATTACCGAGTTCTGTCGCGCGTAATGCAGTCGTAATGGTTTTGAAGTCCTCGTCAGTGGCCTGGGCAACAAATGCCGGATCGAATACGCGCTCTAAGGCATCTTGTCGGCGGTTGTTCAGATAGGCGATATCCAAGGCTAGGACTTCGATCATTTTTGTTGCTGGCGAGTCATTGGTATCTGTCGCTTGGATTTGCCCCGTCAATAGATAGCGGAAGCGCAGTTCACAACCGTCCTCGGTGGGCGAGATATGTTCAGCTTCATCAAACCAATTGCCTTTGACGTGCCCGCAATGCAAAGGCGAACCGGGCTTGGTTTCCCTGATGCAGGAGGCATGAAGGTTTTGGTATTCAAGCGCCAGCTCTTCGAAATGCTCCTGGGGACGGAAGTGTTCGATGTGGCTGGATGCAGCATCAATATCTCTGCCGCAGTAACAACAAAAGCCACCTTGTTCCAGCAATAAGCTGACATGCAGTTCACGTTTTTCGGGATTCTGCAGCGTAGAGTATGTGGGTACCCATTCGTCGTTGATTGAAGCTTTCCACTGACTAAAAGAAGCAGGTTCAGTTCCTTTGAACACTTGTTTCATTTTCCGAGTATCTCCTTGCGGCGAATCAGCGCTTGGGCACCAGCAAATTCGGGTAGGTCTGGCGCTAGTTTTTTAAGTGCTTGGAGCTGGGTTTTGGCCTTTTCCAGTTCGTTATCTTCGATGGTGCTGAATAGTTCGCTTAGAAGTACTTCTACTTTTGGCTCGCGCTCGGAGACACCCATGACTTCTTCAAGGATTCGGCTGGAGTCTAACCCATAAGTAACGCGGGGATGAGAGGGGGATTCATTAGTTAAGAGAATGACTTCTCCTGGCCTGAGACTACCAATAATTTGAGGCGAGTGACTGGCTGCGATGAATTGGATTTTAGGGAATAGTTTTTTCAAAGTCGAAGCTATTGTCCGCTGCCATCCAGGGTGCAAGTGGATGTCCAGTTCGTCGATTATGACAATTCCAGTTGTCTCTTCTAAAACTTTATTTTTTAAGTGTGGATTGAGTAGGCACATTCGCCGAGCTATGTCAGAAACCATTGCCAGCATGCCGCGCTGTCCATCGCTCAAACTGTTAAAAGTTAAGCTTCTATTGTTTTCGAAATGCACCAGTAAGCTGCGAATACCAAGGTCGTACTCAATCCCTTTTGCGTCAGGTAGAGCGTGGGTCAGCGCTGAATTTATCAGTTGGAGCTCGTCATTGAACTTGGGTGATGCTGTGGAACGAGACATTTTCTGAAGGCGTTCTAAGGTTTTTCCAATAAGCCAGCTTTCAAATGTTTCTAGATTTGCAGAGGCATCAAACCAGTCTTTGTAGGCGTCTAGTCTTGAGGGTTGTTGGCGTGCTGCGAATTCAACAGATATATCAGACGAATTCCATCGGCGGTCAGCTCGATAAAAAGCCATGAGCGGGAGATCAACAATGTTTTTTGATGATGGGTTGAGGATATCAATTGAACTGTTGAGTACTGGGATATCAAAGACCTTGAGTTGACCTTCACGTACCAACGATTCATTCCAAGCCGCGCGGCCGAAAGCGGAGCCGACAGCATCCAGTGTCACGGGATATATACGTTCAAACCTATAGCGACCCTCGAACTCTTGGATTTCGAACCTTGCATCTTGGTTTGATATCTGAAGAGCCGCTCCCCCCAATGACGATGAAAACGAATACAGGCTTGCCGCCACCGCCTGCAACAACGAAGTCTTACCGCTCCCATTCACCCCCACCACCAGGTTAAAACCCGGCTGAAAGTCAAAAGTGGCATCTTCGTAGCAACGAAAATTCTGAATATGAAGCTGGTCCAGGCGCATTCTGGCTTTCCTTTACCAAGACTGACGAATGCCGACAGTGTACCTTGGCTCGTCGGAACCGCCAGAGGTGCAGGTGTTACGCGCTTTTTGCGCTCCCCAACGGCGGCAACTTCGCCAGTTTCAACGCCACCAGCAACGCACCCATCAACAGCGCCACGATAAACGCGCCGATGCCGTTCCATCCGCCGAAGTGCCAGAAGAAGCCGCCCGCTGTCCCGGCGATGCTTGAGCCTACGTAATAGCAAAAAAGATACAGCGACGACGCCTGCCCCTTGGCTTTCACCGCGCGGCGCCCGATCCAACTGCTGGCCACCGAGTGGGCGCCAAAGAAGCCGAAGGTGAAGATCAGCATGCCCGGCACCACCAGCCACAGTGGGGTGAACAGGGTCAGGGCCATGCCGCCGAGCATCAGCACGATGGTGGCCCAGAGCACGCGGCGGCGGCCGAGGCGGTCGGCCAGGGAGCCGATTTTCGCCGAGCTGTAGATGCCCGAGAGGTACACCAGCGACAGCAGGCCCACCAAGGCCTGGCTCAGGCCATACGGGTCGGCCAGCAGGCGATAGCCGATGTAGTTGAACATCGTCACGAATGCGCCCATCAGCAGGAAGGCTTCAAGGAACAGCCACGGCAGGCCGGCATCCTTGAAATGCATGACGAAGCCATCCACCAGGCTGCGCGGCTTGAGGCTGCTGGCGCGGAAGTTGCGCGATTCGGGGAGGATCTTCCAGAACACCGTGGCGGCAATCAGCGCCAGGGCGCCGATGATCAGCATTGCGGTGTGCCAGCTGACGAAGTCGATCAGTACACCGATGATCAGGCGTCCGCTCATGCCCCCGATGGCGTTGCCGCCGATGTACAGGCCCATGGCCAGGCCAATGTGCTGGGGGTGGATTTCTTCGCTCAGGTACGTCATCGCCACGGCAGCCAGTCCGCTCAAGGACAGGCCCACCAGCGCACGCATCAGCAAAATCCCTTCCCAGGACGGCATCAGGCCGCTGGCGATGGTCGCCAGCGCGGCGCAAAACAACGCGGCGACCATCACCGGTTTGCGGCCCAGGGTGTCGGAAATCGGCCCGGTAATCAGCAAGCCCAGCGCCAGCATCGCCGTGGCCACTGAGAGGATCAGGCTGCTTTGTGCCGCATTGATCGAGAACTCGTGGGACAGCGCCGGCATCATCGGCTGTACGCAATACAGCAGGGCGAACGTGGCGAAGCCGCCGGAGAACAGCGCCAGCACCGTGCGCATGAACATCGGCGTGCCTTTTTCGATGTATGCGTCATTGAGCTGCGCCACCACCTCATCCAGGGCGGTGGGCGGGACGTCTTGGGCGAATGGAGCGACAGCAGATTTCACGGAGACCTCGGGGAGGAAAAGCCTGCCAGGACTGGCAATGCAAAAAAGAATATAGCTGGCTAATGATTCTTTCCAATATATTGTTCGACCCGTTTGATAGCTTTTACGACCTAATGAGGCTGGCATGGAACTACGTCACCTGCGGGACTTCATTGCCGTTGCCGAAGAACTGCACTTTGGCCGTGCCGCGCAGGTGCTGGGCATCTCGCAACCGCCATTGAGCCAGCAGATCCAGGCACTGGAGCAGGAGGTGGGCGCGCGCTTGTTTGAGCGTACCAATCGTCGGGTCGAACTGAGCGAGGCCGGGCGCTTGTTCCTGCACGAGGCGCGGTTGGTGCTGGCCCAGGTCGACAAGGCGGCGGACGTGGCCCGCCGTGCGCAGTTGGGGGAGCTGGGCGAGTTGAAGATCGGCTTCACCTCGTCGGCGCCGTTCAACTCCAGCATCCCGCAGGCGATCTTCGCGTTTCGCCAAGCCTTCCCGGCGGTGCACCTGAACCTGCAGGAAATGAGCAGCACCGAAGTGGCCGAATCGCTGGTGGATGAGTCGATCCAGGTTGGGCTGATGCGTCCGCTGCCGTTGCCGGACTCATTGAGTGTGATTGAGCTGATGCGCGAACCGCTGGTTGCCGTATTAAACGCTGACCACCCCTTAGTGGAGGGCAGTGAGCGTGGCCTGCACCTTGCGCAACTGGCGGAGGAACCCTTTGTATTTTTCCCTCGCACCTACGGCAGTGGCCTGTACGCCCAACTGCTCAACCTGGCCCGTGATGCCGGCTTCAGCCCGCACTTCGCCCAGGAAGCGGGGGAGGCGATGACCATCATCGGGTTGGTGGCGGCGGGCTTGGGCGTGTCGGTGCTGCCGGCGTCGTACCAACGGATACGCATCGATGGCGTGGTCTATCGCACCTTGTTGGATCAGGAGGCGGTGACGGCGGTATGGCTGGTGCAGCGCAAAGGCGCACAAACGCCGATGGCGCAGGCGTTTGTGGAGTTGTTGACGCGCAAGGCGGTGCAATAACTCACCGCCAACGGGCTCTCTGTGGCAAGCCCGCTCGCCACAGAGGATGTGCCCGGCCTTGGTTTTACTTCGACGTTCCCGTCTGCTCGAACAACTGCGCTGCCGACCCTGCCTCACCACTCACGCCATTGCTGCGCAGTCCCGCCATGATGTCGCTGTCCAGGTTGTTCACCCAACGGTTGTAGTTGCGATGGATCTTGCCGTCCTTGTAGCCCAGTTGGCGGCTGTCGCGGTAGGTGATGGCGTAGCTGTTGCGGGTGTAGCGGATGTCGATGGCCGCGTAGTACTGGTTGCGCACGATGATTTCGGCCTGTACCAGTTGCGGGCTCAGGCGTTGCACTGTCCAATCGCGTTTTTGCAGGGCGTTGACGATCACCTTTTTCATCTTTTCTTCGCTGACCTGGGCGTCGGCCGGCAGGTCGTGCTGGGTGTTGAGGACCGGCTTGCTGGTGCAGCCGGCGGTGACCAGCAGAGCCAGGGTGATCAGGGTGACGCGTAGCAAGGAAGACATTCCGTATTCTCCAATCGATTAAAAAGTCAGGACCAGCGGCGGAAGATCAACGAAGTATTGACGCCGCCAAAGGCAAAGTTGTTGTTCATCACGTAGTCGTGGTGCATCTCGCGGAATTCACCCTGCAGGTAATCCAGCTCGCCGCATTGCGGGTCGACGGAGTCCAGGTTGAAGGTGTGCACGTATTGGTCGCGGTTCATCATCTCGATGCTGAACCACGATTCCAGCGCACCGCAGGCGCCCAAGGTGTGGCCGAGGAAGCTTTTCTGCGAGCTGATGGGCATGCGGCTGCCGAACAGGCTGCTGGTAGCCTGGGTCTCGGCGATATCGCCCTGGTCGGTGGCGGTGCCGTGGCCGTTGACGTAGCCGATGGCGGCCGGCTCCAGGCCCGCATCTTCCAGGGCCAGCTCCATGGCGCGGCGCATGGTTTTCTGTTCCGGGCGCGTGGTGTGCTGGCCGTCGGCATTGCTGCCGAAACCGACGATCTCGGCATGGATATGCGCCCCCCGCGCCAGTGCGTGTTCCAGCTCTTCGAGCACCAGCATGCCGCCGCCTTCGCCGATCACCAAGCCATCGCGGCCGCTGTCGTAGGGACGTGGACTGGTCTGCGGCGCATCGTTCTTCAGGCTGGTGGCATACAGCGCGTCGAACACCATGGCTTCGGTGGGGCACAGCTCCTCGGCGCCGCCGGCGAGCATCAACGGCAGGCGGCCGAACTTGATCGCTTCATAGGCATAGCCGATGCCCTGGCTGCCGCTGGTACACGCGCTGGACGTGGGGATCAGCCGCCCGGTGAGGCCAAAGAAGATGCTGATATTCGCCGCTGTGGTGTGGGGCATCATGCGCACGTAGGAGTTGGCGTTCAGCCCCTCGGCCACCGAGTTCAGCAACATATTGCCGAAGGCCTTGATCTCATCGGTACTGCCGGTGGACGAGCCACAGGCCACGCCCATGCGCCCGTCCTTGATCGACTCGTCACCGAGCAAGCCCGCGTCCTGCAACGCCTGCTCCGCCGCCCACACCGCCAGGCGCGAGACGCGGCCCATGCTGCGCAGCTGCTTGCGCGTCCAATGGGCGGGCACGACGAAATCATCGACCGGCCCGGCCAGGCGCGTGTTCAACTCGGTAAAACGCTCCCACTCGTCCATGCGTCGGATGCCGCTGCGGTTGGCGCGGAAGTTGGCGGCGATGGTGTCCCAGTCGCTGCCCAGGGAGGTCACGCCGGCCATGCCGGTGACGACGACGCGTTTCATCAGCACAGGCCTCCATTCACGGCCAGGACCTGGCGCGTGATATAGCCGGCTTCGGCCGACATCAGGAAATTCACCGCACCGGCGACTTCTTCCGGGGTGCCCATGCGTTGCGCCGGGATCATCTTCATCAGTTCTTCCACCGGTACGTTTTCATCCAGCATGGCGGTGTCGATCAAACCGGGGGCGACGCAGTTGACGGTGATCCTGCGCTTGCCCAGTTCGATGGCGAGGGCCTTGGCCGCACCGATCAGGCCGGCCTTGGAGGCGCTGTAGTTGACCTGGCCACGGTTGCCGATCAACCCGGAGACCGAGGTGATGCACACGATACGCCCGGCTGCGCGACGACGAATCATCGGCATCATCACCGGGTGCAGCACGTTGTAGAAACCATCCAGGTTGGTGCGCATCACCACGTCCCAATCGTCTTCCGACAGGGCCGGGAAGGCACCGTCGCGGGTCAGGCCGGCGTTGAGCACCACGCCGTAATAAGCACCGTGTTGCTCAACATCGGCTTCAAGGATCTGCTTGCACGCGGCGCGGTCCGCCACATCGAATTGCAGCACCCGCGCCTGGCGGCCCAAGGCCTCGATCTCGACCTGTACCGCGCAGGCTTCGGCGTGACCGCTGCGGCAATGCAGCACGATGTCATGCCCGGCCTGGGCCAGGCGCAGGGCAATGGCGCGGCCGATGCCACGGCTGGAGCCGGTGACCAGTACGGGTTCAGTCATGGCGTTTCGTCCTTCGATTCATCTAAATAGTTGGCCGCCTGGGGCGGTCGAAATACATTCAGGCGCGCACTGGCCTGGATACCGCTACCGGTGAGGTGGCATTCGAACACACCCATGCCGTTGTCGTCTTCCAGGGAACGCAGGCCGTGGATGTTCAACTCGGCGCCGGCCCGGAAGTGTTCCACGTTGCACTCGAACTTGCGTGTGCCGAGCAGGAAGCCCAGTTCCACCGCTTCACCCTTTTGACGGGCGCGGCAGCCGGCGTAGGCGGCGACGCTCTGCGCCATCAACTCGATGCCGACCCAGGCCGGCAGGCTGCCGTCAGGGCGGTTGAACAGGCCGCCGGGCTTGACGGTGAGGCGGGTGTGAATCTGCTCTTCATCGAACGACAGCACCTGGTCGATCAGGATCATGTCGCCGGCGTGGGGCAGCAGTTCGGCGAGTGGCCAATCGGTCATGGGGCCTCTCCGATTATCAGGCTGACATTGTTGCCGCCGAAGGCAAACGAGTTGCTCATCAGGCAGCGTTTTTCCAAGGTGTCCCCCGCCTGCGCCCATTGCAGGGCGGGCAGCGCGGGGTCGGCCTGGCCGTCCCACACATGGGGCGGCACCCGGCCATGGGCCAGGCTCAGCCAGCAGAACGCGGCTTCCAGCGCGCCGGCCGCGCCCAGGGTGTGGCCGCTCATGGGTTTGGTCGACGAGCAGACCACGCCGTCGGGGAACAGGCTGGCGACGGCCAGGCTTTCCATGGCGTCGTTGTGTTGGGTGGCGGTGCCGTGCAGGTTCAGGTAGCCGATCTGCCCGGGCTGCACGTTCGCACTGGCCAGGGCCTTGCGCATCGCCTGCAACGCGCCTTTGCCGGCGGGTTCCGGCGCGGAGATATGGTGCGCATCGCAACTCGCACCGCTGCCGAGCAGGGCGATCGCCGCAGGCGTTTTAGTCATCAGGAACAGCACCGCCGCTTCGCCGATATTGATGCCGTTGCGGTTCACCGAAAACGGGTTGCAGCGTTCGTTGGACACCGCTTCCAACGCGTCGAACCCATTGAGGGTCAGCTTGCACAGGCTGTCGACGCCGCCGCAGAGCACCGCGTCGCACACTCCCAGGTCGAGCAGGCGTTGTGCGCTCATCAAGGCCCGGGCGCTGGAGGTGCAGGCGGTGGAAATCACATAGGCCGGGCCGCTCAGTTGCAGCCAGTCGGCGAGAAAATTCGCCGGGGCGCTGAGTTCCTGTTGCTGGTAGTCGTAGTCGCTGGGGAAGTGCTGATCGCGCAGGTACTGGGCGATACCGCGGCTGGCTTCGTCGATGCCCGAGGTGCTGGTGCCGAGCACCACCCCGACCCGCGAGGCGCCATAGCGGTGGATCGCCTGGCGGATCTCGCCCTCGATCTGCAGCGCCGCCTCCAGCAGCAGTTGGTTATTGCGGCTGCTTTGCTGGCCGAGTTCCACCGGGATGGTCACCAGCTCGCCGTGCACACTGCCTACCGGCAGCGTGCGCTCCGGCACCCAGCCGCTTTCGGCACGCATTCCCGAGCAGTCGCCGGCAAACAGGCTGCGACTGACGGCGGCCTGGCCACGGCCAAGGGCGCAAATCACGCCGAGGGCATTGAGGTAGGCGCTCATCGGGCGGCACCGAGTGGCGTGATGCGGTAGCTCAAGGGCTGGTCGCTCATGTTCACACTGAAGACTTCTGACGATTGGTAGACGATCTGCCAATGGCCCGGCAGGGTCCGCGTGAGGTCCATCGCCTGGGCGCCGGGGTAGAGCGCGCGTACGTCATCGGCCGAGGCCAAGGCAAACAACAGTGCGGCAAACAGCTCGCGCGCCTGGGGATTGGGCGGCAACAGACCGTCGGCCTGCCACTGGCCATCGATCAGTTTTTGCCGGGCCTGGGGAATGCCCAGGGGGTCCATCATCGACCAGCGGATTGCGCCGCCTTCGCGTTGGATCACCAGCAGCCAGTCCTGGCTCTGGCCGTCCGCCAGGCGCTGCACATGCAGCTGTAGCGGCAAGGCCAGGGCCGGGGTTTTTTCAGGCAGCGGCGCCTGGCTGGCGCAGGCGCTCAGCAGCAACAGGCAACCGATCAACAGGCTGCGCATCATGGTGTGGCGCTCGCCAGGGGTTTGCGCGCCACGCAGTTGACCAGGGTTTCCTCACGCTGGCCCACCGGCGGCGGGGTAAGCAGGCCCCAGCGCTCCAGCAGGCCGAAGTCGCGGGAACGGCTCCACCACAGGTAGGGGTACGAAACGTTCTGCGGGCCGAACTCAAAGCCCTGCTCGCGGAGCATCTGCAGGTACTCTTCGGCGCTTTTCTGCACATGCATGGGATGGCGGAACAACCAGCGAATGACCCAGGTGTCGATATAGGCTTCGGTGGATTCGGCAAACAGCAAGTAACCGCCCGGCTTGAGCACCCGGTAGAACTCCTTGAGTGCGCGATGCTGTTCAACCAGGTGATGGAAGGTCTGGTGGCAGAACAGGATGTCGACGCTGGCGTCCGGCACATCGAGGGTGGCGCAGTCGCTGCCGATCAATTCGATGGCCAGGCCCTGGCGCGCGGCTTCGGCCTTGCTCAGCTCCAGGCTGTGGGGGTCGGCATCCAGGCCGATCAGGCGCGCGGGGGCAAACACCTGTTGCAAGTACTGGAATGACTTGCCCTGGCCGCAACCGGCGTCCAGCAGCACCGGCGCCTCGGGCAACGGGTCGGTGAACAGGCTGCGCAGGTCGTTGATTGCCACGCGCAATACATGGTGCTGCCAGGTATGGCTGCGCAGGAACCAGAAGCCGAAGCGGGTTTCTTCGACGTAGTTTTTACTCAGGTATTGAGACGTCATACCGGTTCACTCGCACAAATTTCCGACAACATCCGCAAACGTCGCTTGGGCTCGCTGACAAACGGGTTGCGTTCGTCCCACGCGTAACCTGCGAGGATCGAACTGATCATCCGGCGAATGTCCGGTGAGCTGCCGGGGTGGAAAATCACATCCTGGAAGGTGCCTGCATACCAGCCCTCGACGTAGCAGCGGAAGGTGTCGACACCGCGCTTGAGCGGCTCGGCAAACTCGGTTTGCCAGTCCACGGTCTCGCCTTTGAGCTGACGATGCAGCACGCCGGCGGCCATGCTCGCCGAGCGCATGGCGATGGTCACGCCGGAGGAGAACACCGGGTCGAGGAATTCCGCCGCATTGCCCAGCAGCGCAAAGCCGGGGCCGTGCAGGGTTTTGACGTTGGCCGAGTAGCCGCCGATGGTGCGCGCCGGTGTGTCCCATACGGCGTTGTCCAGCACGCCGGACAAGCTCGGGGTTTCGTCGATAAAACCGCGCAGGCAGGCGTCGAGGTCCGCATCGCGCGCGTCGAAATGCGCCTTGGCCGCGACCACACCCACCGAGCAGCGACCGTTGCTGAACGGGATGGTCCAGAACCAGATATCGCGCTTCGTAGGGTGCGTGGTGACCAGGATCTTGGTGCGGTCGAAGCCTGGGTGTTCGATGCGGTCTTCAACGTGGGTGAACACCGCCTGGCGCAGCGGGAAATTCGACGGCGCCTCCAGGTCGAGCAGGCGCGGCAGCACGCGGCCGTAGCCGCTGGCATCGAGCACGAACTTGGCCTTGATGTGGTACTCGCTGCCGTTCTCGCGGCGCACATGCAGGTAGCGGCACTCACCGGAGAAATCCACGCCGACGATGGTTTCGCCGTAGCGGATGTCGACGCCTTGCTGGGCGGCCTGATCGGCCAGCAACTTGTCGAACTCGCCGCGCTGCACCTGGAAGGTAGTGGGCTTGCCGTTGCTGAAGGTGTCACCGAAATCGAACGCGCTGTAACGCTCGCCCCAGGCAAACGCGGCACCGGTTTTTACCTGGAATCCCGCCGCCTGCACGGCGTCGAGCATGCCGGCCTCTTCGATGAAATCGATGCAGTGCGACAGCAGGCTTTCTCCGATCGAGAAGCGCGGGAAATGCTGGCGCTCGATGATCAATACATCATGCCCTTTGCGTTTGAGCAGTGCGGCGGCAATCGCGCCGGATGGCCCGGCACCAATCACCACCACCTGGCGACGTTCCATTTCAACTATGGGCACGAGGGCTCCTTGCCGCTTTGGCGATAACTACATTCATGAGGCGTGTTTCCGTTGGCCGGCCCAGGGGGCCAGCATAAAGCTGAATGCCAGGCCCAGGCTGACCGACAGGCCGAAATTACTCACTGCCGGGGTACTGGACACCGCCAGCAGGCCGAACGACAACCAGGTCGTCAGCGCTGCCAGCAGCGTCCCTAAAAGGCTGACAGCGGGGCCGCCGATCTGTTCGCGCATCAAAATCGCATAGTCGACACTGATGGCCGTGACCAGCAGCAACCCGAACAGGCTGAACAGGGTCAGCGGCTGGCCCAGCCAACCCAGGCTGGCCAGGCTGCACAGTGCAGCCAGCAACGGCAGGGCGACGATGCGCAAGGCCCCGCCGAAACCGAACGGCAGGATCAGTAACAGCACGATCAGCACGCACGACATCAACTTCAATTCGGCGGCGCTGATCTGCGTGTCGGCGAATACACGGTTCAAATCCCCGAGACGATCCACCAACTGCACGCCGGGCAGGTCCACGGCCTGCACCCGCAGCAGCGCCGGGTTGTTCAAGCCCTGCAGGCTGACCATGGCCGCCACGCCGCCGTCCACCGGGCCCAGCCACAGCGTGCGCCAGGGTTCGGCCAAGGGGCCCACCAGCGCAGCGTCGATGTCTTCGGTGGGCAGCGCTTGCAGTTGCGCGACTTCGGCGTGCAGGGCGCCGGCGGGCACGCCGAGGTCCAGCAGCGGCTGCCAATGCTGTGGGAGTGTGCTCAGGGCATCGCGCAGTTGCTGCTGTTCGGCGGGCAGGCTGACCAGTTGGTTGAGCGCCAGGTAACCCTGGAGCTTGTCCATATTCACCAGTTGGTCCAGGCGTTGGCCCAGGGCGGCTTGCCGCTCCAGCAACTGCGGCTGGTTGTCGGCCCGTATCAGGAAAAACTGGCTGGTGGGCTGGAAACCGGTAATGCGCGCCACGGCCTGTGCCTCTTGCAGCAGTTGCGGCGGCGCACCGATCCACTGGCGGATATCGTTTTTGCTGTCCAGCTGCCAAAGGCCGCCGGCGCAGAACAGCAGCACCCACACCAGCAGCACCGGACTGGGCACACGCTTGAGCAAGGTGGCCCGCACCCGCCACAGGCATTCGGCGACGCGCAGCGGCCATTGGGCCGGGCGCAGTTCGACACCCTTGAGCAGTGCCGGCAGCAGGCACACCGCTGACAGGTAGGCGCCGACCAGGCCCGCGGCGGAGAACACCGCGATTTGCGTCAAGGCCGGGAAGGGTGTCCAGGCCAGCGCCAGGTAGCCGATGCAGCTGGTGGCCAGGCTCAGGCTCAGCCCTGGCAGCGTCAGGCGCAATGCCGGCCAACTGCGCCAGGGGTTCATGCTCCAGCTTTTCGACAGGTAGTGCAGCGGGTAATCCACCGCGACGCCGATCAGGCTGGAGCCGAGCACCAGGGTCATCACATGCATATGGCCGAACAGCGCCACGCAAGCGACGGCACCAAACAGCATGCCCACCAGCACCGGTACAAACGCCAGCAGCACTCGCCAGCGGCGGAACGCCAGCAACAGCAGCAGCAGAATGCCGACGGTGGCGCCGCCGCCGACCCAGGTGATTTCCCGCGTGGCCTGCTGCTGGCCATTGGCGGCGTAAAGCAAACCGCTGGCGGCGAGCAATTGCGCGCCGTGTTCGCCGGCCTGCGTGCGGCTGGCCTGGAGCAGATCCGCCACCTGCAGCGGCAGTTTCATGTCGAAGGCATTGCCGGTGGTGCGCGCCCGCAGCAGCACCCAGCTCTTGCCGTCGGCATCGGCGATCAAGGCGCCGCTGCCGATGTCCAGTTGCACCGAGCCGCGTTGCGGCTGGCTGTTCTGGATGCGCCCGGTCAGGCCCAGCCAGTCGTCCTGGCTCGGCACCAGGCTGAAGCCGGTGAAGGGGTCGAACAGCGACTGCACCCGTTGCTGGATGAACGCGTCCGGGTGGTCGATCAGTTGTTCGCGGTCCTTGGTCGAGAGCATCGCCAGCCGCCCGCGCAGCAACTGTTCACGCAGTGCCGGCAGGTCGGCTTGCAGGTTCCATTGGACCTTCTCGAACAAGCCGCTGGCCTGCCAGCGCTCGCCCAATTGCTGGGCGACGGCCACCGCTTGCTGGCGATCGGCGTGCCCCACCAACACCAGCATTTCGCGGTTGAGCGGCTCCTGCATGCGCTGTTCGGCTTGCAGTTCCAGGGCGTCCGGCGTACTGCCCGGCACCAGCTCCATCAGGTTGGCCGACAGCGGTGCACCATCGCGCCACTGCCAGCCGGCCAGGGCCAGCACGGCCACCAGCAGGATCAGGAACAGGCGGGGCAGCAGGCGCTCACTGGGCAAAATCGTGTTGCTCCGCGTCGCTCAATGGCTGGCCGGCGCTGCTGTCCTGCATGCGCAGCACGGTGCTGTCGCCCTGGGTTTCCAGCAGTTCGATCTTCTGCACCAGTTCACCGCCGTCGATATTGATCTGGGTGAATACCTGCTTGAGCAGCAGTGAACGCGGGATCAGCGTGAGCTTCCATTGCCGGGCTTCGCCTTGCAGTTGCAGCTCGAAGTCGCGCTGCAAGCCGCTGCTGTCGCCCTGGAGCACGGCGAGGAACAGACGGTTCTGTTCGGCGCCGGCGCTCTTGTTCGGCAGCAGTTGCCAGCCGTTGGCGTCACGCCGGGCAATGCCTTGGGCGCTGATGCGGTAGTCCTGTTGCAGCGGGGTTTTCAGCAGCCACAGCAGGCCGTGGTCCTTGGCCAGGACGAAGGTGCCCTTGCTGACCAACGGCTGCGGCAGCGCACGCAGGTGTTTTTCCTGGATAAAGCTGCCGTGGATCACAGAGGGTTTGGCCAACTGGTCGCTGAGTTGTTGCAGGTCGAAGGCCTGGGCTTGAAGCGACAGCAGCAACGCGCCGAGGAAGGTGATCAGTTTCATGACAAGGCCCTGTCGACGGCGTCGGTGAATACTTTGGGGGACGCCAGCTGCATCTCGCGAGTGGCGATGTCCACCGCCACCTGCACAGTGCTGGCGCGGGTCAGGCGCTCGCCGCTGGCCAGGTCGGTGATCAGGTAATTGACCTTCAAGCGGTTCTCCCACTCCACCAGGCTGGCGCGCACGTTGATCGTCTGGCCGAACACCGCACCGCGCACATAGCGCAGTTGCATGTCGATCACCGGCCAGGCGTAGCCGGCTTCGAGCATCGCCGTGTAGTTATGGCCGATCTTGTCCAGCAGCGCGCAGCGTGCGACTTCCAGGTACTTCACGTAATGCCCGTGCCAGACGACGTGCATGGTGTCGACGTCAAAAAACGGCACCAGGATTTCGGTGTCGCTGTGCAATACGCCAGGGCTACGCATGCAGCCTCCAGTGTTGCTCGGCGATGCGTTGCAGGCACAGGCGCAGTTCGCCTTCGAGAGCACGGTCTTCGATGACCGGCGGGAAGTCCTGGGCCAGCTCTGCATGCATGGCCGCCAGCGCCGGCGGCAACGGGCGTGCGTCGTCGGCCTGGGCGCGCAGCCACACACCCTGGTTGGCGGCGAGCAGGGTGGCGGCGGCGACCTGTTCGGTCAGCTCCAGCACGCGGATCGCATCGCGGGCGGCGATGGTGCCCATGCTCACCTTGTCCTGGTTGTGGCACTCGGTGGAGCGCGAGAACACGCTGGCCGGCATGGTGTTTTTCAGTGCTTCGGCGGTCCAGGCGCTGGTGCCGATCTGCACCGCCTTGAAACCGTGGTTGATCATCGCGCGGTCCGCCGGTGCGCCGGACAGGTTGCTCGGCAGGCCGTGGTTGTAGCGCACGTCCACCAGCAGGGCGAGCTGGCGGTCAAGCAGGTCGGCGACGTTGGCCACCAGGGTCTTGAGGCTGTCCATGGCAAAGGCGATATGCCCGCCGTAGAAGTGCCCGCCATGCAGCACGCGTTCTTCTTCGGCGTCGATGATCGGGTTGTCGTTGGCGCTGTTCAGCTCGATCTCGATAAACGAACGCAGCCAGTTCAGGCTGTCCGCGAGCACGCCGAGGACGTGGGGCGCGCAGCGCAGCGAGTAGCGATCCTGCAGGCGATGCAGCGGCGCGGTCGGCGCGTCGATCGCCAGATCCTTGCGTAGCCAGGCGGCGACTTGCATCTGCCCCGGATGTGGCTTGGCGGCGAACAGGCGCTCGTCGAAGTGTTCCGGGTTGCCTTGCAGCGCCACCACGTTCAGCGCGGTGATACGGGTGGCCAGTTGCAGCAGGTAATCGGCGCGGGCGAAGGCCAGGCAAGCGATGCCGGTCATCACCGCGGTGCCGTTCATCAGGGCCAGGGCTTCCTTGGGGCGCAGTACCAGCGGCTCCCAGCCGAGTTCGCGGTGCACGTCGGCCGCCTGGCGACGCTCGCCACGGAACAGCACTTCGCGTTCGCCGGACAGGGTCGCGGCCACGTAGGACAGCGGGGTCAGGTCACCGCTGGCGCCCACCGAGCCTTCTTCCGGGATCAGCGGCAGCACGTCGTGTTCGAGGAACCCATGCAGGCGCTCCAGCAGTTCCACGCGCACCCCGGAGACACCGTGGCACAGCGACTGCAAGCGCGCCGCCAGCACCGCACGGGTGGCCTGGGCGTCGAGCAACTTGCCCAGGCCGCAACCGTGGAAGGTATACAGGTGACGGGGCAGGGCCTCCACGTGTTGCAACGGCACCGCGACCACTCAGGAGTCACCGTAGCCGGTGGTCACGCCGTAGATCACGCCTTCCTTGTCCAGCAGCGAGTCGAGGAACTGTGCGCCCTTGGCGATGCGCTGGCGATACGCGGGATCGCCTTGCAGCTGGGTAGGCACCTGACGGTTGGCCAGGGCCAGCACGTCTTCGATGCGCAGGGGGCGTTCGCCAAAGGTTACCGGCTCAAGATGCGTCGTCATCGGTCTTCCAGAAAGGGTAAAAGTTGAACCATTGTTGGGGCGCTTCCAGGCAGAACTGGCCCAGGCGTGCGGCGTAGCGCGCGGTCCACAGGGCGATGACCTGCTCGCGGGTGCTGCGTTTCCATTCGATCAATTGCGCGAAGGGCTCGATGGTCAGGCGATAGCGGCCCTGGTGTTTCAGGCACATCAGCAGGTTGACCGGGCATTTCAGCAGGCCCGCCAGCAGCCACGGGCCTTGGGGGAACGCGGCGTCATGGCCGAGGAAATCCACGCGCACCGTGCGCCCGCCATGCAAGGGCACGCGGTCGCCGGCAATCGCCAGCCACTCGCCGTCGTCCAGGCGCTGGCTGAGCAGCAGCATGGTGGCCGGGTCCAGCTCGCTGACCTGGATCAGGCGCAAGTGGGTGGCACCAGCTTCGCCCAGCAGACGGTTGAAGCGTTCGGCGTGCTTGGTGTGCACCAGCACGTTCATGGTGACCTGTTCGCCGATTTCCGCCAGCGCGCGGCACACTTCGAGGTTGCCCAGGTGGGCGCCCACCAGCATCTGCCCGCGCCCGGCGCGCAGTTGCCCGCGCAGTTTCGCCGGGTCGTTGATCTCGATCTGCTCCAGGCGCAGCTTGCCGTTCCACACGTCGAGTTTGTCGAGCAGGGCATCGGCGAAGGCCATGAACTGGGCAAAGACTCTGCGCTGGCTGGGGCGCAGTTCATCGCGCCCGCTCCAGTCGGCCAGGCGCTGCTGGTATTGCCAGGCGCTCTGGCGCGCGGTGCGGCCGAACAGGAAGAAGTACAGCACGATGCCGTACAGCACCGGGCTCAGCAGGCGGCGGCCGAGGACCTTGGCGGCGAGGGCGGTGAATTTCATCAGCCAGTAGCTGCCGCGTTCTTCGCGGTCGGCCCAGTGCTTGGTGCTGTCGCTCATGCCTGCCACCGTCGCCACAGGATCAGCGGCGCACGCACCAACATGCCGAAGAACAGGCGGGTGTGCATGGCACTGATGCGTACGTTGTCGCGGAACAGGCGGAAGTGCGACAGGCCGTCGGCGGGGTAATGCACCTGGGTCGGCAGCCAGCGCATCGGCTGGTTGCGCCAGGCAAGGCGCACCAGGATGTCGGAGTCGAAGTCCATGTGCGTGCCGATATAGGCCGAGTCCATCAGCGCCAGCACCGGTGCCAGCGGGTACACGCGAAAGCCGCACATCGAGTCGCGGATCTGCAGTGACAGGGTGTTGATCCACACCCACACATGGGTCAGGTAACGCGCATACAAACGGCCCTTGGGCACGCTTTCGTCGTATTCGGGGTAGCCGCAGATGATTGCGTGGGGCTGCCTGCGGGACGCGTCGATAAACGTTTCGACTTCACGCAGGTCGTGCTGGCCGTCGGCATCGACCTGCAACGCGTGGCTGAAGCCCAGGCGCGCCGCTTCGCGAAAGCCCGCCATCACTGCGCCGCCCTTGCCCTGATTGGTCGGCAGGGTCAGCAGGGTGACATTGTCCAGCCGCGCCAGTTGCGCCAGCACCGCTGCGCAGGCCGGGCTGCTGCCATCGTCCACCAACAGGCACGGCAGGCCACTGTTCAACAGGCTGTGGACCACGGCGGGCACGGCGGCTTCGTGGTTGTAGACCGGGATCAGGGCGCAGGGGTTATGCATGGTATCCCTCACCGTCTGGTAAATAACCTGTGGCGAGCGGGCTTGTTGTAGTGAACCGGCTTGTCGTGGCGAGCGGGCTTGTTGTGGTGAGCGGGCTTGCCCCGCGTTGGGCCGCGGAGCGGCCCCAGTAAGGTAACCG